>CAZMNK010000006.1:10541-40484 GCA_964567625.1 uncultured Enterobacterales bacterium | reverse complement strand
GTTCAAGGCTTCCGTGGCCCTGAAGCACCAGGGATTGATGAGCTTCGGAACGGCCCGGTGGATCCAGGGAGAGGTTGTTGCCTTCATCGTCGACAACCGGATGAAAAAGGGCGAGACCGCGGAGATGAAGCTGGAACTCACCGGCATCCCAGACACGGTGCTGGCCAACATCGAGATCATCCAGGTCAAGCGCGACGACCTGGGCGAGGTCTACAAGTACGCTGCGCGAATCCTCGAGATGAGCACCGGCGACAGGGACCTCCTGGATAGCTGGATCGAGGAACGCTCGATGGGGTCCACCTCGTTCACCGCCCAGCGGACAATGGCCCAGATGGGCCTTCAATCGGTCTCGGGCGTCCAGTCGTCGCGTGGGCCGCCCCGGAGCCACTCACCGAGCCGATCACCGACCTCTCGGTATGCGGTCGGCGATTCCTCCCCTCCAGACAGCAGCCAGACCTGGAACCCCAGCAATGCCGGCCCCGGTGGAGAGAAGCGGGGCAGAGCCCGGATCAACAAGGCCCTGCGCACCCGCCTGCATCCCGACACGGACGAGGGCCTCAGGCCAGCCCAGAAGGTCCAGCAAAAATCGGTCGCCCCCCCCTCCCCTGCCAGCCAATCGGCTTCTGGAGTCTGGTCCACCAGCAGCGTCTACAGCGTCACCAACGAGGCCTCCCAGGAAACGGTCTTCGATCCCCTGGTGAAGTGGACCGAAGGCGAACGCCGAGCCGACGTGACCTGGCTCGAGCCCCAGAACCTCATCCGCGACTGGCAAACCCACCTGTGCAACCACGCGCTACCCCTGCCCATGAAGCTGCCTCATCCCAAGCGCGGGGAGCGGATCACCCTTCGGCTCAAGCTGCCGGACGGCCAGGTCCTGGCTCTGAGGTCCCGGGTGGTCGGGGCCGCAGGCCGCACGGTCCTCTGTGCCATCGAACTCTCACCAGGCGCACGACACAAGCTGAAAAAGGCCGCTCGGGCGGCGGCACTGGCCGACCAGGGATGAACCACGCCCGCGTTCAGGGCAACAGGCCGTAGCGCAACACGGCCCGCAGGTCGGGCTGGGGGCCGATGGGATGTACGCCTGCGTCCTCAGCGGGCTGCGGCGTCCCCGTTGTCACCAACAACACGCGCAGGTCAAGGGGCTCAAAAGGCACGCCGTGTAGCTCGATGGCCACGGAATTTGCCACTGCACAGACCGCCGCCACCATGGGAGAAGCAGCGGAGGTGCCTCCAAACTGGCTGGTGTAGCCCTGGCGCGGATCGCCATCCTCCGGCAGGAAGAGGTCGGCCAGCTGGTTCCCGCCCAGGTTGGTCCAGGCCGTGGCCACGGAGTCGTACCAGCCCTGGACGTCCACTCGGCCTCCATAATTGGAACCCCACTCGGTCCAGTTGCGTGGGGTCAGGCCACTGTTGGGACTGTTGCCACCCCCCACCAGGATCGCCCCGCTGTCCCGCTCCTCCCGGTCAAACCAGCCCTCCAACAAGGGGTCGTCCAGGTTCTGTCCCCCATTGGCTGCAGGCTCCACGACCACAATGCCCTTGGCCACGGCCAGGCTGATGGCGTCAAAGGTTGCCGACTCCCACTCCACCGGCAAGTAGGCCCCGACGGTCGGGTCATAGACCTGTTGCTCGATCAACAGGACATCTCCCGGCTCGAGCAGCGCCACCGCCCCATCGATGGCATCAGCGATGTTGTAGTTGTCCGCATCGACATAGGGGTGCACCACCAGCGGGGTCGACGCAGGCACCATTCCGACCACCCCGTAGCCATTGTCCCCGGCCACCAGTTGTGCCAGCACCGCGGTCCCGTGGGACTGGTAGAGCTCGGTGTCATGACCCCATGTCTCTGGATTCGAGGCGGCCTCCAGGTCCTCGTGGGTCGGAAGCCAGCTGTACTCCAGGTCTGCCACCGTCACGTGCCGCCCATCTCCCGCTGGCCAGCGGCTGGCCTCGTCGAAACCAAACCCCACTGGCGCCGCACGGAGATATTCCTGGTGGCCTGTGAGATCCGGGGTCGCAGGCTCCAGGTCCATGGGCGGGGGGGACGGGACCAGGGCCAACTGGGCCCGCTCGACCCAGGGCTGCTGGTTGAGAAGCCGGGCGACCTCGGACGCATTCCCGGCCGAGGTTTCCAGGCGCCACCACGTCGTCAGGTCCGCCAGTCGTCCCTCCGGGTCAAAGGTCTGCCGATCCGCTCTCAACGCCTCCGGTGAGCGTGAGAACAACGGGCGGGTGGTCGCACCCGGCACCGTGGGCACCCTGGGACTTCCCTCGACAACCTTGACGAGCACCACGTCCTTCTCCAGTCCCTCCTGCCAGACCACGTCAGTGGGCTTGGGTCGAGGCGCACGAAAGGGCGTGGCTCCCCAGGCAGGGGTCAGGCTGAACAACAGGGAGGCGATGCCGAACACGCCCGGGAACATACCCGCTTCAGCGCCGGATCCAGCGCCCCTTGGACATCACCAGCCTGCGGGGCAGCCCAGGAATGGAGGGATCGGGGTGATCCGGGTCCCCTGGCATCACAATGGCCAGGGACCCGTCCGGCTCCGTGGCCAGGCTGGGTTCAATCGGTGGGGGCTGGCGCTCACGGCCCGCGGCGAGCACGGCATCGACCGTGGTGAGTCCCTGCAATTCACAGAGGGTCACAAAGGTCGGGGGCGCCAGGAAGATCTCCCCGGCCTCGAAGCGTTCCAGGGCCTCCTTCGCCGTCCACCAGGCGGACTCCACCGTCTCGTGTTCATCGTGGGCAGCTTCACCGGACTGGGCCTGCGACACCCCTGCCACGAAGAAACGGGTGTCGTAGCGGCGCGGCTCCTGGCGAGGGGTGATCCACCAGGACCAGTAGACGAGTTGCTCCGCATTCACCACCCAGCCCTGGCGCCGGGCAGCTTCGGCAAAGGTGGTCTCCCGGTCGTTGAGGGCCTGCCGCTCCGCAGGGTCCGGGACCCCCTGGGCCAACAGGATGTTGGCCTCTTCAAAAGTCTCCCGCACCGCACAGACCTGGTAGGCCACCGCCAGGTCTCGAGGAAGCCCCATCCGAGGGTGGTCTCCGGTGCCCCCAACCACGGTGGTCTGCGCGTCATCCGGGTCCACGCGACCTCCCGGAAACACGTGTGCGTGGGGCATGAAGCCACTTCTTCCCGAGCGCTTGACCAGGAAGATCTCAGGCCCCCGAACACTGTCCCTCAGGACAACGACGGTGGCAGCTGGTCGCGGGGAAACCGACATGCCCTGGACCCTAACCAGCCCAATACCTCGAATTGTCTCAAGGTTACCCCTTGACTTGTCCATACCTTCGAGGGAAAAGGTAGGTGGGAGGGTGCCCAAGATGCTGTCGACCCTGTTGCTGATCACCGCCCCCGCGACCGCCACGAACTGGCCCGCGGACGACTCCTGGATTCCCCTGACCATTGCCGGCGAGGTGTTGACCGACCCGGCGGGCGACCAGGCTGGCGACGAACACCAGGACCTGGTGGGAGACGATGACGAGCCGGCAGGCTTCTGGACTGCCGACGAAGACGCCGTCTACGTGCGAATGCGCGTGGACGATGACCCCTGGCAGACCTCCGCTCACGAGGCCTTCCAGAACGGGTCGTGGGCTGTGGTGTTCGAGTTGGACGGGGATCAGACCCAGCTGGAAGCCGCCGTGGTCATCGCTGGTCCCACCCCTGAAGTCGTCTATGTCTACGCCCCGTCGGACACCAGCGAGGGCCTGGAGACCAGGCTGGCCTATTCGGCCAGTTTCTCCGTGGACCCCTCGGAACTGATCCGGGTCAGCGAGTCCGACAGCCTCTTTGACGGGGAGGCGGACTGGACCCTGGACTTCGCCCTGCCCCGGGCCGACCTGTCCAGCCTGCTCGGTATCGAAGACGACACCTCGTTTTCCCTTGGTCTGGCCACGGGTGAGCTGGTCGGCGGAGCCTATCTGGACAGCGACCTGGCCGGCGTCGAGGGTGCCCTGACCCTCTACGAAGGGCTTACAGACCCCCTGACGGTGGATGCAGATGGCGACGGTCTCACCGATCCCGAGGAAGCCGCCGCAGGGACGGACCCCACCGACTCCGACACCGATGATGACGGCCTGGCGGATTCGGACGAGTTGCTGGTGTACTTCAGCGACCCGGCCGCATGTGACGGCGACGAGGACGGCCTCCTGGACAGCATCGAGGTCGGTGCCTCCACCCCCCATGACGACGGCGAGGACGACGTCTGCTTCACCGCCGATGCCGATCCTGACTCGACCACCGACCCCCTGTCCGCGGACACCGACAGCGGTGGCGTCGAGGATGGTGTGGAGGACTGGAACCTGGACGGCGCGGTGGGTGCCTGGGAGATCGACCCGGAGAACGGCGACGACGACCTGGACACCGACGGAGACGGTATCTGGGACGCACTGGAAGCCCTCTGCACCCTGGACGGGGGCGAGGTGGATGACCTGGATTCCGACAGCGATGGCTTCGACGATGCCAGCGAGTGGCTGATCGACACTGACGAAGACGGGCTGGCGGACTTCTGCGACACCGACTCCGACGACGACGGAACCCCCGATTCGGAAGAGGGAGACGGGGACAGCGACTGCGATGGCGTTCCAGACCTGCTGGATGCGAACGACGAGAATGGCCCCTGTGGCGATGCCGATGAGGATGGCCTGGTCAACCAGGACGAACCGCCTTGTGGAACCGACCCCCTGGACCCCGACACGGATGGGGATGGCCTGTTGGACGGAGAGGAGGACTGTCATGGAGACGAGGACTGCGACGGACTCTCCGATCCCCTGGACGCCGACGCCACCGACAGCACCTGTGATCCCCCAGTGGACGAGGTGAGCACCGATGACCCGGTGCCCGGACTGTTCTCCGATGGCGAGTTCACCGGAGGTGCCTGCAGCACCATTCCTGGATTGCCCGGACTGGCACCGGCACTGCTCTCCCTGCTGGCCCTGTTCCGCCGGCGAGGGGCCTGGCTTGCCCTCCTCGTGGCACCGGCAGCGGCCGCGGCAGACAACGAGGGGGCCGCAGAGCACCTGGATGCCCAGCGCTTCGATCCGGGTGTCGGCAGTGACGCCTTCTTCCACCTGTCCGATCCCGCTGTGGGTGAGCCCATGTCACCCGGTGCGGCCCTGATCTTCAACGTCGCCGACGACCCCTTCATCTTCCGCTATGACGACCCGGAACGGGAAGAACTGGAGATCCTGGGCACGGTCGCCACGGCGAACCTCGTCGGCTCGTTCACCCTGCCCCGGGTCCGAGCCGCCCTGGATCTTCCCCTGCACGTCTACTCCAAGGGGTATCAACAGCAGGGCTTCAAGCTGGTGGGCGACATGAGCGCCCTGGCCACCTTCGAGGCCTGGCAGGGAGACCTCGGTCCCGGCCTGGCCGTCCTCGGCCTGACTGGCCGACTCGTGCTGCCCAGCGGCCAGGAGGAAGCGTGGCTGGGAGAGAGTGGCGTCACCGCAGGCCTTGTGGCGGATGCCCGCTACGACCTGGGCCCGGTCCGGATCGGAGCCTCAGCGGGCTTCCACACCGGCACCCAGGAGCAGGTCGGAGACGTGCACTGGGGCCATCGCCTGCCCTTTGCTGCCGGCGTCTCCTATGCCGCCACCGACACCCTGCGCGTCTCGGGCGAACTGGACGGTGAGCTGGTTCTGGGCTCGAGCACCCCGGGCTCCAGGCCCGTGGAAATGCTTGCAGGCGCCCACTACCAGGTCTTCCCCGGGCTCATCGCCCAGGTGGGCATTGGCATGGGAATCACCCAGGGCATCGGGGCCCCGGACTGGCGAATCGCCCTGGGCGTCGCGTACAGGCCAGCGTCCCTCGGAGGACCCTTTTCATCCCTGGACTCCGATGGCGATGGCCTCGCCGACGACGTGGACCTGTGCATCGACCAGCCCGAGGACCTCAACGGCGTGGACGACCATGACGGTTGCCCTGACGGCGTCCTGACCCCCACCCTGGTGCGGGTCCTGGATTCGACGGGCCACCAGGTCACCGGGGCCGTTCTTGATCTGAACAGCGGCCCCTGGACCGGCTCCTTCACCCTCCAGGCCGGTGACCTCGTCCGCTCGCTTCCTCCCGGAAACTACGGTGGAACCGTCGAAGCGGAGGGCTTCCAGACCTTGCTCTTTTCCCTGGAGGTGCCCGCAGACAGCCGACACGAGCAGAGCTTGCGACTGGCCGCGGCGGTGGTGCCGGTGGGCGTCACCATCCTGGTACGCGACGTCGAGGGACTGCCGGTGGCGAACACCTGGGTACGCGGCCTTGGGAGGGAAGAAGTCTCCCAGGAAGGCGCCCCGGACGGGGTGACACGTCTGGACCTTGCCCCCGGTGCCTGGAGCCTGGTGATCTCCGCCCCGGGCTACCGAACCACAGAGAAGGCGCTCAGCGTCGACGCGGGCCAGACCGCCAGTATCGAGATCGTGTTGGAAGGTGCCCGGGTCGCCCTGGAGGGGGACCGGGTCCGGATCATGGACAAGATCTACTTCGAACTCGACTCCGCCGAAATCAAGCGTGAGTCCTTCTCATTGCTCGACGAGGTGGCCGAAGTTCTGCTTGATCACTCCGAATTGACACATGTAGCCATTCACGGTCACACGGACGATCAGGGCGACGACACCTACAACCTGGAGTTGTCTCTCCGGAGATCCCAGGCCGTTCGACGCTACCTGATCCAGGTGGGGGTGAACGAGGACCTGCTCTCCGCTGCGGGCTTCGGCGAGACCCAGCCACTGGTCCAGGAAACCTCTGAGACTGCCCGCGCAGCGAACCGACGGGTGGAGTTTCACGTGGTCGAGCGTCGGAACGTCGAATAGGCCTAGCCTGTAGACCACCGGTTGTGATCCATCCGGCTGAAACCTACACTGATGTGGGTACGTGGAGCCACAGGTGTCAAGCTACGAAGACAGGGCAGTACGGCCCTTGCTCCCCATTGATGATCTCAGCGAAACAACGCTGAAGATCAACCTGCCCCGAGAGGCACGGAGCAAGCGCATCGCGATCCCGACCCTCCGCGTGGTGGCCGGGCCCGACATGCTGCGTTTTGCTTCCCTCTGTGCCGGCGAGGAACTGGTCATCGGCCGAGACGAACGCAGCGAACTTGCCCTGACTCACAGTTCCGTCAGCCGACATCACACCCGGGTGACCTGCAACAACAATGGAGAGATCACGGTCCAGGACCTGGGCTCCACCAATGGCACCTCCGTCAACGGCGACGGCACCAAGCGGGCCCTCCTGCGGCCCGGCGATCACCTGGAGATCGGCGCCGTCAGCCTTCGCCTGGACCTGCTGGGACTCGACGAACTCGCCCACCTGGCCCGAGTGCAGGAGCGCCTGACCGCCGCGGATCGCGACCCCCTGACCGGTCTGCTCAACCGCTCCTGGCTGGACGACCAGCTCCCGGTACTCACCGAGCGCTGCGCGGATGCAGGCGTCCACATCACGGCGATGTTCGCCGATGCGGATCGCTTCAAGAAGATCAACGACACCTATGGGCATGGGATCGGGGACGAAGTGCTCCAGGCCATCGCCCGACTGCTCATGATCGGAGTGCGGGACAGCGATGCATGCATCCGCTACGGCGGGGAGGAATTCCTGGTAATCCTGCCTGGAGCCGAAGAGGAGGGAGCGACGGACGTGGCCGAACGATTGCGCCGTTCGGTCTCGGGCCACGACTGGGATCGGACCTCTCAGGGCCTCCGTGTCAGCGCGAGCTTCGGGATCGCACAACGGAGAGAGAACGAGGACATCCCCAGTTGGCTCGACCGGGCAGACAAGGCCATGTACGCCGCCAAGCACGATGGTCGGAACCGGGTCCGCAGGTCCAGCACCCTCTCCAATCCCCCCCGCCGATGACCAGAGACGGATAGCGCGCTGGCGTGAAGCGGCTGCTCGCCTCCCGGAACCTGCGCAAGTGGTCCACAGCGGGCCTGGGCCTGGCCATGCTTGTGCTCGGACTCATGGCCATCGTCCAGGCACAGTTCCTCCGAGCGGAACTCGACGACCGGGAGAAAGTGCGGGCCGAGCGCGACCTGCGCCAGTTGGCGGACGGTGTGGAGAGCCTGGTGGCAGACCAGGTCTCCGGCTGGATGCTGGACCTGGATGAAGGCGTGCGGGTGACTCGTCACGAGATCACTCATCGCAAACGAACCCCCTGGTTCGATGCCTACTACCTCTGGAAGCCGGACGCACGGAGTCCCCAGTTTCGCTACCCGCCCCAGATCACCGAGGAGATGACCCAGGTCCTGGTGAACAACCCCTGCGTTCAACGGGCTCGCATCCTGTCCCAGGAGGCCATCGACAGGGACCTGGAGCGGCTCTACAAGAAGTGCCGCCAAGAAGCCCCCGAGGTCCAGCTCCTCGCGGCCTGGCGCAGTGCTGCGACCCTGCTGCTCCTGGACCGGCCGCAGGAGACACTCCAGGTCCTGGACCGCCTCAAGCCGGCGAAAGGATTCAATGTGGCCCGGGCCGTGGAGGAGGGCCTGGCTCCCGAGCGCATGGTGCAGATCCGCCTCCAACAGATCGATGCCCTGGAAGCCCTCAACCGGTTGGACGACGCCCGGGAGAGCCTTGAAAGCCTGTTCGAGGAACTGCTGGTCCTGGGAGGACCGGTGCAGAGCGCCCTGGGCTCGCTCCTGCAGGAGGAACTCGTTCCACGGCTTGAGCGACTGGTGCCTGATCGGAACCTTCGGGGAGTCCAGGCCAGCATCCGACGGGCCACTCGCCGCGCCGATGGTTGGGAGGAGGTCCGGGACAAGGCCGCCCGCCGCCAGGCTCCCCGACTTGAAGAGGGTCCCAGAGTGGCCATTGACCAGTACGGGAACCCTCCCTTCCTCCTGGCAATCGCCCAGGTCGATGACACCTCCGTCGTCGCCATTCAGTTGGACCAACCTGCCATCCTGGCCGAACTGGTCCGGCGTGCTGGGGAGTTCCGCAAGTCGCTGGTGGTACTGGATGACCGCAACCAGGTTCTTTACGGGAGCCTGGAGCGGGGGCTAGCGGCTGAAGCCAGTTTTGGCGGATTGCTGGGACACCTGAGGCTGGGAATCTCCCAGGCCTACCTGGACGAGCGCGTGGGGTCCCACCTGTGGCGATTCGTCTGGCAGGTCCTCACAGTCCTCGCCGCCATCCTGATCGGCCTGCTGGCACTGGTGGGCCGCGTCCAGTCCGATCGGATGGAGTTGGAGTTGCTGGAGCGCCAGCGAGAATTCACCGCTCGGGTCACCCACGAACTCAAGACGCCCCTGGCCGGAATCCGGGTGATGGCCGAGAACCTGGAGATGGGTCTGGGCGACGCCGAGACCCAGACCACCTTTTTAAGGCGCATCATCTCCGAGGCCGACCGTCTCACCGGGCGCATCGAGGACGTGCTTCGCCTGAGTCACGCCCCTCAGCCGGAAAAGGCCGGGCCCATGGATCTGCGGGGCCTGTTGGAGGAGCTCGTCATGACCTGGCGCCCGCAGATGGAGGAGGTGGGCATCACGCTCCACGGAAGCCTGCAGCCCGTGGGGACCTTCATCGGAGACGAGCCCATGATCCGCGACACCCTCAACGGGCTGCTGGACAACGCTCTCAAGTACCACCGCCCCGACCATCCCGACCCCCGGGTGTGGGTCCGTCTGCGCCACTCCAGCAGACAGGCGATCATTGATGTGGAAGACAACGGATTGGGGGTTCCGCCCCACAAGAGAAAGGTGATCTTCGCCCGTTTCGCACGCATCGAGGGAGCGGGCCGAGGCAAGTCCGGAGGCCATGGCCTGGGCCTTGCTTTCGCCGATGAGACCGTTCGCGCCCATGGCGGTCGGATAGAGTGCGTTGCGGGATCGGAGGGTGGTGCACGCTTCGTCATCCGCCTGCCCCTTGAGAGCAGGAGAGAACAATGAGCAACGCGGCTCGCGTCGTGGTGGTTGAAGACGACGAGACCATCGCAATGGGGATCGTCAACGCCCTGCGTCATGAAAACTACGATGTCCAGCACTTCGATAACGGAGAGGATGCTGTCGCTGGCCTGGCCCAGAAGGGTGCCGAGGTGCTCCTGCTGGACCTGATGCTTCCCGGCATGGACGGACTTCAGGTCCTGCGAGAGGTCAAGGGGAGCCAGCCGGACATCCAGGTCATCGTCCTCACTGCGAAGGGCGAAGAACTCGACCGGGTTCTGGGCCTCGAGATGGGGGCTGATGACTACGTGACGAAGCCGTTCTCCCTGCGAGAATTGATGGCGCGGGTCAAGGCCCGTCTCCGCAACCGCGCGGCCGGCGAGGAAGAGG
Source organism: uncultured Enterobacterales bacterium (assembly GCA_964567625.1). Classification (GTDB taxonomy): domain Bacteria; phylum Myxococcota_A; class UBA796; order UBA796; family CAJQPC01; genus CAYFPX01. Next base: position 30,226 of record CAZMNK010000006.1, on the reverse strand, counting down.
CCGGGGTCATCCCGGACGAGTTCAATTTCGGAGACGTGCAGGTCGACCTGCGTCGCCGCATCCTGCACAAGGGCAGTGCGGAACACCGCCTCACGACCCACGAGTCCGGCGTGCTCGCCTACCTGATCGGGCACCGAGGCCGGGACGTCTCTCGGGAAGAACTGCTCCAGGAGGTCTGGGGCTACAGCCCGAACATGACGACCCGCACGGTGGACAACCAGATCCTCAAGCTGCGCAAAAAGGTCGAAGACGTGCCCGCCGATCCCCGACACATCCTGACCGTGCACGGCACTGGTTACCGTTTCGAGCCCTAGGACACTGCTGGGGAGAGTCGCAGTCGGATAGCACCCCAGGGTGGAAGAATTCGACATCGAGGTTCGGGGCCTGAGTCTGCGCGTCTGCGCCTGGGGTCCCGAGGCTGGCCCCATCGCCCTCTGCCTGCACGGCCTGTTGGACCAGGGAGCCACCTGGGGTCCGATGGCGGAGTACCTGGCCCAGGCCGGTTTCCGGGTCCTGGCACCGGATGCCCGAGGACATGGCCGCTCGGCTCACGTGGGCACCGGGGGCTACTACCACTTCCCGGACTACGTGGCCGATCTGGACGGGCTGGTCCGGGAGCTCGGACTGTCCGACCTCACCCTGGTCGGACACTCCATGGGCGGCACGGTGGCCTGCTGGTTTGCCGCTGCCCGCCCGGCCAGCGTCAAGGCGCTCGTCCTGGTGGAGGGGCTCGGGCCCCCACTCCTGCCGGACGACCGCGCAGTGAAGCGCATGGACCTCTTTCTTGGCGGTGTGGCCAGCCCCCCCCGACACCGGGTTTTTGCCACCCTGGAAGAGGCTGTCGAACGGATGTGCCGAATGCTCCCAGGCCTGGAGCGTGACCGGGCCCGACAACTGGCCGAACGAGTTCTCGACCAGGTCGATGGCGGTCTGCGTTGGTCCTGGGATCCGCTGCACAGGACCCGTTCACCATCGACCTTTCCACTGACCCGCTTCCTGGGGGTTCTCTCCCAGATTGAAGCGCCGGCCACCGTGGTCTATGGCGACCGCTCCTGGTACCGATTTGAGGACCTGGCACAGCGAGAAGAGGCCCTGGGCCCCGTCGCCCGACACACGCTACCCTCGAGCCACGCCTTGACCATCGAGGTCCCGGCGGACCTGGCCCGGATCGTGTTGGAGGCCACCCGATGAACACCTGGGGATGGGCCGTGCTGGATCGCCTCGGCGATCGCCTGGGCCGCCAGGGGGACCAGGGGGCGTGCCCGGCCTGCGATGCCCCGGCATCCAGACACCTCTTCGATGCCAAGGACACGGCAATCCTGTACTGCCCTGCCTGTGACCTGGCCTTTGCGAATCCCCTTCCCACCGAAGAGGAGTTGACCGCTTTCTACAGTGACGATGCCTACTTCCAGGGCGGTCATGAAGGCTATGGCTTCTGCGACCAGGTCACGGTGGGTGACCGCTTGCGGGAGAGCCTGCTGGAAAGCTGGCCCTTCCTGGACCGGATGGCGGCCTGGCTTCCCGACAAGGGACGTCTCCTGGACATCGGCTGTGGCACCGGGTTCCGGTTGAGTGTGGCCACGGCCCGGGGCTGGCAGGCCGAGGGCGTGGAACCCTCCACATTTGCCTCCCAGGTCGCCAGGGACCACTACGGCCAGACCTGCCACACCGGTCGACTGGACGACACTCCTTTTCCTGACGACACCTTTGACGCGGTCGTTCTGCACGCAGTCATCGAGCACGTCACCGATCCCCGGGGCCTCGTCGGAGAGGCCACTCGACTCCTTCGTCCAGGAGGCATCCTGGCCATGCAGACCCCGAATTTTGGAAGCCGTCGGGTGAAGCTCCGCGGCAAGGACTGGAACGAAATCCGCCCTCCGGAGCACATCGTCATGCACTCCGAGACCTCGATTCGGCGGCTTGCCGAAGGCGCCGGACTCGAGTGGCTCGCCTTCAGCACCCATCCCAGGTACACCGTGAGCCCGGCAGAGGTTCCAGGATGCCTGCCTGGCCCCACCCGCCAACTGGTGAGTGCCCTGGAGGGAACCCCGTTTGCCAGCCCCATCCAACAGGCCCTCCTGGCCACCTACAATCGGATCTGGCAGTACCCCATCCTGGCCTGTTGGTTGCGCAAGCGCCCCTGACACTCAGATTCGCGCCGCCATCCAGTCATCGATCCAGACCCAGGTGTGAGCGGGGGCCTTGCGGCCCAGGACCAGGTCCAGGTGCCCCCAGTGCACCTCGTGGTCGTAGGGCTCGAAGAGCTTCAGGGTCCGATCGCTGCTGCCAGACAGGTCATAGGCGTGCCGCGCATCCCCCAGGGGCATCAGGTGGTCCTTGTCCCCCACCACCACAGCCAGGGGAACGTCCGTCTGAGCCCAGGCATCCTGGCAGTCAATGCGTTCCTCTGCGTACCAACGACTCATCTCCAGCCAGACCCTCACGCTGGTCCAGTCAAAACCCTGGACCAGCCGTTCCTCGAGCAACTCTCGCTCGACTGATCCAGGCCACCACCCCGAGACAGGCATGGCGTACCCGGCAATGTCGGTGGCCTGGTACAGCCGGCCCATGAGCTCCCCCACGACCCGTGTGCGCACCGTCAGGCTGGACATCAAGATGGTTGGCTCCAGCAGGTGGGTCAGCCGTGCGAGAAGCCCCAGCACCAGGTTGTGCCGCCCAAAGCCAAACAAGGCGCCAATTCCCACCACTCCTGCGACCGGAACCTCGGTGGCAGCGGCATAGCAGGCAGTCCCTCCCAGGGAATGGCCCATGAGAAAGGTCCGAGGCCCCAGGATCTCAGCGACCCGGGAAACGTCCTCGACATAGTCCCCAAAGGCCTCGGCCCCCAGACTTCCGCTGTTGGCATCGGCCAGGCCCCGACTGCGACCATGACCCCGAAGCTCCAGGTTCCAGACGTCCCAGCCCTGTCCCGCCAGCCAGGCACTCAGGGATCGGAAGCTCGTGTGCCAGGAATAGCGGTTCTGGGCAAAGCCATGAACCAACAGAACCGGGGGGCGGGTCGGCCCCTCCGGGAGGGTCTTTCGAACCACCGCCAGGGGCACTTCACCGTCGATGACCACCCGTTGCTTGCTCAGGGAAAGTCGCACCTCACCGTCCACGCGCTGCTCCACGACCTCCGGGGCCGTGAACTGCAGGTGCGCGTGCTCGATCACCTTTCGGCGAGCGCTTCGGTGGCCTCCTGGACCAGGTCCCGGTTGCCGATGATGAGCGGCGTGCGCTGGTGAAGCTCCTGGGCCACGATGTCCAGAATCGGCTGGCGCCCGTCCGTGGCTGCTCCCCCTGCCACGTCGGCGATGAAGGCCAGTGGGAAGGCCTCGTAGAGCACCCGCAACTTGCCCTGGGGAGCCTTGGCGGTCGCCGGGTAGAGGAACAAACCACCCTTGATCAGGTTGCGATGGAAGTCGGCGACCAGGGACCCGATGTAGCGTTGGGTGAAGCCGCGAGCCGGGTCCTTCAGACCATCGATGAAATCACGCATCCCGTCGCTCCACTGGGCCTGGTAGGCCTCATTCAGCGAGTAGATCTTCGCTGACGGCTCCAGTTGGATCTCCTGGTGGGACAGGAAGAACTCACCCACCGTGGGATCCAGGGTGAAGCCATTGACCCCCGAGTCTCGGGTCGCCAACACCAACAAGGTGCCGGAACCATAGACCACGTACCCGGCGGCGACCATTTCATGGCCTGGCCGCAGCACGTCCGCCAGGGTTCCTGGAGTGCCCTCCTCGGACCGGCGACGGAAGATGCCGAAGATGGTGCCGATGGTGGCATTGACGTCGATGTTCGAGGAGCCGTCCAGCGGGTCCATCGCGAACACATAGCGGCCGCTGTGGAAGGGCTCGGGAATGTGGTGCGGTTCCTCGTCCTCCTCGGAGACGATCAGGCAGCAGACACCCGGGTGTTCCAGGGCCCGCTTGAAGGTGTCATTGGCGTAGACGTCCAGCTTCATGACGAACTCGCCCTGGATGTTCGTCTCGCCGGTCTCGCCGATCAAGCCCGCCAGGCCTGCTCGATTGACCCTTGAACTGACCATCTTGGCGGCCAGGGTGACCTGTTGAAGCAAGGTCGCGAACTGTCCCGTCGAGCCCTGGAAGTCCCGGCTGGTCTCCCAGATGAAGCGGTCCAGCGGCGTGCCTTCCGCGAATCGAGGGGCGGTGCTCATGTCAGTTCTCCTCGCCGCCCTGGTTCTCGAAGGGCACCACGGCCTCGGCCCGAACCCGCTCGATGAAGGCGTCCACACTCATGGAACCCAGGTCCCCATGGTCCCGACTGCGGACGGACACCGTGTGGTCCTGGAGCTCCCGCTCCCCGATGATGGCCATGTAGGGGACCTTCTGTCCGTGGCACTCCCGGATCTTCCGGCCGATCTTGTCGTCCCGTTCATCCAGGGTGGACTTGACCCCGGCGGCCACCATGGCGTCATGGGTGCTCCGTCCGTGGGCCAGGGACTTTTCAGAGACGGTCATGACCCGCACCTGCTCCGGTGCCAACCACACCGGAAAGGCGCCGGCAAAGTGCTCGATCAGGATGCCGATGAAACGCTCGAACGAACCGTAGACCGCACGGTGGATGACGACCGGCACGTGCTCCTGGTTGTCCGCCCCCACGTAGCTGAGGTCAAAGCGCCGGGGCAGCTGGAAGTCGAGCTGGATGGTGGCGCACTGGAAGTCCCGTCCGAGAGCGTCCAGCACGTCGAAGTCGATCTTCGGGCCATAAAAGGCACCATCCCCCTCGTTCAGCGTGAAGGGCATCCCCGAGATCTCGATCGCTCCCCGCAGAGCGTCCTCGGCCTGATCCCACAGGGCGTCATCGCCCATCTTCTTCTCCGGGCGGGTGGAGAGCTTCACCTGGACGCCCAGATCAAAGGCATCGTAGACCCGCTTGACCAGGACCAGCAGTTCGGCCACTTCGGACTCGATCTGTTCCTCGCTGACAAACAGGTGGGCATCGTCCTGGCAGAACTGCCGACACCGGGTCAGCCCGCCCAGGACACCGCGAAGCTCGTCACGGTGCAACACCCCCTGGTCATGAATGCGCATGGGTAGTTCCCGGTAGCTGCGCCTGGTCGATCCGAAGATCAACATGTGGGAGGGGCAGTTCATGGGCTTCAAGCCGACCCCGTGGTCCTCGTGCCCTTCGGCGCCCTCCTCCTCGAAATGGAACATGTTTTCCCGGTAGTGGTCCCAGTGGCCGCTGGTCTGCCAGAGCTTCTTGTCAAACAACATCGGCGTCCGAACCGCGACGTAGCCCTCGCCCAACAAGAGGCTGCGCATCGCCTCGGAGAGCGTGTGGTACAGGTCCTCGCCCTTGGGCAACCAGAACGGGGCACCCGGTGCCCAGTCGTGGAACATGAACAGGCCCAGCTGGGTGCCCAGACGACGGTGGTCCCGCTTCTTGGCTTCCTCCAGGGTGTGAAGGTAGTTGTCCAGGGCATCACGGGTGGGCCAGACCGTTCCGTAGATACGCTGAAGCTGCTCGTTCTTGGAATCCCCGTGCAGATAGGCCCCGGAGACCTTGAGGAGCTTGAAGTGCTTGCACTGCTTGGTGCGCATCACATGGGGGCCACGGCACAGGTCTGTGAACCCACCCTGGTCGTAGATGGTGATGACCTCGTCCGCATCCAACCTGGCGATTCGATCGACCTTGAAGGGCTGGTTCAGCTCCTGGAACAACGCCACGGCTTCGTCCCGTGACAACTCCTTTCGCTCAAACCGGGAGTTTCGCTTGGCGATGACCTTCATCGCCTTACCGATCGATGCCAGGTCGTCCTCGCTGATCGGACGATCCACTCGCACGTCGTAGAAGAAGCCATCCTGGATCGGGGGCCCCACGGCAAAGGCGGCCTCGGGAAAGACGGTGGAGATGGCTTCGGCCATGACATGTGCCGTGGAATGTCGCAGGCTGTGCAGGCGATATTCCTCGTCCGAACCGAAGGCTTCGCGTCCCTTCTCGTGGTCTTCCACGTCGTCAGCTCCAGTGGCTTGGGAGAGCGTATCTAACGCTGCGGATCGGCACGAGCCCACTCTTCTCCCCCATGGAATTCCTGACAGGGTGCGCAGTCGGGTAGGATCCCAGAATGGGCCTTGCCAGGAACCTTGTTCGATCCGCCTTCAAACAGGTCTACACACGCCTGATGGACCGGGTGGGCAGCAAGGTGGTGGCAGGCATGGCCGACACTTCCTCGGACGCACCCAACGCCTACTACACGCCCAAGCGCCAACTCTACGAGGAAATGGTCGAGTCTGGTGAGACCAAGTGGGAGCCCAGCGACCGCTGAGCTTTCGCCGCGACACGCTTGAGCAGGGCGTCAGGGACCCGTCGAGCCTGGAGTCCCTTGGTGGCGCCACCCCCGAGGGCCCGGTACAGGCAGCAACCCGGGGAGAAACCATGCTCATCGCTACCCTCGCGCTCATGGGCGCCTGCGACTTTACGCCGCCCACCGTCGAGAGCTCAGACATTGACAACGCCATCGCCATGGGACGGCTGCCAGTCGTCTGCAAGGGCCTGAAGATGACGGACCCGGAGGTTCGTCGGTACGCCGCTTCAAGGTTGGAGGAGATGGAGGATCCCGACGCCGCCGCATGTCTCTGCGAAGACGCCATCGATCCCAAGAGCGGTGCCTGGGACGAGGCGATCCTGAGCGGACTCAAGGGAACCAAACGCGACGACCTGGCCGCATGTTTCCTCCCGGCCCTGGAGGACCCCAGAAACCAGCGGCGACTGGAACTCGTGGTCGCCCTGGACAAGCTGCCAGCCCCGTCGATCAAGGCCCGCCTGAAGAGCATGGCCCTGGACCCGGCCGAAGATCCCGAAACCCGATCCGTTGGCCTGCGCAAGCTGGCCGGGGCGACCGGGGAGGACCTGGAGGCGCTCCTGAATGTGCTCGCCACGGACAGCACCGACACCGTGCGGGCCGCCGCCGCAGAAACGCTCAAGGGGCAGAAGGACGAGGCGGTTGTTGAAGCCCTCACCATGGCCGCCACCGAGGACGCCTCGGGCACCGTGAGGGCCCGGGCCTTGCTGACCCTTCGACAGATGAACCGGCCCGAAGCCGACGCCATGGCGTGCAAGGCCATGATGAGCGACCCCGAGTCCGAGGTCCGCAAGACCGCTGTGTTGACCTACCGGGGCACAAAGCGAGATGCACCGATGAAGTGCCTGCGCAAACGCATGCTCACCCTCGAAGAGGACGCCGGGGTTCGGCAGGCACTCCTGGACACCCTGTCAAAGGCCCCCGCCAAGGGAGTCGGGTCCATTCTCTGCGACGCCATCCCCTTCTGGGTACGAACCTACGTGACCGAACGTCACCCCGAAGGCATGCCTGGCACCGACATCATCACGGCCCAGAACAACCGGGACTGGGAGAACTCCTACACCTGTGTGCAGAAGGCCAATGCAAAACGCGGCGGCTACACCTGCAAGGGCAAGCAATACGTGGCAGCCTGGTTCCGGGAACTCGGAGGCACCGCCCATGTGCCCCGCTGCCCTGGGGATCCGCCCGCTGGGGCCACCGAGATCTCGATGGAATAGAGGGGCATCGTCCCACCCCCGAAAACCCCTGAGGAGTGCAGTGCCATGGGTGCCCTGACTGATGTGATCGCCGACCAGAGCCGCCGACGCGCCGTGTGCGACGACGGTGTCCGGGCCATCGAAGAGGAGGTCCGATCCAAGCGGGGTCTGACCGGCGTGGCTGTCAAGGCTGGATTCAAGGCAGTTCGCGGGGTCAAGCCCGGGTTCATTCCGATGGCCCTCGATCACCTCCTGGATGACTTCGCCGCCCAGATCGACCCCTTCTACGACGCGTGGAAGGAAAGCGGTTCGGGAACCCTGAAACAGTACTTCACCGCCAACGACAACAGGATCGCCAACGCGCTTCTGACCATCACCGACGGGCGAGCCCGCTCCGCCAAGAGCCGGGTCGTGGCAAAGGCGTACGGCAAGCTGCGCCCCCAGGCTGTGACTCACACCGCGAACGCCATGCCCCGAGTCGCTGACCTGGTCTCCAAACACGTCGGTTGAGAGGCATCATGATCAGAAAAATCGCTCGACTTCCTTTCAAGATCGTCAAAACCCTCCTGAGCGCCGTCCGGGATGGTGGGCGCGAACAGCCCATGCCCTCGGAGATCCCCCGGTCCCAACCCATACGTCGCCCCCACACCGAGGCCCCACCGGATCCCACACCCCAGGAAGACGATCACGACGACGGTCACGACCATGGCCACAGCCATGACCATGACCATGACCACGGACACGGAGGCGAACCTGACCCCGAACCTGTGTCGGTCCAGATGGAGACCACGCCGAATCCCAACGCGATGAAGTTCGGGACAAGCATCACCCTGTGCAGCCAGGGCTCAAAGTCCTGGGGGAGCAAGGAAGAAGCTGCCGGTGACCCCCTGGGCGAGGCCCTCTTCAACATCCCTGGAGTGGCATCGGTGTTCATCGTCAATGACTTCGTGACGGTGACCAAGCAGGCCCAGATCGACTGGGGTGGACTGACCCACCCGATCACGGAAGCCATTGAGTTGCACGCGAAGCCCGCTTGACCCGGCCCCGCCTGGCCGGAGGGGTGTCGCTGCTGGCGATACTCCTTGCCGCCGGATCCTGGTGGGTCTTCTCCAGCAACGCGCCCCGCTACACCGTTGAGCAGGGGGACACGCTCTGGGCCATCGCCAGGGCTCACGACGTCACGCTCACCGATCTGCGAACGTGGAACCGTCTCACCAGCGACCAGCTGGAGGTCGGGGATGTACTGCGAGTGGGACCAGGACACCGGGCTTCACAGGGGCGCAAGGAAACCAGGAATGCCGGCAGTTCTGACGGCCCTGCCCAAAGCGTCTCGGGCAAGGCCCCCTCTTCCACAAAGAGTTCTCCTTCTTCGACCCGGCGAACCATGCCCAGTCCCGAGCCCTGCGTGCCGTTTACCGCGGACCCTGGTGACGAGGGCATGGTGGGCCCCGAGGGAATTCCCCTGTCCCAGGCCCGTGCAGCTCTGAACCCGGTGCTCCAGGACGCCCTGTCGTGCATACGGGACCCGGACCTTGATGGCGTCGACATGGTCTTCGAGATCCTGGTCGGCTGCGACGGGGTGGTCGACCGGGTGACGGTGTTGGAGCGGGGCCTGGCCTCGGACCGGTATGCCCGGTGTGTGGCCGACATCCTGCGAACCACCGACTTCCCCGCCCACGACCTGCCCGACGGGGAAACGATTCTCTACCCGGTCCAGGTGGCCTGGTAGGACCCGCTCAGATCAGGGGACGGACCTGGAGTACGTCGGTCCGGTCACCGACCTGGCGAAGGGCCTGGGGGAGAACCTCGATCAGGTCCCCTGCCACGATCGGGGCAGGCCCGGCGAGCTCGCCTGCATACCCGTGCACAAAGGCGCCACAGACCAGGGCGGTCCACGGCTCCAGTCCCTGGGCCAGGAGCGCTCCCACGAGACCGGTGAGCACATCCCCGGTGCCTGCAGTGGCCATGGCCGCGTTTCCGGTCCGGTTGATGGTCACCGGCCCGTCGGTGGAGGCGATCAGGCTGTGCCGCCCCTTGAGCAAGGTGGGCGCGACCTTCCCGAGTTTCTGGACAGCACCGAGTCGGTCGGCCTGGATGTCGCGGCTGTTTGTCGCGAGCAGGCGACCGGCCTCGCCGGGATGGGGGGTGATGCAACGGGAGTGCCGAGAACGCCCATAGACCCCGGCCAGTGCAGAGAGTCCATCCGCGTCAAAGACCGCCGGGAGCGGCACGTCACGCCAGATCCTTCGAAGCACCTGAATCTGGTCCCGGCCTGTTCCGAATCCGGACCCGACAGCCAGGGCGTCGTAGTCCCGCAGGCGCTCCGGGCCCAGCTTTTCCGCGTCAGCCACCATGACCTCAGCACGCAAGGCATCCAGCCTCTGCCAACCTTCTCGGGGGGTGAACAGTGTGACCAGCCCAGCACCGCCACGGATGGCAGCATTGCAGACCAGGGCAGCAGCACCTGCGCGTTCCGGGCTTCCCGCCACGACCGCCAGGTGCCCATGGTTTCCCTTGTGCGAACCCGCAGCCCGGCTTGGCAACGCCTGGCTGACCCAGGCCCCGTCCACAATCTGTGCCGTGGCTTCCACATCACCGGACAGCCCGATGTCGGCGACGACCAGGTCCCCCACCAGGTCGGCCCCAGGCTCCATGAAGTGCCCCACTCGGGACCGACCAAAGGTGACCGTCAGGACAGCGGGCGCGACATCGCCCATGACCCCACCCGTGTCCCCACACAATCCCGTCGGGAGATCCACCGCGACCACCGGCACCGGGCTGGCCTTCATCAGGGCCACCCGCTCGGCCACGGTGCCCTTCAGCTCCTCCCGGAGCCCCGTTCCCAGCAAGGCGTCCACCAGCAATCCTGTGCTGTGGACCGGGCCCTCCTCGACGATGGGGACGCCGATCTTCTCTGCAGCAGCGCGGTTCACCGCGCAGTCCGGGCTGTGTTCACCGGTCATTCCGAGCACCTGGACCTGGACCCCGACGCGGTGCAGGAGGCGGGCAATCACATAGCCATCGCCGCCATTGTTTCCTCGGCCGGCGAGCACCTGGACCCCCTGGGCCACCCGGTCAGGAAAGCGGGCGAGCAACTCCGATGCCACGGCCCTGCCCGCCAGCTCCATCAGTGCTGGCGAAGGCACGCCCAACCCGTGGATGGTGTGAGCGTCCAGGGCGCGGACTTCAGAAGACGTCGAAACCAGGTGGAGGCTCATGGAAGGGCTCTCGCTCAGCGCAGGATACCCACAAGATCCCGCACGGCCTGTTCCAGGCCGACGAACACGGCCCGGGCCACGATGCTGTGCCCGATATTGTATTCCACGATGTCAGGGATGGCCTCGACGAGCGCCGAAAGGTTGAGGTGGGTCAGCCCGTGCCCTGCCGCGACTTCGATGCCTTCGTCCAGGGCAAGCGCCGTGGAAGCGGCCAGCCGCACCAGGTCCTCCACGGTCCCCTGCTCGGCATACCGGGCCGTGTTCAGCTCGATCATGTCCACGCCCTCAAAGGCCGAGGCCTTCACCTGGGCCTCCAGGGGATCGATGAACAGCGACACCAGGATGCCCATCTCCTTGAGCCGGTGAACCGCTGCTTGAATGGTGGTGCGATGGGCCACCACGTCGAGCCCGCCTTCGGTCGTGATCTCTTCCGGCCGTTCGGGCACCAGTGTCACGCGATGGGGCCGCAGGTCACACTGGATCCCGAGCATCTCTTCGGTGGCCGCACACTCCACGTTCAACTGGGTCTGCACCGTGTCCCGCAACAGCCGGATGTCGCGCTCGTTGACATGGCGACGGTCTCCCCGAATGTGGCAGGTGATCTGGTCCGCACCGGCCTGTTCCGCAAGAAGTGCGGCCAGGACTGGGTCCGGGTAGCGGGCGCGCCGGGCCTGACGAAGAGTGGCCACGTGGTCGATGTTCACACCGAGACGACGGGGGGGCATGAGCGACCTCCTGCAACCGGTTCCGTCTATCGCCTCCCGAACATCGCGGGGCAGAAAGACCCCTTCCTTGGACTGACCTGAGGGGTCAGGACTCGCCGAGCCCCGACTCCTGGACCGCAGCCAGCAAACACGCCAGTTCACGGTCCGCCTGTGCCGCCTCGGGCGCCTCCACCTGGAGCCGCAGCTTGGGTTCGGTGCCCGAGTACCGCACCACGGCACGGCCCTTCACCAGTGCCAGCGCCTCCTGGAGAGGCTCCAGGGTCTCCAGGGGCGGACGGGTCCGCACCCGGACCGTGGCACTTGCCTGGGCATGGGGCCGCCAGCCCACGAGACGGGCCTCCAGGTCCATCCCCCCGGCGAGCACTCGAAGCCCCGTCAACAGCCCATCGCCTGTGGGGAGTCCATCGGAGAGCAACACGTGACCGGAGGGTTCGCCACCGACCCACCAACCCCGACGAGCCAGTTCCCGAGCGACCAGGCGGTCCCCCACCCCGGTGCGAACCAATGCCATGCCGCGGGAAGAGAGGGCCTCCGCCAGGGCCTGGTTGCACATCACCGTCCCCACCAGGCCAGGACCATCGGCCAGCAACAACAGCAACCCGTCGCCATCCAGCACCCGCCCGGACCCGGCGACAAGCACACAGCGATCGCCATCGCCATCCAGTGCAAGCCCGGCCTTGCAACCCTGGTCGACCACCGCCTGGGCCAGGGCCTCCGGGGAGACAGCACCCCGTTCGACGTTGATGTTGCGTCCATCCGGAGCGCACCCCAAGCTCACCACCTCCGCCCCCAGCCTGGACAGGATCTCGGGAGCGGTCTCCACAGCGGCACCGTGAGCACAGTCCACAGCGATCCGGTACCCCTTGAGCCACGCCCCTCCGGGCAGGGCTTCCAGGACCGCCGACTGGTAGATCGCCCTCCCCTCGTCGTGGCGCTCGACCCCCGGTCCACCGGGGCCCACAGAGGACCCCAACGCGGCCTCCAGTTCGGACTCCAGCGCTGACTCCTCCGATGGCTCCAGCTTGGTCCCCCGGGGCCCCACCACCTTGAGCCCATTGTCCTGCCAGGGGTTGTGACTCGCGGTGATGGCCAGCCCCGCGTCCGCGAGACCTTCAGCCACCATGACCGAGACCGCGGGCGTCGGAAGCACCCCGAAGTCCTGGACCTGGACCCCTCTCCCACGGGCGACCGCCGCCAGGATCTCCGGCCCCGTCTCGCGGGTGTCCCGAACCACGGCCAGGCGAGGGCCGAATCGAGCGGCCAGCACCGTGCCCAGGGCAGAGGCGACCGCTGGCGTCAGGGGCTCCTCAGGCCATCGCCCTCGGATGCCATCCGTCCCGAAGCGCATCAGGGTGAATCAGGAGCAGCCGCATCCGTTGCAGGCTCCGGCGCGGGAGGCTCGATCGGATTCTCGGGCACCCCGGGTCGGACCGGCTCGAAGACCACCTCTTCCGGAAAGACCGCCTCTGTCCGGATGGACTCCGGCCCACTGTGCACCACCTGGAAGGTCTGACTCTGCACCTTGAGCTTCACCCGTGGCATGTCCTCGGGAATGCTACCGGTCACCAACAGGTCAGAAGCCGCCATGGCCTCGAGCACCGAGGTCGGTCCCGTCAACAACACATCGACCGTTCCCGGCTCGGCTCGCCAACCACTGGGCGGCCGAAGGGTCACTCCGTTGAGGCGAGTGGTGGCCCGGCTCTCCTCGAGTTCGACGGTGACCTTGATCAACGCGTCATCCCGCCGACGCAGGTGTTCCTCGGGGAGGACCACGGCGACATCAACGGTAAAGGTCTCCTGCTGGTTCGCCAGGGGGACACCCACGGTCTTCACGGTGTCGACCTCTGCCACCACCGACGACGGGCCCTCGATCCAGATGTGTTCGGGGTGAAGGACCACACCTGCCACGTGGGTGTCCCGCATCGGTTCGCCAATGGTGTCCACCTCGACCCGAACCCGCTTGTCACGCCGGTGCTCCAGCACAACGTCGAAGTCTCGCTGGCGCAGGTTCACGACCTTCACACTCTCCGAAATCCCCTGGATGTCCTGGTCCACAAAGGCCAGTGTCTGGACACCTGAATTGGTCTCTCGCATGTCGATGTACATGACCAGGGCCCCGACCCGGGCTCTCTGGACCTCGCTTCGGGTTCCGCGAATCACCGCCTCGATGGTCTCCGGTGGATCACTGGTGAGCACCAGGTGGCTGGGCCAGCGGTATTGGACATCGACCTCGACCAGGCCATCGATGACCTGCTCCCGCTGGACCCACAGCCACATGCCCATGGCCAACAGAAAACTGAAGAGCTTGAACCAGGGGTGGACCGTGATGAACCCACGGAATCCACTTCGGCCCCTGTTCCAGAGTCGACGACCAGTCGAGTTGTTCGCCATCTTCAGGATCCCAGCGCAGGCACGGTCTCTGCCTGGTCCTGCCGCGGCTGCAGAATCTCCTGCAACAACTCCCGCAGCTCATTGGTGTCCGCGACCTGGGTGATGGCTCCGCCGTAGACAAGGGACACGGCACCCCGCTCTTCGGACACCGTCACCATGACGGCATCCGTCTCCTCGCTGAGTCCCAGGGCCGCACGATGGCGGGTACCAAAGTAGCGAGCCATGTCCTTGGCCAGGGACAGGGGGAGAAAGACCTTGGATGCCGCCAGTCGTCCCTTCTGGATCACCACTGCACCATCATGCAGGGGCGAAGTGGGGTGGAAGAGCGACATCAGCAACTCCTGGCTGACCCGTGCATCCAACTCATGGCCCACCTCGACCAGGTGGCGAAGACTGGCGTTGCGCTCGATCACGATCAGGGCACCGATCCGGCGAGAAGCCAGTGCAAAGGCCGTCCGGACCACTTCCTCGTAGGCGAAGGTCTCGGAGATGCCTCGAAAGGTCCTGGAGAGGCGCCCCCCCGCGCGGGCCAGGGCCCGACGAATGTCATTCTGGAAGAGGATCAGGACCGCCAGGACGATGTAGACGAAGAACTTGTCCAGCAACCAGCGCAACGTGTAGAGCTCCATCCGTTCGCTCAAGACGTAGATCCCGCCCAGGAAGAGCAACCCGATCAGGACCTGGAGAGCCCGGGTGCCACGCAACAACAGGAAGGTCCTGTAGAAGATGATCGCCAGGATGAGGATGTCCACGATGTCCGAGCCACGCATTCCGTAGAAGGGAGAGTCTCGAAGCAGATCAAACATGGGACGGGGCTCCAGGAGTACTCAGTGTGCGCCGTGGACAGCGATCATGACTTCAAGGGCCTGGCGAGTCGCAGCCACGTCGTGCACACGCAGCACCGCAGCACCGCCGCGGGCGGCCGCCAGTGCGGCGCCAATGCTTCCCCCGAGCCGGTCCAGGGGATCCTTCGCCCCCGTGACTGCACCGATGAAGCTCTTTCGCGACGCCCCCACATAGAGCGGCGCACCGAGGTCCCCGAGCTCGGAGAGACGGCGCAACAACACGAGGTTCTGCCCGACTGTCTTGGCAAAACCGATCCCCGGATCCAGCCAGAGACGGGTGATGCCTGCCGCCCTGGCAGCGGCAACCCGCTCGCCCATGAACGCCCGGACATCCGCCACGACGTCGTCATAGTCCACATGCTGCTGCATGTCCGATGGCGTGCCACGCATGTGCATGATCACGGCACCGGCACCAGCACCGGCCACTGCTTCGAGCATGCCGGGCGCCCGCAGCCCTCCCACGTCGTTCACCACCTCGGCCCCCGCAGCCAGCGCGGCCCTGGCCACCGGCGTCTTGCGGCTGTCGATGGACACCGGTACACCGGCGGCAACGAGGCCTTCGACCACGGGCAATACCCGTTGGAGTTCCTCGTCCACCGGGACCTCGGGGGCACCTGGTCGGGTGGACTCGCCCCCCACGTCGACCCAGTCAGCCCCGTCCTCCCACAGGTGAACTCCGTGGGAGATGGCTTCGCTGGCGTCCTGGAAGCACCCCCCGTCGGAGAAACTGTCAGGCGTCACGTTGAGAATGCCAACCAGCTTCATGCGTCCCTACGCAACCGATCCGATTCCCTCCGGAAGAACCGGGTTCATGCCCAAGACCACCCGGCGGAACTCGTCGCCCTCCAGGGTCTCCTTCTCCAGGAGAATCTGGGCGATCTTGTGCAGGATGTGGATGTTCGCCGCCAGGATGCTTCGAGCCCAGTTGTGGCCCTCCTCGACGATGGTCCGGACCTCATTGTCGATGGAGAGCAACGTGGCCTGGGAGAAACCCGCTCTTCGACCGAGGTCCCGACCCAAAAAGACCTGCTCCTCTCCCTGGTCCCAGGCCACCGGACCGAGTTCCAACGACATGCCGTAGCGACAGACCATGTTCCGGGCCAGGTCGGTGGCCTGCCGGATGTCATTGGCTGCTCCGGTGGTGACCTCGTTGAGCACCAGCTCTTCAGCCGCCCGGCCACCCATCGCCATCGCAATGCTGGCCCTGAAGCTCTTGGAGGACTTGGCGTGGCGTTCGTCGTCAGGGAGAAACCAGGTCAGACCAAGTGCACGCCCTCGCGGCGTGATGGTGACCTTGTGGACCTTGTCGCTGTCCGGCAGCATGGCTGCCACGATGGCGTGGCCAGCCTCGTGGTAGGCGGTGGAGCGTCGCTCGTCCTCGGAGATGACCATGGACCGACGCTCTGGCCCCATGTAGACCTTGTCCTTGGCGGCCTCGAAGTCCGCCATGTCGATCTTCTTCTTGTCGAAGCGGGCCGCCAGTAGAGCGGCTTCATTGACCAGGTTCTCCAACTGGGCACCGTTCATGCCCGGCGTGGCCTGGGCCAGGGTCACCAGGTCGACGTCCTCGGCCAGGGGCGTCCGGCGGGTATGGACCTGGAGGATGCCTCGTCTGCCCTGGATGTCCGGCGTGTTGACCACCACCCGACGATCGAATCGACCCGGCCGAAGCAGAGCCGGGTCCAGCACGTCCGGACGATTGGTGGCCGCCATGATGATGACACCCTCGTTGGACTCGAAGCCGTCCATCTCCACGAGCAACTGGTTCAAGGTCTGCTCACGCTCGTCGTGACCTCCCCCAAGCCCGGCCCCGCGATGGCGGCCCACGGCGTCGATCTCATCGATGAAGATGATGCAGGGGGCGTTCTTCTTGCCCTGTTCGAACAGGTCCCGAACCCGACTGGCCCCGACACCGACAAACATCTCCACGAAGTCGCTGCCCGAGATGCTGAAGAAGGGCACGCCCGCCTCTCCAGCCACCGCGCGAGCCAGGAGGGTCTTCCCGGTTCCCGGGGATCCCATGAGCAACACACCCTTCGGAATGCGACCGCCCAGCCGCGTGAATTTCCGAGGGTCCTTGAGGAAGTGAATGATCTCTTCCAGTTCTTCCTTGGCCTCGTCACATCCAGCCACGTCCTCAAAGGTGACGCGCCGACTGGACTCCGAGAGCAGGCGGGCCTTGGACTTGCCAAAACTCATCGCCTTTCCGCCCCCCATCTGCAGCTGTCGCATCATGAAGACGAAGATCAGCAGGATGAGAACGACCGGCAAGCCGTTGACCAACAGAAGCATGAACCAGGACTGCTCCGGCTCCTTCTTGAAGTCGTACTTGACCCCGTGGTCCGAGAGCAGGCCCATCAATGGCTCGGGATCCGTGGGTCCCGTGGCCCGGAAGGTCGTGCCATCGACAAGCGAGCCCGAGATCTGCTCTCCCTGGATGACCAGGTTGCTGACCTCGGTCCGCTCGACCTTCTGGTAGAGTTCCGAGTAGCTGAGCTGTACGGGCCTGTTGGCCTGCTGGTTGCCAGCCACGACAAATGCCATCAGTACCAGCAGGGCGATGAACACCCAGAGGAGAATGGTCCGACCGCTGTTCTTCATGCGGAGAGTTTCCTGAAGCCTAGAGGGTTGAGGATAGCACCCCAATCCGCAGCTGACGCGGGCCTATAGCTCGACATGAAACGGCCCACCAGCCGGGACCGAGGTGGTTGCTGGTCGCACAACCTCAACCCGCGAGCCACCCCCTGGTCTTCCCGCCTCCAGCCAGACCCCCGGAACCCAGCGCCGTCCAGCCAGTTCGATGACCGGGTGGTAGGGCCGCAAGGCGGGCCCGACCCCTGCCGCCCGAAGGCGTTCTCGCAGTGGGGTGCCTCCGGCATCCTCGCCCCGATCCGGTGGCCGGAGACCCACCGGACAGTCTGAGGCGACCCGCCAGAGCCCCCAGGACCCCGTGGTCAGTTCCTGCGGTGTCGGTGGGGGGGGGAGAAGTCGCAAAGTGCCCCCATCCAGAGCGACCCGGCGGCCGCCTTCCACCGCGACCCAGGACCCCGGCCGCACCAGGGAGAGCACGTCATCGACCTGGCGTGCGGTCGCAAAGGGGGCAAGGGCCAGCACAGCCCTGCGTCGCAGAGGCGTTGAAGCCATCCGCCAGGCCGTCACCTCCACACCTTCCGCGCCCCACAAAGGCCTGGCCAGTTCCTGGAGGAGCGCATCATCCTGGGCCAGGAGACGAGCGCTGCGGGCAAGCCCCTCGGCCGCACCCTGTCGCACTTCCTCCAGTCCGGGCAGGACCCGGTGGCGCAGGGCTCCCCGGGTACCCAGAGCGTTGCTCGGGTCCGAAACCCCGCTGATCCCTCGCGCCGCCAACCAGGCCTCCAGGTCGGAACGCCGCACCTCGAGCAAGGGCCGCACATAGCGCCCCCGTCGGGGCTGCATGGCGGCGAGTCCCCGGCTGCCACTCCCTCGGGCCAGTCTGTCCAGCACGGTTTCGGCCTGGTCGTCCAGGTGGTGTCCCAGCGCCACAGTCGGCTCCGGAAGACTGTCAAACCAGGCGTAGCGTGCCGACCGGGCACGGGCCTGGATCCCCGGCCCTGGTTCCAGGTTCAGGGCCACACTTCGGAAGGGAAGACCAAGCTCCCTGGCCTGCCGGGCCACGCCCTCGACCTCTGCCGTCGAGGCCTCCCGCAGTCCATGGTCCACGGACACCACGACCAGCGACACCCCGCCCAACTCCACGAGCAGGTGCAGCAACGCCAGGGAGTCCGGTCCACCAGAGACCGCCACCGCCACCGGCCCGTCGCGAAGGAGTTCGTGGGTTCGACAGGTCGCTCTCACCCGTGCCAACAGGTCGCTCACCGAGCCTCCGCCGAGAGGGCGGCCAGTACCGCCGGGTCGTCGTCCGGGTGTGACCGAATCCGAATGGTGTGGTCACAGCCCGTGCACTGGTACCGCAAAACGGTCCGATCACCCACCACCTCAAGGCCAACCGCCCGAAGGAGTGCACCACAACTTGCGGCCCTGTCACCCGGCACCACATCCACGTGGCTACCGGTCAGGCAGCATGGGCAATGGTCCCGCACCCGACGCCCTCCGGGTCCGACCACCGAGCCACAGGCACGGCAGACAAAGCCCTCGTCGACCCGCACCGGGTTGAGCCGGGTCCGAGCCTCGCCCTCCCGTCCCTGGGCTCGCCGCAAGAGCCGTTTTCCCGCCCAGCCCTGGGCCTCGTCAGGAAGTTCGATGCCTCGCTCCCGCGCCAGGCGGACGATGGCTTCTCTCAGTTCCGGAGGCTGACGATCGACGAAATCACCAAGACGCTTCTGGGCCGCGCGTCCCTCCGCCTCCGCGACCAGGGCCGCGGCCTGCACCAGCCAGTCGCCCGCCATCAAGCCCAGGTTACCCTGGTGCGCCCAATCTGGAGGACGTGTGCAGCTCCTCGTCGCCTGGGCGCTCGCTTCCGTCCTGGCCGCCATCCCCACCGAAACCGAGCAGTCCATCTGGACCCTCGAGATCCGACGCACGGAGCCCGGTGCCTTTGCCCAGTGGGCCGTGGACGAACAGGCGGATGTACGTGCCCGGACCGCACTGGCTCTGGGTCGACTCGCGAACCCCGCGTCACTGCTCCTGCTGACCTCCCTCGCCGGGGACAACAGCGCACAGGTTCGAGAGCAGGCGGCCTTTGCTCTCGGACTGACCCCGGAAGGCGCCCCCCTGATACGCGAGAGGCTCGAGCTGGAGCGGAATGTCACGGTCCGAGCCCGGCTGCTTCAGGCTCTGGGCCTGCACGGGGAACTGGTCGATGAACCCTTGCTTGCCGAGGCCCTCCAGGCCACATGGTCCGAGAGCGCCGAGGCGAGCATCGCCTTGGGGCGGATGGCCATTGCCCACCGAGACCACGTCTTTTCTGAACAGACCCTGGTGGCTCTGACCCGCCAGTTCCGGCGGATCAAGCCCCGGGCGCGGCGTGGCGCCGCCTTTGC
>CAZMNK010000006.1:0-10531 GCA_964567625.1 uncultured Enterobacterales bacterium | reverse complement strand
GCGGGCCTCGGCCCCGGCCGCACCGTCGGCATCGCGCCACCGGCCTTCGTACAGCGGGACCTGATGGACCACGCCCTGGACGACGCGGACCCCACGGTTCGGGCCTGGTGCCTGCGGGCCCTCGGCGGTTCCGAGACCGGAGACGAAGGGGTTCGCCTGGCGGCGTTGGCAGCCCGTGACGGGGACGCCGGAGTCCGGGTCGCGACGGCCCGGTACCTGGGCATACTCCAGGTCGAACCGGCCGGTTCGACGGTGCAGGACCTGTTGTGGGACCCCGAGCCTGGCGTCCGTCTTGAGACCATTCGGGCATTGGCCTCCCACGAAGCCCTGGACCATGAAAGCCTGCTCCGACCGATCCTGGAAGGCCCGGACCCCATCCTGGCGGCCGCCGCGCTGGAGGTCCTGTTGGCACAGGGCATCGAAGAATCAGCCCGCCCCTGGCTTGCCGAGGATCAACCGCTTCGTCTCCAGGCCGCCGCCGTGGGCAGCCTCACGGACCCGGCACAGCTGGCCCGCCTGGCGGTAAACAGTGCCGAACCTCTCCTGCGGACCACCGCGGCCGGCACCCTGATTGGCCTCGACGGGGCTGTGGACCAGGCTGCAACATTGATGGAGGCCGAGGACATCAAGGTGGTCGCCGTGGCCGCAACCCTCCTCCAGGAGAACGCAGACGCCCCGGCGATGGCGCAACTGGCGGACCGCATGGCTGAAGCCACGGACCTGGACCTGTTGGTCGAGGGCTTCCGGGCCTTCGACACCTGGCACCAGGCCGGTGAGCCTCTACCCGAGGGCCTGGATCAAGTCGTGGCCGGTGCCCTGGTCCACCGCAGCAAGGTGGTGCGAGACACAGCCGCCCCTCTGGCCAAGGCACTGGACCTGCCTGCTCCTCCCCCCATGGACCCCGTGGCGAAACTCCCCTTGCTCGAGGACATCCGACGTATTGGGAGTGCACGCATCATGACCGATGTGGGGGAGATCCGAGTCACCCTCCACCCCGAAGTGGCGCCCCTGACGGTCTGGAATTTCGCCACGCTCGCAGACGATGGCTACTTTGACGGCCTTCTCTTTCACCGAGTGGTCCCGGACTTCGTCATCCAGGATGGTTGTCCTCGGGGAGATGGATGGGGCGGTCCCGATCACGCCATCCCCGATGAATTGAACTGGCTCCCCTACAAGGAGGGCACCCTGGGCATGGCCCTCGCCGGACCCGACACCGGGGGCTCCCAATGGTTTGTGACCCTCTCTCCCCAACCCCACCTGGAGGCCGCCTACACCGTCTTCGGCCAGGTCAGTCTCGAAAACGGCGCCCCACAGGACGTTTCCGTCGACACGGTCATCCAGGAGATTCTCATCGAGCGCACTGGTTGGAATCCATGAAATCCCTGCCCCGCTGGCTCCAAGTCGTCCACTGGGTGTTGATCGCCCACCTCCTGATCAACATCTTCTATGGCAGCTACCAGATCTTCGTGGTGATGGTGCCTGAGGGGGCTGCAATGGGCCCCTTGTGGGGGACGGCCAAGGAAGTGTCCTTCGAACTGCTCGCCTCCCGTCGGCTCTACGCCATCGAGGTCTGGGTGTGCACCGTCGGACTGGCGGTCTACCTGGGGGTCACCGAGGTCCTGCCACGGCGACTAGGAAAGGAATAGCGTGGCGCTTCCGGCCATCCGGCCCCTCAAGCGGATGGACCTCGTGCGCTTCGACCTGGGGACAGGTCTCTGGATCGCGGTTCATCACCTGGCTGCCCATCTGGGCTGGATGCGCCTGCTACGTACCTTCTGGGGCCTGGTACTCAGGACCGGCCAGGATCCCCTTCGGGATCAACCGGTCCCCCAGTGGGCCCAGGAGCAGGAGAACCTGGTCCGTCACCAGCTCCGCCCCGCTCTCCTGCTCGACGAGGTGCTGGCGGAGGACCTGGGGCTCAGCGTGGAGACCCGACTGCCGATTCTGAAAGAGGTCATCGCCGAGACAGGCGCCGCCTTTGTCGCCACGCACGCCCGGGGCGTGGAAGTCAACGCCTGGCGGGGGGCCGCGCCCGAAGCTCGCCAGGGGTGGGCCCGAGGCCTCACAGGCCGCTTCTTCAACGCCCGGGTCGAGGACCTGCGAACCGACAGCGACGGCATCCGGTTCAACATCACGGCTTGCCGTTTCGCCACCCTGGTTCAGGACCTCGGGCGACCCCACCTGGCGCCGCTCTTCTGTGCCGCGGACAGCGTCTACTTTGAACGACCTGGCTCGCCGGTCCAGCTGCAACGACAGGGCACACTGGGCCAGGGCCAGTCGATCTGCGACTTCCACCTGGCCCTGGTCAAGAAGGAGTCTGACCCTTGACCCGAAGAGGGCTCTCGGCGAGTTGCGCCAGGCGACGGTCCTGAACCTCCACCACCTCCTGCGCCAGGTACTCCCGAACCGGCCCGTCCAGCCGAGGCTCGAAGAACCAGTGAGCGCTGCGACAGAGGGCCGGCTCAAAACCCCGCCGGAACTTGTGGTGGCCCCCCTGACCCGGTTCGAACACCGCCAGTCGGCGCTCGATGGCATGCTGGACGGGGGCATAGAAGCAGAGCTCGAAATGCAGGTCTGGAACATCGACCCCCGACCCCCAGTAGCGGCCATAGAGTCGACTTCCCTTCTCCACGCAAAGGGCACCGGCCACCAACTTGTCCCCGCTACAGGCTGCAAAGAGCCGGAGCCGATGAGACCAGGCACCCTGGAGGTGTTCCCAGAAGGACTCGTTCAGGTAGCGCCAGCCGCCATACATCGCGCAGGTTCGATCATAGTGACCGAACATCTGCGACAGCATTCCCCCGCCAAGGGCCTCGCCGGAGAGCATCACCAGGTCGAGCCCTGATTGCCGAGCAGACCGACGCTCCCGCCGAATGGCCTTGCGGCGCTTGCTCCGAAAGCGCTCCAGGAAGTGGTCAAAGCTCTCGTAGCCGTCGTTGGCCCACCAGTACTGGGTCTGCATGCGAAGGGCGCCTCCTCCACTCACTGCGACCCCGGTCTCCTCCTCTGTGGGAAACAACAGGTGCAGCCCCGCACAGCCCAGCCCTTCCGCCAACCGATGGAGGCCGACCAGCAACTGCTTCCTGCGCCTGTCCGAATCCTCGCCCCTGGCCACGAGCAGGCGCTGCCCGGTCACCGGGGTGAAGGGGACCCCGACCACGAGCTTCGGGTAGTAGGGAACCCCCATGCGTTGGGCAGCAGGGGCAAAGGACCAGTCGTAGACGAATTCCCCCATGCTGTGAAGCTTGGCGTAGGCCGGTGCCGCCGCCACGAGTCGATCGCCTTCCCACAGTCCCAGGTGCCGCGGAATCCAGCCGGACTCCTGGTCCACGCATCCCGTCTCCTCCAGGCCCTGCAACCAGGCCCACTCCAGAAAGGGCGACTCCTCCCCCACAAGGCCGTCCCAGGCCTCCTGGCCGATCTCGGCCAGGCTCTCGTGGATTTCGGCCCGTGGCTCAGTCACCCCTCTTCGTGGCCCAGGTCTGCCCGGATTCGACCTGCCAGGTCCCCATCTACTGCCTTGGCAGCCACCTTGATGGCATTGCGAATCGCCCGTGGATTTGAACGACCATGGGCCTTGATGACCACGTGGTCGAAGCCCAACAAAGGGGCCCCACCATATTGCTTCCAGTCGGTCATGGTGCGCAGCTGGCGCAGGCCCTGGGACAGCATCGTCAGACCGAGCTTCCAGAGGAATTTCCTGGCATAGGCGTCGCGAGCGATGTCTGCGACGACCTCGGAGACGCCCTCCAGCATCTTGAGCACCACGTTGCCCAGGAACCCTTCACAAACCACCACATCCACGGTTCCCTTGGGGATGTCGAGCCCTTCCACGTTGCCCACGAATTCGACGCTGTCCATTGCCACAAGACGGCGATTGGCCTCGACGATGGCTGGCGTACCCTTCTCCTGTTCGACCCCATTGGAGAGCAGCGCCACGCGGGGCCGCTCGATGCCGGAGATGATTCGCGAATAGGCACTGCCCATCACCGCAAATCCCACCAGGTCTTCCGGGGTAGCCGCCAGGGTCGCTCCGACGTCGAGCATCAAGGCAAAGGGATCCTGGCGAGGACCATGACGGGCCTCGGTGGGGTGTACCGCCGCCAGAGCTGCCCGACGGACCCCAGGCAGACGACCAAAGCTGCGGGCAGCCGCCAGGATGACCGCCCCGGTGTTTCCGGCACTGACCAGGGCGTCTGCGTCCCCGGCAGCCACCAGTCGCGCAGCGGTCAGGACCGAACAGTCGGGGCTTGCGTCCAGGGCAGGCCCTGGCTTTTCCTCCATCGAGATGGCGCTATCGCTGTGCACCAGGGCCACTCGCGTCGGGTCATAGCGCTGCTCCTCGAGCAGGGCAGAGAGACGGGGCTCGTCCCCCACCAACAGGATCTCGATGGGGGTTTCCTCGCAAGACAGTTGGGCAACCCCCTCCACGAGCTCATCAGGGCCGCGATCACTCCCCATGGCATCCAGGGCCACGCGAATCATCGCACCCCCGGTGGGCTGACCTTGATCGGAGTCCCACCAGGTCGCAGCAGGGTGACTGCAGCCTCGCCGTCTCCGTCCTGATCACACCAGGCCGTGGCCAACCAGCCCTGGTGGTCCACCCGTACTTCAAAGCGGCAGGATGTCTCCATCGGTACCAACCCGAGATCCGGAATCCCCTCCCAGGGCACGGCCTGGCCATCCAGTTCCTCGATCGCCCGGGGCCCCCCACTGTAGGCAAGGTAGGCCCCTTCTTCTTCCATGACTGCGGCCTCTCGGCTGGCGATGAGCATCAAGACAGCCAGGGCCTCGGTACTGGGCGGATCTCCCACAGGATCGGGGGCAGAGGGAGGTGAAGTGGGACGTTCCCGGTTGAGGCCCAGGTCCTCGACCAGGTCCGGCCCCTGGCTGGACAGCCCGTCCATCAAGCCCGGCGCATCCAAGGACACCAGCACCTCGCCGGGCTGGGGAGATCCCAGGTGCGCAGTCGCCACGATCGGCAAGGCCAGAGGCGCCAGGTCAACGCCGACCCAGACGCCTGGTTGGGAAGCAAGCGAGGCGGAACTCTCCGGAACCCAGGGTTCGCCGACACCATCGACGACATCCTGAATCAGGTGGGCCTTGTTGGCCACCACCAGGGCTCCTCGGGTGGTGCCCATCCACCAGCCCTCCATGCCTCCAACGCCATCCAGGGACCATGCATCTCCCAGTCTCACCGGTGTCAGGCCCAGGTCCGAAAAGGCACGCTCCAGGCCCCGTTCCAGGCGCCAGCGGAGGCGTGGCCGAGCCACCGGAAGCACCAGTGCTGCATAGGGCTCATCGGAATCCATCATTCCCCCCATGGCGAGCTCCACGCCTGACCTGACCTGGAGAGTGGACTGCTCCAGGAGGGCCCCACCTGCCCCCACGATGGGCGGCAGTCCCCAGCCGAGCAACAGGCTCACCTGTTGCGCAGCGATCAGGGCGTCCACAGAGTCGGCGTTGATGCGCATGACCAGGTCGGGGACCTCCAGCCCGGTGCCACGCATGGACCGGACCGGCGAGATCCCGGTCAGGGTCGACTGGATCTCGGTCGGCAGTGCCACGCCGGTGGCCGCCAGCACAAAACGGCTGCCATCGTCTGCGCCCTGGATCAGCAGGGCTTCGGCACTGGCGTCCTGGGCCATCGGCAATTCCAACTCCAGCAGGTCAGCAGCGATCCAGCAGCCCCCGAGATCCGGCCGGAGTCGGTCCAAAAGGGGCAACAGATCGGTCCGCGGAACCTCTACTGGAGTCCAGTCACCCATTCGAAGTTCAGCCACGTCCTCCTGGATGAACAGGCTCAACTGTGAGCCATCTTCCTCGACCCAGGCGTCGGGCACACCCTCGACCGGCCGGGCCCCTTCCAGGAGCACGGGCAACATCTGGGCCCGAAACACCGCCTCGTCTGCCAGGTGCAGTTGAAGCGCGATGTTCTCACCCCCAGCGGTGGCGACCACCAGCAACGGTCCCTCGACGTCGAGTCCAGCAGCCCGGGCCTGTTCCGGGTCGGACAGGGCCCGAGCCATCTGCTCGCCCCCTTCCAGCAGATCCCCCTGGTCGCCAAACCAGGCGCCTGCCGCGTAGAGGTCATTGCAACCCACCATCACAGCAGCCGAGCGTGGCATTTGTTGGATCAGTTCAGCAGTGTCCCGGGCCTCAGCAATGCCAGCAAGGGCCACCAGGAGACTGATCACGTCGTCTCTCCCAGCGGTTCCAGCCGTGCCAGTCGCTCCTGGAGCTGACCCTGAGTATGTCTCAAGTCCTCCACCTCATCCCGAAGACCCTGGAGGGCCGTGTCGGAGTCCCTGCCCTCCCGGATCTCCCACAGGGCCTCGTAGGCCATGCGTCGGACGCGTCCATCGCCCGCGCCGTCCAGCAGGCGACGCAGGGCCCCGCTGCCCCTCGGGTCGCGAATGACCCCCAGACCACTGACGGCAGCCAGTTGAACCCGGAAGGGGCCGTGGAGTGCCAGCTCGGAGAGTCGCTCCACCACCTCGGCACGCACCTCGGTCAGGGAATCGGCCAGGCGGGCCAGCGCCCCACAGGCAGCAGCCCTCGCCCGGTTGCCGTGGGTCTCCCCAGTCCAGTCCAACAGGATGGAGAGCACGTCCGGGTCCCGGGTGTACCCCAGCCCCTGGAGGCCCCGACAGGCCAGGGCATCCCCAAAGGAGGGGCGAGTCAACAGTGTCTCGTTGGCCTGGCGGGCCTGGTCGGCGCGAAGCCGGCCCAGCGCCACCCCTGCGCCACCCTCGACACGAAGAGAGGGATCGCCCTGGGTGACCAGGGCCGCCAGTCGGTCGTTGACCCCCGGATCCTGGAACTTCCCCAGCGCCGTGACGATGGGGAGCCGGGCACGGGCCTCGGTCTCCGAGTCCAGTGCGCGGAGCAGGGAAGCCAGGGCCAACTCACCACCCACGAGGCTCAGCACACGGGCCAGCTGGGCACGGACTGTCCAGTCCGGGTCCTTTTCCAGGGCATCGCACAGGGCCTCCAGCGAGGCCGCGTCCGGGTTCTTGGCCAGGGCCTCGGCAACCCGGATGCGGAGAACCGGGCACTCGTCCTCGGCCAACAGGGCCTGGAGCCACCGGACAGGCGCCTTGAGAGACAACCGGGACAGGACCCGGAATCCAGGGTCCACCCGCACCGTGACCGGCGCCGCCGCGCAGGGCACATGGAAGGCCTGCTGACGTTGGCGAACCGGGAGGTCCACCGGTTGCTGGACGCCTCCTTCATCGACGATCTGGATGCGCAGGTTGAAGGAGAAGGCCTCCGGGACCTGGTCCCCCGTCTGTGTCTGGTTCACCTTGACCTGGAGCAGGCCATCCTTGTGCTGCAGCCCGACCTCCAGGAGCGGGTGACCCACGCCCAGCACCCACTGGTGGAAGAAGCGGTCCAGGTTGCGTCCGGTGGCGTCTTCCAGTGCCCGCTGGAAGTGACGGGTGTGGACGGATTCGAAAGCATGCCGCTCCAGGTACAGCCGTACTGCGGGCCAGAAAGCCTCTTCACCCAACTCACAACGGAGGGTGTGCAGTACACAGGCGCCCTTTTCGTAGAGGTGCCGATCGAACATGTCGATCGGCTCCCGGAACCGGTAGGACACGATGGGCCGACGGTAGCGACTGGAGGCCTCGGTCATGTAGGACCTGGCCATCTTCCAGGTGGCCCAGGCGGCATGACCCGCGCCTTTCTTCTCCTCTTGCCAGAGGGCCTCCGAGTAGGTGGCCCAACCCTCGTTGAGCCAGCCCTGAGACCAGTCCTGGCAGGTGACCAGGTCCCCGAACCACTGGTGGGCCAACTCGTGGAGCACCAGGCCATGAGGCTCGTGGTCCAGGAAGGCCCGCTCATCGGTGAGGATGAGGTCGGTCATCGTGGTGGCGCCGGTGTTTTCCATGCCCCCAAAGCGAAACTCACTGACCACCACCTGGTCGTACCGGGCCCAGGGATAGGGCACACCGAATCTACGGGAAAGGAACCGAATCATCTCCGGCGTGGGGCCGAAGACACGAGCCACCGTGTCAGCGTCGGTGCCCTGGGGCACCAGGTAGCGGACAGGCAACTCCCCGCAGGACACCTCGTGGACATCCAGCAAGGCCACGACCACCGTGACGAGGTAGGCCGGCATGCCCTGGTTCTGGTGCCACCGCCAACGACTCCAACCGTCGCTGTCCACCCGGTCCTCCAACACGCCATTGCAGACCACGGTGTACGACTGGGGTGCCTCAATGGTGAAGGACCAGGGGTGCTTCACGGACGGGTGGTCAAAACAGGGCAGGAAGAAGTGGGCATCGTCGTCCTGGCACTGAGACCAGGCCTCCCAGGGCCGCTCCGGAAACGCGGTCGACGGACCGATGAAGTACATCCCTCGCCGCGGTTGACAGCTCCACTTCACCCTCACGGTGCCCTGCTGAACCCCGGGGGGTGGGGTCACATGGAGTTGACCCTCCTGGTGATGCCAGGAGGTCTCATGGGATGGGTGTTCCAGCCAGGCCACCTCCTGAATGCTGACCTCGTCCAGGTCCAGAACCACCGAACCGAGGCCCGCCAGGGTCGCCCCCACACGGACATGGGCCTCCCCCTCCAGACCGGGGTGAGCCGGATCGATGCGCAACTGGACGTCGATGTGTTCCAGGACGAAGGACCGGTCGCGGCCGTAATGAGGAGCCGCGTCCGGTTCTGCAAATGGCCGCCTGCGAGCCCTCCACCATCCGGCCTCCATCCCTTCCAGGAGCAGGCTCTTGTCACGAAGGGTGGACATCCGCCTACTCGGCGGGCGGCGCTGGCAGGATCAAATAGCCCCGGTAGAGGTCCCCGAGAAAGGCACAGGCCTCGGCACCCTTGATGTCCACGTAGGCAGAGATGTAGGCGCAGAGCGTGGCGTCGAGCTTGCCTTCCAGCTCCCCCAGTCGCGTGCCATTCATGGCTGCCAGGTTGGCATTGACCAGGTCCTCGAGGGCATCGGAGTCCTCGAGTTCTGGATCGAGGAAGGGCAGCTTCCCGTAGATCATCTCGCGATAGCGGTTCGCGGCGTCCTTGCGGCCACCGATGGGGCCGCTCTTGATGCGCATGGGCCGATCGACGTTGAAGAGAAGGATCTGGGCGGCCTGGGCACAGGTCTCCAGGCAGCGGTCATTCTCTGAACGAGGGTCCAGGTCGAACCCCATCCGGATCAGGGACCGGGCGATGGTCCGGGGGTGGGAGGCATTGACCGTGTTGACCATGTACTCGTCGATCTTGAACCGGGAGAAGTGGTGCTCGAGCTGCTCGTCGACCGGGCGTCGGCCACTGCTGTTTTCGACGATGAGGGGCGCGTTGACCGAGACGATGCAACCGCGTCGTCCCCGGTTCCGAGCCACCCAGCCCAGCACGTCCTCATGGGCACGCAAGTGTGCCGTAGAGACCAGCCGAATGCCCTCTTCCGTGCGTTCCACAACCGCTCCCCCGGAGGAGTTGCGGGGAGCCCAGGCGAGGTCCAGTCCAAGGTAGCGCATGTGTCCAAGTCCTTCTGGAAGCCCGGAGCCACTGCCTTGTGTGGAACTCCCGGGTGGAGGGCCGAGAGACTAACGCGCCAGGAGAGGGCTACCAGCGGCTCACACCCGACGGGCTGGAGTCCGAGAGCGCCCAGCGCACCGCCGCGCCAGCACGAAACCTCCGCCCCAGCTCCGGATCGGCCAGTTCCACCTCACGAAGCAACCGCTCGGCCAGTTCATGGGCCTGGGTCTGGGCCCGGGCACCTCCCGCTGCATGAAGGGCCCGGAGCAGGAAGAAGTCATCGCCACATTCCCGGGCCTCTTCCAAGGCGGCAGCCAACACCTCGGCATCGCCCCCGATGCGAGCCCCCGCAAGCAGCAACCGGGCGATCAATCTCCGGTCGCCGCACTCGGCCAGGGCCTCCATGGCATCTTCCAGGGCGTCCCCCTGGGCGGTCAGCACTGCCTCCAGGCCCGTGTGAAAGGCCCGGATGGGTTCACGGCCCGTTCGTTCCGCCAGCGCCGCAACCTGGTGACAGGCAGACAGGGCCGCCGGGTGGTCCCCCTGTTCGAGGCGCTTTCGCACTCTCAGGGACCACCACAACAGCTGGATCTGGACTTCGTTCTCCGGCTCTCCCGCCACACGCCACTTCCGAAGCAGTCTTGCTGCTCCTTCGGCATCCGAGCAGTCCAGGTGGATGGCCGCCAGGATGGTCCCGACGTGGCATTCCAACTGCGGCAGGCGAAACTCTCTCGCCACACGGCGAGCCCGTCGGACAGCAGTCAGCGCCGAACCGACCTTGCCAGCCCGGAGTCGCGCCTGGGCCAGCGCCAGGTTTCCAGAGACCCTTCGTTCGGGGGCCCCGCCCCGTCGAAGCACTTCGGCCTCTTCGTCCAGCAAGCGACTACCCATGTCCAGACGGCCAGCAGTCAGGTGAAGCTCACCGAGCAGTCCTCGACCGATGGCCACCGCGTCCTCTCGACCCTGGGCAGAGGCGGTCTCGACGGCCTTGCGCAACATCTTCTCGCCCTCGGCAATGCGGCCTTGAACCGCCAGCCCC
>CAZMNK010000005.1:0-89038 GCA_964567625.1 uncultured Enterobacterales bacterium | reverse complement strand
CGGACACGGACACGGACACCGACACCGACACGGACACGGACACCGACACCGACACGGACACGGACACGGACACGGACACGGACACCGACACCGACACCGACACCGACACCGACACCGACACCGACACCGACACCGGTCCGGGGGACACCGGCGGCGAAGAGGACAAGGGCGGCTGTGGCTGCACGAGCAGTTCGACACCTGCGGGGCTGAGCTGGCTGTTCGGAGTCCTGGGGTTCGCCGCTCTCAGACGCCAGCGGTCGACCTCAATTCCCTGACTGTCTTCGCCCCACGGCGAGATTTCTTTTCCCCATCCTGGCGGCCGGGGTTCTCACGGTTGGAACGAAGGAGTTCAACCATGCGAAATACCCTACTGCCACTTTCCGCCTTTCTATTGACCACAGGCTGCAGCACGTCCCTCGGTGACGAGTTGGCCGAGGTGCTCCCAGACGAGCGCATCGCGATCAACATGCCCATGGAGAACGCTGCGGCCAAGACCACCGGCTCCGAGAAGCAGTGGTCGGATCTCTACCTGTTGACCGCCGAGGTCACCGAGGATGTCAACGGACTCATCAAGGTGGTGCTCCACACGGTCAGCACCATCGCCCGGGAGATCAAGCCCACCTCGGTGGACAGGGAAAACCAGGAAGCCATCTGGGGGCCCTGGGGAGGCGAGGGGCTGGAACCGACCGAGAGCCAGCTGCGCGTCAAGAAGAACGACGACGGCACCTTCGACTGGGCCCTCGAGGTCTGGCCCAAGGGTGAAGAGGACCTGGCTGTCGCCGTGGTCGACGGCTCCGTGGATGCCGGCGCCACCCGTCATGACAACAGCGGCCGGTTCGTCATCGACTTCACGTCGCTCAACACCATGGACCCGACCGAAGAGACCACCGGGCTCTTCAGCGTGGACTACGCCATCGACACCGCAGGGGCCCACGCAGACGTGGACTTCGAGGACTTCGAAAACAGCGTGGATGCTCGCTATTCCTTCGACCAGACCCACCAGGGAGCAGGCCACATGGACCTCGAGGTCCTGGGTGACCTCGTGGATGAGGGCCCCCTGGAGGAGAGCATGTTCATTCGCAGCCGCTGGACCCCCGAGGGAGCCGGTCGTTCGGATGCCTATGCCACCGATGGGGACCTGGAAGAGTTCGTCGGCGAACGCAGCGAGTGCTGGGACAGCAGCTTTGACATGGTCTACAGGACGGACAACTACAGCCAGGACCCGATCATCGGAGACGAGGCCTCCTGTGCCTTTGAGCAGGCCGACTTCCCCGGCTGAGACCACGGACTGTGGAGTGGAGTCTTTCGAGACCCGGGCGCAAAGGCCCGGGTCTCGTTGCTTCGGGCTACGCTGGGAGCGTGCCCGTTTTCGCACTCCTGTGGGCAGCCGCATTTGCGGGGCCCTATGACACCACCGAGCTGGTCGTCCTGGGCCAGCCCATCCCACTGGTCCTGACTTGGCGGCCAGAGCACTCCTCCCCCGAGGAGGGCCTGCCCAGTACAGCGATCCAGTGCCTGATCTCCGTGACCGCAGCGGACAAGGAGCCGTCGGTCTTCAACACCAGCGCCTGCCCGGCTGAGCACCAGCCCCTGGTGAACCAGGTGCTGAAGAGCGCCCGGGCCAGGCCGGTATCCGAGCTCGGGTGGGGCCTCAAGACATGGACCCAGCTTCGCCTGGCCCTGGACTCCACAGTGGATCCCATCCACCTGGACCTGTTGCCCGCGGGCACCGGAGAACACCCGGAACTGCACTTCTCCGAAGTCTCTGTCAGGGAACAGGTCGAGCCGACCTACCCGGCCGAGGCACGCTGGAACCGGGTCACAGGGACCTGCAGCCTCCACATCCGGATCGACACCAAGGGACGCCCCGCCGAGGTTCAGCCCGTCCGCTGCAGCCAGGGATTCGCCAAGGCCAGCATCGAGGCCGTGCAGGACTGGCGCTTCAAGCCTCACCGGGTTGAGGGAGAGGCGGTTGTCTTCGACACCGTCCTGACCCTGGACTTCAAGCTGCCCCCCCAGAACGACCCCGAGGGAGGGTCCAGCCCCTGACCGCCTCCACCCCCACCCTCCCCCAGGATCCCCAGCTGATCGAGGGCACGCTGGCCAACGGTGTGCGGTGGTTTGTGCGCAGGAACACCTCGCCACGCGCAAGGGCCGAGCTCCGGCTGGTGGTCAACGTCGGTTCAGTCCACGAGGACGAAGACCAGTTGGGACTGGCTCACCTGTTGGAGCACATGGCGTTCAATGGCAGTCGGAACTTTCCCGGTCAGGCAATGGTGGGCACCCTGGAGGCCCTGGGCATGGCCTTCGGCCACCACACCAATGCAAGCACCAGTACAGACGTCACCGTCTACAAGCTCCAGGTCCCCACCGACGACCCCACGGCCCTGGACACCGGCTTCCAGGTGCTGCAGGACTGGTCCTGTGCCCTGACCCTGGAGGACACTGCCATCGAGCGAGAACGGGGTGTCGTGCTGGAGGAGTGGCGCCGGTCTCGCGGCGCTGCCGGCCGCATTCGGGATGCCTTGTGGACCAGCCTGTGGGAGGGCTCCCGCTATGCCAACCGCCAGCCCATTGGCACCGAACAGAGTCTGCGTGGATTCGATCCAGCCGCGCTACGCCGCCTCTACCGGGACTGGTACCACCCCGCACGAATGGCGGTGATCGCGGTCGGCGACTTCGAAATCCCGGACATCCAGTCCCGTATCGAGGCGGCGTTTGGCAGCCTGGACTCCTCGAGCCCCCCCCCTCAAGAGCCCGACCTGGCCCGACCGAAGTCCGGCGACAAGGTCCTGGTGATGGCCGACCCCGAGATCACCGCCTCCAGCGTGAGCGTGCAGATCCTGCGACCGGACCGGGAAGATCCCTCGATCCGGGGCTACCGGGAAAAGGTGATCCAGGGGCTGAGCCAGGGGATCTGGCAGGAGCGTTGTGAGGCATGGACCCTGGCCGAGAACCCCCTCCTGCTTCGCTGTGGGGGTGGAAACCATCGAATGAACCCTGGTTTTCAACTGGAGTACGCCTCCTGCACCACCGAGGACGAGCGCCTGCTCGCCGGACTGGAGACCTTGCTGGTCGAACTGGAACGCTTCCGGCGACACGGGGTGACCCCCTCGGAACTCTCCCGGCGAAAGCGGGCCACTCTGAGTCGATTCGAAGGTCTCAACAACCGGCGGCATGACACGGAGTCGGCCACCCTGACCCGAGAACTGGTGCGTGCCGCATCGAACAGCGAGAGCGTCCCGGGAATCGCCGCAGAATTCGCGCTCATTCAAGAACTGCTGCCCGGCATTGACCTCGCCGAGGTCAATGCAGCGACCGCCGCATGGCTGGCCCCCGGCCATCGCCAGTACACCGTCCAACTCCCGGCCAGGGAGGAGTTGGCGATCCCCACCTCCGATCAGGTGCTCGACATCGCTGCCCGGGTCGTGGACCAGGAGGTCGACGCTCCCGATGATGAGGCCGCAAACGGTCCCCTCGTCGAGACGTGTCCTCCGCCAGGGAGCGTCGTTGCACGTCGAGAGATCCCGGAGCTGGGCGTTCACATCTGGCGCCTGTCCAACGGGGTCCAGGTGTGGCTGAAGCCCACCGACTTCAAACCGGACCAGGTCCTGGTCCGGGCTTATGCTCCCGGTGGCCTGGCCACAGGGCCAGCGTCCCTTCATGCCGCAGTCGCTTCGGCCGCCGGAATCCGGCGCAGGTCTGGACTGGGAAGTTGGCGACCCGCAGCACTGGTTCGGCGGCTTCAGGGCACACGCCTGTCCTTTCGACCCACCATTGATCGCCACTCCGAAGGCATCACAGGCTCTGCCTCACCTGCCTTTTTGGAGCCCCTGCTCCAGCTGTGCTGGCTCAACTTCACGGCCCCTCGATTCGAGGCCAGTGCCCTGGATTCCTGGCGCCAGTCCACCCGGGCCGCCATCCGAAACCGGAGCAACCACCCGGAGTCTGCGCTGAAGGACGCCTACTGCCGCCTGATGTGGAAGGACCACATCCAGTTCAGAACATGGAACCTGGACCAACTCGACCAACTGGACCTCGCGGCCAGCGAGCGCTTCTACCGGGATCGGTTCGCCGATGCCGCGCGATTCACCTGGTTCTTTGTCGGGGATTTCGACCCCACCGCACTGGAGCCCCTGCTGACCCGAACCCTCGCCGCGCTCCCCAGCGACTCCGGCCATGGGGAGCGCGGGGATGACGGTGCCCGGCGCTCTCCGGGCGCTCTGGAAGAGACGGTCTACGCGGGCCTGGAACCCAAGGCCCGTCTGCGCTGGCGCTTTCATGGACCCTTTGAGAATCCAGTGGAGAGCCGGGTGGTGATCTACGCCTTGCGGGACGTCATCGACGTCCTTCTCCGTGAAGAGATCCGCCAACAACGAGGCGCAACCTATGACATCGCCGTGGGTGCCCAGACCAGCGCCCTGCTCCAGGAATACACCTTTACTGTCGACTTCAGCTGTGACCCCACCCGCATGGCCGAGCTGGAACAGGCCACTGGCGACGTCTTGCGAAGGGTCCAGGAAGACGGCATTCCTTCCGCCATCGTCCAGGCCGAACAGGCGATGAACCGACGGGGACACGAGGTGGAGTTGCGCACCAACCGGTACTGGCGAGCGCTGCTCGCCAATGCGATGGCCACCAACGAGGACCCCGTGGACCTGCTCTTGGGGTTTCCTGCACGCAACGACGCCTTGACCCCGGATTCGCTACAGCAGGCGGCCCGCCGATTTCTGAACTTCGATCGCTATGTGAAGGTGCGGCTGCTTCCAAAAGAGGCGTCCGAAATTCCCGACTGACCGGCCCCCAGTGACGGTCGGGAAGAAGGCCTCCGGAGCAAGTCCGGTACCCGGGCTCGGGTCCATGAGAGAGGGAGAGGGAGCCAGACAGGGTAGAGGTCTGCATGGACCGTGACCTGCTCCGCCAATGGCTCACCTCACACAGTCCCGCCGACCTCCAGGAAGAGACCTGTGTGGCCCGAACCCTGGCTGTCCTGGAAGATGCGCAGGACTGCTTTTCCAGGCGGTGCTTCCAGCCCGGCCACGTCACTTCCTCCGCACTCGTGGTTTCCCCGGACCGGCAGCAGATCCTGCTCGTCAGCCACCGAGACTTCGGCTTCTGGCTGCAACCCGGTGGGCACCTGGATCCCGTCGACCCCGATGTGCGGTCCGCAGCCCTGCGGGAACTGCAAGAGGAGACTGGAATGGCCACTGTGCGGGCCCCGGCATGGGCCCAGGGAATCCTGGACGTGGACGTCCACCAGGTGCCCGAGGGGCTCAAACCGGGGGAACCAGCCCACCATCATTACGACGTTCGCTTCGCCTTCCAGGCCACAACCTGGGAGGCCCGGGCCAGCTCCGACGCCAGGGAAGTCCGCTGGTTTCCGTGGGCGGCTCTGGACGGTGTCGACACCGACGCCTCCGTGCGCCGGGCTGCCTTCCGTCTCCTCGAGCGCCTGGAGAGGTAGCACCCACCTGGCCGCAATGACAGGAGGGTGGAGCCCTGGCAGCGACAGACCCGACATTCGCAAGGCAGGCCACTCAGATGGAGAGCGACCCCTTCCGGAATTCACTTTCCGCCAGGTGCACATTGATGCAGACCGGGTGTCCGGACCGAGAGAGGGCCTTGGCCTCGTCCAGCGCTGCATCGATCTGGCTGGTCTCCGTGACCAACAGCCCCTTGCCCCCATAGCCCTCTGCCACCTTGTGGTAGTCGGTGCGCAGCAGCTCGGTTCCCACGGCATCGCCCAGGATGGTGACCTGGTCCCGGGCGATCTGCTGCCAGCTGGCATCGGTCCCGATGACCGCGATGGGGGCAAACCCACTGCGGACACAGGTGTCGAATTCCGCCAGGCTATAGGCGCTTGAGCCGTCACCGTAGAACAGCCAGACCTCGGCGTCTGGCCGCACACTGCTGGCCCCCACGGCAAATCCACCGCCCACCCCCAGGGTTCCGAAGACACCCGGATCGAGCCAGCACAGCGGCTTCCGGGGACGAAGGATGTAGGCGCCAGTGGCCACGAAATCGCCCCCATCCATGATCAGGATGCTCTCGTCGTCGAGCTTCTCCTCGATCCGCTGGAACAGGTACACCGGGTCCACCCGTTCACAATCCGTGCGAGCCATGCCCGCGATCTCTTCGTTGCGGGCGTCCTCTCTCCGTTGGAGTTGGGCGAACCAGCTCCCCCACTCCCCGGGGCCGGCCACCCGTTGAGCCAGCTGGACCAGGAACTGCCCGGGATGGGCCTGGATCCCGACGGTCGGTGTGCGGTTCTTCTTCAGGGCCCGCCCGCTCAGGTTGACGCTGATCAGGGTCGCTGAGCGGTTGATCTTCTGGCCGTAGCCCAACCGGAAGTCAAAGGGGAAGCCCGCCACGATGACCACATCGGCTTCCTTGAGGGCTGCGGTTCGCTTGTGACGAAATTGAAGGGCGCTCTGGCGACCCAACAACCCCCGTGAGCTTCCTCCCAGGAAGGTCGGCAGTCCCAGCTTTCGCACGGCTTCCGCAAGCTCCGTCGCACGTTCAGGGGAGAGGTTGACCATCGCCTGGTTCCCGATGACCAGTACCGGCTGACGAGCACCCTGGAGGGCCTTGGCGACAGCCTCGATCCGGCCAGGGGCAATGCCCTCGGTGGCCGTTCCTCCCCCGTGGAGGTCCGGAAGCCCGAGGTAAGGCATGTGGAACTGCTTCTTCAGGTAGCCCTTGACCGCGATCTGAGCCGCCGCGCCCAACATGCCCTTCATCTTGTCGACACCGGACTCCTTTACGTACCACTCCGCCACCACCTCCTCGGGGTAGAGCACATCCACCGG
The DNA here is from genome assembly GCA_964567625.1 of uncultured Enterobacterales bacterium. Classification (GTDB taxonomy): domain Bacteria; phylum Myxococcota_A; class UBA796; order UBA796; family CAJQPC01; genus CAYFPX01. The sequence continues at coordinate 82,229 of CAZMNK010000005.1, read as the reverse complement.
AATTTCCAGAAATACCGGGCCAGGGACACCCTCCACCGCGACCCTGAATGCCTTTTCCAGCATCGGGGCCAGGTCACGGACCTTCTTGCAGCGGGCAGCCCACTTGGTGATGGGCTTCATCACCGCCATCTGGTCGATGTCCTGGAGGGAGCCACGACCCCGAAGCACCGTGGCCGTGGCTCCTCCGAGCACCAGGATGGGCTGCTGGGCCTCCTGGGCATTCTTGACCGCAGTGACGGTGTTCGTGACCCCGGGACCGGCCGTGACGGCGCAGACCCCCACGATCCCGGTCAGGCGGCTGACCGCATCCGCCGCAAAGGCCGCGGTGACCTCGTCCCGGCAGTCCACGATCTTGAGCCCGTGCTGCTTGGCGCCGATCAGGATCGGGGAGATGTGCCCTCCGCAGAGGTTGTAGAGGCACTTCACCCCGTGGGCTGCAAGGACTTCACCAACAATGGAACCGCCGTGGGGGTGGGTCATGAGACCTCTCCGGGAGGTTGGGAGTGCAGGTCGAGGGACCAGCCCTGGGTTCGGGCGGCCTCCACGACAGGAAGTACGAACTGACGGACCACGCTCTGAAGAGCGCTGGAAGACGTCCACGGAAGTCGCCCGGACCAGATCTCCACCCCCAGGCCGTGCATGACGATGGCGGCACGGCCAACCAGGGCAAACCGGGTGGAACGGTCCAACGCTGCATAGCGAGGATGGTCCCCCATGCGGTCGGCCAGCTGTCTGCGCCAGGGGCCCCACTTGTCATGCCAGCGGTGATGACGCAGGAAGAGCGTCTCGTAGAGTCGGGGTTCAGATGCGGCGAACCGCAGCCAGCCCAGACCCACTGAGACCAGCGGATCGGAGGCCGATGGCTCGGACACGGTGTTCACAAAGAGACCGATGATGCGCTCCAAAAGCTGCTCATGAAGATTCTCCATCGAGGCAAAGTGCGAGGAGATCGGTCCCGTGGAGCACCCCAGGTGGGTCGCCAGAGTTCGGGCAGTGACCCCTTCGAGCCCAACCTTTCGGGTGAGGTCCAGGGCGGCATCCAGGATGCGCTCGGGCGTGTAGCGGGTCCGCGGTGGCATCGTCTCAGTTATCCAACACTTGTTATATAACAGGTGTTATTTTACCTGTCGAGCCTCGGTCCGTCGGGAGGCTCATGAACGATGCCGAGACAGACAGGGCAAGGCCAGACAGGGGCCAGGGGCACCCACGAAGGCCACTTCCTGTCACCGTGCGTGGCGGAAACGACCTCTATTCACAGATCTGGATCTCCAGGTTGCACTCCAGGCCATCCGGACAGTCCCGATTGCTGGTGCAGGGCACGAATCCATCCACCCTCATGTCCACGACTCGGGGACTCGAGACCTCGAAGTCCATGCAGCCTTCAACCAGCGAGGTCCGATCCGACGTGCTTCGCTCCAGGGCTCCGCTGGGAAAGCCCGTCACACCGGCACCGATGAGCTCGTCGATCAACACAGACGGAACCACCGCCTCTCCATCGTCTTCAAAAAGACAGAACACCGTGGTCGGCGTGACCCCGTGCTGGTCGATGTTCATGGACAGGATCACCTCGGAACGTGCCTCCTCGGGTGCCACCTCCCAGGTCACCGCCAGGTCCTGACCGGCGTAGAGCATCCACTGATCATCGAGGGGGACCATGTCTTCGACCCCGAAGCCATGCAGCTTGACCGGGTCATAGGCCCCGCCCCCTGTGAACAGGGTGACCAGCGCACCCGGCTGAACCGCCGGGTGGGGTAGCGAGGTGTGGAAATAGCTGTACCCCGGCGACACCGGCTCCATGGACACCTCGATCTCCAGGCCCGTCATGGTCACCGTCCCCAGGTCCTGGGTCTCGGGGTAGGGAATGCAGGTGTCGTCCAGGTCGCAGATGTCCCCGCTCTCGCATGGCGGGTCACAAAAAGGATTCGGCTTGACCCAGAGGGTGCACTCGTCCTTCGTGGTGGACTCGGTCAGCACCGTGATGGGGATGACACCATCGGCCACCGACCCGTCGATGATCGTGTAGCTCTCGTAGGACTGCAGCACGAAGCCGCCGAGGCGTTCGACCAGTGGACAGGCTCCATCCAGGGTGACCTGGTCTGCCGTCGCAGTGTCCACAGGACCCGTTCCCGAATCCTCCCCACCCCCGAAACAGCCCAGCATCCAGAGACCGGTCCAGAACGCCATGAGACCTCCAGCCCCGATGCTATCTCGTGGGAGTGGGGGTCGGAGCCACCCTACTCACCCACCACCTGCAGGTCAGGGTTCAGGGTGTACGTCCCGGTCAGCGTGGCGCTGGCAAGCACGTGGCCCTCGATCGCCCGGAGCGTGTCGTCCCGGGTGAAGGGACGACCGATGGACTCCATCGCAAGACTGGAGACATCCAACGCGTAGACCGTGAACAGGTAGTGGTGGAGGATCTCGTCGTTCCAGGGCGGGCAGGGCCCATCGTATCCACCGTAGTCCCCTCCCATGCTCTCGTCGCCAGCGAACCACTTGGTGTAGTCATTGACACCGCGTACGCCATGATCGGTCTCCCCAGGCACCTTTCCACCGGTGGTCACCTCGGTGGAATCGGCCCCCTCAGCGAGCTGCCGGGTGTCCGGAGCAAGGTCCACAAGGACCCAGTGGGCGAAGTCCGTCCGGGCCAGGTCCTTGGACACGGTCTTGCCCTCCTGGTTCACATCGTCCCCCACGGTGGGCACGTCTGGATCGTGGGCAATCACCACAAAGGAGGCAGTGCCGGAAGGCACCCCACTCCAGGCCAGGTGAGGGCTTGTGTTGTTCCCCAGGGCCACATGACCCTCCTCTGCAGGAATGCAGAAGGCATGACCCGGCGGGATCAACGCCCCCTCTTCCAGGGACTCGCTGGTCACCGTGAATGGCGACGGACTCTCGGCGGCCGGCTCCTCGGCCGGTACGGGTTCCGCTGCTGCCTCGGTCGAGGTGTCCTTGGGTGCACAGGCAATGAGCAGACTGAGTGCGAGCATCATGGAGTCCTCCTGAATCCGCGGAGGGTATCTCGTCAGGACTCAGTCTCCACCGGACAGCACCTTCAACACCTCTTCTTCAACCATGTCTGCCAGGGCCATTTCCTCGGGTCCCGGCGAAGAGGGCCTCTGGGAGACGACCCGCAACACCGAGAATCCAGCCGACGGTGCCACGCCTGTGGGTTGTGGATTGCCACACCCGGCACAGCCCACGCAGGCTTCGGGCAAGCCCGCATCCGGCGCATCGGCCCTGGCCACCGCCACAGGGGGCCCGCCATAGCGCTTGAGTCCCATGGCTCGAAGGGCAATCGCCTCGTCGGACGGCAATTCCTTGACCTGCCCCATGTCCCGCGCTGACTTGATGATCAGGGCCGTGTGTTCAACGGTCTCCAGGCGACAGAAGGCCTCCAACACCGAAGTACCCAGACACACCGCACCATGGCGGTCCATCAGGATGGCGTCGTGTTCCCGAATGTACGGCTCGATCTTGTCCGCCAGGTCCTGGGTCCCTGTGGTCTCGTAGGGCACCGTCGGCACCGTCCCCAGGGTCAGCACGACCTCGGGCAGGACACAATTGGCCATCGTCTGGTTGGCGATGGTGAAGGCAATGGCCATCGGCGGATGGGCATGGATCACCGCCTGGCAGTCCGGACGGGCCCGGTAGCAGGTCAGGTGCATCGCCATCTCGCTGGTCGGCATGCCCCGCCCCCGGACCTTGCGGCCCTCCATGTCGATGACCACAAGGTCATCCCGGGTCAGAAAACCCTTGTGACATCCCGCCTGGGTGCAGAGGATGTGGCCGTCATCCATCCGGGCCGAGAGATTCCCGTCCATTGCCACCAGCAGGTGGCGTTCGTAGCAGAGACGTCCGAAACGGATCAACTGCTCGGCAAGCTCGCGCTCAGGAGGCACGAATGGTCCTTATCCCGGGACTCAGTGGGGGGGATCCGGTTCCGGTCCGCCCCGGCTCTATCCCGTCTCCAGCCGGGCCTGTTCATTGCGCAGACGCAGGACGTTCTGGTCAACCCGGTTGAGATGAATGGCCGTGCACCGCAGCATGGCCCGCAGAAAGTGCACGCCAAAGGGGTCTGCTGCCCCCACGACCTGCCAGAAGTCCGCGCGGCCCATGGCGACCACCACGACATCAGCCCGGGTCGTGACCGTGACCGTCGATGGCAGCCCGTCCAGCAGGGAGACCAGTCCGAACCACTCGCCCTCTGGAATTGTGCTGGTGAGCACCTGCTCGTCCTCTCCCCTCACCTTCTTGTGAACCTCGACCTGTCCCTCGATCAGCAAGAAGGCGCCGGGTGAGCGCCGCCCTTCGTGGATCAGCACATCGCCGGGCCCGAAACGCACCACATCGAGATGACGAGAGAGCCTGTCCCGCTCTTCCGCCGAGAGCACCGTCAAGCTGCTCGCGGTGTCCAGCATTCGAGGGTCGACCATGAGAGTTCTCAGACCTCCCAACCAAGCGTGTCCACGTAGTTCTCCAGCTCCCCGCCCATGGCGAGCTGGGCCACCAGGCCCGCTCCTTCACCCACCGCGGCCCGGAAGCGCCGGCAGAGGTCCCGCCCCATGCCTCGAAGGATGGCCGAACCCATCGGATCGCCCACGGCGACCAGGTCCTCGAAGACCTCGGCCCGAAGGTGCCACGCGACGGAGTCCATGAGTGCGCTGATCCGGGCTGACCGCGGTGCTGCGGTCACAATACCCATCTCCCCAAGAGTCTCTCCTGGACCCACCCCGGCCAGGGGAAATTCCTGGCCACCGTCTCCAATAAGCGTGACGCCGAAGTACCCCTGCAGCACCAGGTAAAAGCCGTCCGCAGGGTCCCCCTCGTTGAACAGGACCTCGCCCGCAGAGACCTTTTCGAGCTCTCCTGCACTGTAGAGCGTCTGAGCGTCCCTCGAAGAAAGACTGGCGAAGATCCGGTTGCCCAGCAGAAGCTCAAGATGATGCTGCTCGGACATGGACGGGCAGTCTACCAAGGTTGGAGGGCCACAGACACGGGCACCGCTCCTCGCACATCCCCGGGGGCGCCCCCAGCGGCTAGTCCCGCTCGGCCTTGCGAGCACGACCCAGCAGGGCGGCCAGCCCCTCCTGGGGCGACAGGCCCTCGTAGAGAACCCCGTAGACCTGTTCGGTGATCGGCATGTCCATCCCCACCTTTCGCCCCAGGTTCCGGGCCGAGCGTGCGGTGGTCACACCTTCCGCAACCTGGCCCAGTTCCTCGCAGATCGACTCCAGGCTGCGCCCACGCCCCAGGCCCAGGCCCACCCGTCGGTTTCGAGAGAGATCCCCGGTGCAGGTCAGCACCAGGTCCCCCATGCCTGCCAGTCCGGCCAGTGTCATCGGGTTCGCCCCGAGGCACATGGCCACACGACCGATCTCGGCCAACCCACGGGTGATGATGCCCGCCCTGGCGTTCAACCCCAACCCCAGGCCATCACTGATCCCACAGGCGATGGCCATCACGTTCTTCAGGGCCCCGCCCAGTTCTACCCCCACCACGTCATCGGAGTGGTAGACACGAAGGCTCCCGCCATGGAACAGCTCCGCGGTTCGATGGCAGACCTCCTCTTCGGCCCCAGCCACGACCACCGCCGTCGGCATGTTCCGGGCCAACTCAGTCGCAAAGGACGGACCGGACAGCACCGTCAGCCCCGGGTGCTGGGACTCCGGAAGGACGTGGCGCAATACCTGGTACATGGTCTCCAGGCTGCCCTGCTCGACCCCCTTGGCAGCGCAGCAGATCAGGGCCCCGGGCTGGATGAAGGGCGCAACCTGGGTCATGACCTCGCGCATGGACTGAGAGGGCACCACAGCCACCACCAGCCCGGCCCCGTCGAGCACTGGCCCCAACTCCGAGCACACCTGCAATCCATCCGGAAAGGACACCCCGGGCAGATACTGGGCGTTCTCACGAGCCGCCTCGTGTTCACGGGCACGCTCAGGGCGACGGTCCCACAGCCGCACGTCGTGCCCGTTTCGAGTCAACTGCATGCCGAGAGCCGTTCCCCATGAGCCGGCCCCGATGACTGCGCAGACCATCAGGCCTCCTGGAAATCCTCGAAGAAGTCGATGCGACGACGGTCCAGCGAGGCCGGCCTGGTGCGGGAACGAGCCCATTCCCGCAGTGCCTTGAGACGGTCATCCATGGTGATGGCCAGGGGAACGGTGTCCCGCACCACCTTGATCAGGTCCCTCCTCTGCATCGTTCGATTCTCGGCATAGGCATTGAACAGGGCCTCGATGACCACCTGCTCGAGTTCCGCGCCCGAGTACTTCTCCGTCTCCTCGGCCGCCTGGAGCAGGTCGAAGTCATCCGGGTCGCGGTCGCGGTTCTTGATGTGAATCTCCAGGATCTGCAACCGCTCGTGCACATCGGGCAGGTCCACAAAGAAGACCTCGTCGAAACGGCCCTTTCGCAGCAGTTCAGGCGGAAGGAGCTTGACCTCGTTGGCAGTGGCCACCACGAACACCGGCTTCTGTTTTTCCTGCATCCAGGTCAACAAGGTGCCCAGTCCACTCAGACCGCTGGATTCCAGGTCGTTCACAAAGGCCTTTTCCAGCTCGTCGATCCACAACACGCAGGGGCTGATGGACTCGGCCACGCGAATGGTCTCTCGCAGGGACTCCTCGGACCCCGAGCCCGAGCCCGCAAACAGCGCCCCGACATCGAGCCGCAGCAAGGGCATCTGGAACAGGCCCGCCACCGCCTTGGCTGTGAGCGACTTGCCGCAACCCTGAACGCCCAACAGGAAGACCCCCTTTGGCTCCGGCAGCCCGAACTGTCGGGCAGACTCCGCAAAGGCCGCCGAGCGGCGCAGCAACCACTCCTTGAGATTGCCCAATCCCCCCACCCCTTCCATGGCGCCCACCTCTTCGTAGAACTCCAGGAAGCGGGAGCGGCGTATTGCCTCCCGCTTGGTGCGGGCGAGCAGGGACAGGTCCTTCTCTCCGAAATCCCCACCCTCGAGCAGGATCTGGGCATAGGTGCGCTTGATCTCCTTCTCCGAGAGTCCCAGGGAGGAACGCACAAATCGCTCAAAAATCTCGTCGGTCAGGTCTACCCCCTGCCGCTTCAAGACGACCCGAAGCAGCTTGGAGACCTCATCTTCCCTGGGAAGAGGAACATCCACCACCCGCACGTCCTTCGACAATTCAGGGGGAATGTGCAGCCTGGGGGAGACCAGCAGGACCGCCTGCTTGCGAGCACCCAGCTTCTGCTCCACGTCTCGCAGGGAACGCACGACCAGTGGATCCGCCAGCAGGGCATGCAGGTCCATGAACAAGAAAAAACCAGGGTCGTTGTGTTCCTTGAGCCAGGCCAGAGCCGCGGATGGAGCCGCAGTGTCCGGAACAAGTTCCCCCTTCGGTGACAGGATTCCGTCGGTGCTTCGCCAACGCCACAGCGGGCTCTCCTGGCGGTCTGCCAGCCGCAACAGTGCACGCTCGACACGCTCTTCCTCGTGGCTCAACAGGTAGAGCAGCGAGAAGCGGGCCTGGACCAGCAGAGCGACCTGGTCGAGCAGTTCATCCATGGGCGGACTCTACACGAGGTGGTAGGAGACCGAGACATGCTTCGTCTCGGTCTCATTATCACCCGTGCCGCTGCTGTGGAGCCCACGTGGACCACAGCGCTGGTGGCTTGTGGGTGGCTCCAGGCTGGTCATTCCCTGCGTGTGATCGAATCCTGGGACTTCGAGGTCACCCGCACCAGTGAACTCGCTGCAAGGGTCCACTGCTTTGATCCAGACCGACCGTGGACCCCCTCCCAGTTCTGCGAGGCGCTGACCCGACGAACAGCTCCACGCCGGGTTGTCCGCCTGGTGGACCTGGACGCCCTGTGGCTTCGAATAAACCCACTCAACACCGGGGTGCTGACCTTCGCCGCAGCCGCCGAGGCCCTGGGAGTGGTCACGATTCCCTCTCCCCAGACCTTGCTGTTGACGGCCCACAAGAGCTTCATTGCATCCCTTGCAAACGTGCCCCATCCACCGACCGTGGTGAGCCGCTCCCGGGCCGCCCTGCACACCTTCTACGAGGACCAGCCTCGCGGCGTGGTGGTCAAACCGGCAAGAGGTTCCGGCGGGCGCGGGGTCCACCGGGTTGCGCCCAGACAACTCGACCAGCTGGACCGGGCCTTCGATGCAGTGCGCAATCACGGCGATGCCTATGTCGTGGCCCAGAGCTACCTGCCCGAGGCCCAACATGGAGAGAAGCGACTTTTGTGGCTGAATAAAAGTTTGGTGGGCGCCTACCTGCGCCAGCGGACCGGGAGAAATTTTCGCCACAACCTGGCCCAGGGGGGTACACCTTCTCCCTGCACCATCACCGACCGGGACCGGGAAATCTGCAAATTGCTCACCCCTCACCTGGTCCACAGCGGGGTCTGGCTTGCCGGCCTGGACGTTATCGGCGAGCAGGTCGTCGAGGTCAACACCCTCAATCCGGGAGGACTTCACTGGATCCAGGAGTTAAGCGGGAGAGACCATACTTCCGAGTTCGTGGACTCTCTGGAATCCTGGATTAAGAGCCGAAATACCGACATACCCGCCGCTTGATGCAATGAGGCTGTGATGATGAGAAGAAGCATGTCCATGACGAGGGACGAAGACCGAAGCGAAGGAGCCGGACTGCCCCGGTCCCTGACCCGCAAGCAGGTCCAGGATCTGCTCCGGCGAGGCCGCTCACTTCAGGAAGCAGACCTGCGTGGCGCCAACCTCACGGGCCTGGACTTCGCTGGTGCAAACCTGCGTGGCGCCAAGCTGGCCGAGGCTGACCTGTCCGATTGCAGCTTCCGTGAAGCGGACTTGAGAGGCGCGAGCCTCTGGAGAGCCAACCTGCGCAACGTGACCTTTGAGAAGACCCGGCTGGAGGGTGCGGACATGGATTTCGCCCACCTGGACGGCGCGAGCTTCCTGGGGGCACGACTCAAAAAGACCATTCTGCCGATGGACCGCATGAACATGTCAGAGGTCGAAGAGTCCATCCGAAACGGCTCACCGGTCCGCATGCAGAACATCGAGGAAGATGAATAGACAACAGTGAGCGCTTTCCCGGAACCGATTCTCCGGTCAGGTGTCCAAGGACCAGGGGATCGATGCTCGCAGCGCTTCTCGCAATGGGTGGTCGCCCCAGCGACACTGAACTGGTACAGCGGTTCAAGGCCGGAGACCGGGCAGCGTTCTCCGCCCTGGCTCACCGTCACCAGCACCGTGTCTACGGACTGTGTCTGCGCATGCTCGGGAACACCCAGGAGGCAGAAGAGGTCTCACAGGATGTCTTCCTCTCCCTCTACCGGGCCCTCCCTCGATTCCGAGGGGAAAGCAAGCTGACGACCTGGATGTACCGTGTGACTCTGAATCACTGCAAGAACCACGATCTCTACCGCCGGCGGCGAGGTCACGGTCGTCACGAGCCCCTGGAAGGAACCCGAGAGGATGCGCCCCCCCGAGAACTCCCTCATGGCGGCCCCTCCACAGATGCCGGTGTGCACCAGAGCGAGGCCGGAGCGCTGCTTCAACAGGCGCTGGACCAACTCGACGAGGACCACCGGCAGATCGTTCTCCTCCGAGATGTCGAGGACCTGACCTATGACGAGATCGGAGCGATGCTCGACATCCCTCGAGGCACCGTCAAATCCCGTCTCCACCGCGCCCGGGCCGAGCTGGCTCGACGTCTGAATCGCCAGGTCCTCAGGACCGACGTACTCTAAAGGACAACCCCGAACCCAACGTGCAGAGCTTTTTCGCCATTCACAGACTCAGCGCCTATATCGACGGTGAGTTGCCCGATCACGAGGCTGCCGAGGTCGAGCGGGCCATCGCTGCGGACCCCCAGGTCCGGGACGAATACGAGCGCATGCTGTTTACGGTGGACCTGCTTCGGACCCGGGGCCCTGTCCAGGCCCCGCCACACCTGCACGCCGCCATTCTGGAGCGCGTTGCCGACGAACCGGATCCGGTCGCTGGTTTCTGGGCCCGCCTGCTGGCTCCGTTCCGGGCGATTCCCATGGAGGCCGTGGGACTCGTCTTTGCAGTGTTCGCAGTGGTGATCCTGATCAACCAGGACCACAGCCTGGAAGCGCCCGAGCCCGAGGCCGCCGTTTCCGAGAAACTCCGCAAAAATCTCCAGGACGTCCCGGAATCCGTGGCCGTACAGCCTTCCGGCTCCAAGAGGTCCATGGAAATCGGGCAGTCCGACCAGATGGCCCCGCCGCAACCCGAAGCCGGACTCCCCCCCCAAACCACCCGGAGCACCAGGGGCCAGGGCGGAAAACAGGCCGAACGCAGCGCCTCCCCGAAGGGCCGCGACCCCCAGGGCAAGACCAGCCAGAAGATGGCCCCACCCACCCCGGAAAAGCAGCGCTCACAGAAGGAAGAAAAGTCCTCACGGAAGATCGTGCCGCCCGATCAGGCCTATGTTGCGGAGTGGGAGCAGATGGATGAGGGGGTCGGCTCGACTTCCCAGGATGCCCTCGCGCTCTACTCCCCTGAACCCGTGTTCTACCGCCTGGACCCCAAGGACGAACATGGGCTGCTGCAACTCCAGAAGCTCGTCCAGGGCTATGGCGGTTCCCTGAAGACCCTGGACGGCCGGGCATTCACTCCACGAGTGCTCTCCATTGAGGACAACCTGGAGGACCTGCGAGTGGACGTACCCGCCGAGAACGTCCAGGCCTTCGTGGCGGCGTTGGGCAGGCTTGGCCTCGTCACCCCGATCGAAACCCAGGACAGCAAGATGTTTGGCGGAGGGATTGTCCAGGTGCGAATCCAGGTGCTCTACAACCCCTGAGACCAGGCTGAAACGAGGGCTCGAGCAGCGAGGGAATGAGGCCTGGACGGGCGAGCCAGGGTGTCAACCTCCAAGACCGGGAGTGTTCGGCAGGCCGGCCCCCTACCCCGTTCCGCCGTCGAACCTCGTCTGGCACGGAACCTGCTTCTCGCCCGGCGGGAGGGTTTCATGCCGACAACACGCACCCCTGAAGAGGGTCCACGGGAGCGATACACCCGCACCGACGGAGAGGGATTCGGCGATGTCGAGCTTCTCGCCCTGGTGCTCGGCACAGGCACATCGCGCCGCTCCAGCCGAGCCATCGCAACCGACCTGCTCGACACCTTTGGAGGGCCTGGCGGCATCACTGCAGCACCGGTCCAGTCCCTGACCCGAGTTCACGGCGTGGGTCGAGCCCGGGCCGTCCGGGTGCACGCGGCCTGTCGCCTGTCCCGTCGCACCACAACCGGGGCCGGCCTGCGGGTCCGTTCCACTGCAGAGGCCTTTCAGGTCTTTCGCGGGGCCCTGGAAGGCCTCCTACACGAAGAGCTTCACGGGCTGTACCTGGATGATGCTGGCCGCATTCGCCTGTACCGACGCCTGTGCGTCGGCACGGCCCGATACACCCTGGTGGACCCACCCCAGGTGCTCGGCCCCGCCCTGGCCATCGCCAGCGCTGCGGTGCTGGTCGCCCACAACCACCCCAGCGGCGACCCCGAACCCTCCGAGGCCGACCTGGCGTGCACACAGCGCCTGGCCCGGGCAGCCAGTATTGTCGGCGTGCCCTTGCTCGACCATCTCATCATCGGGAATGGCCGCTATGTCTCCCTCGCAGAACGAGGCCTTCTGACACCCTGGGAGCAATCGATGGTGTCCACCACGGGTTAGCAGAAGGCATGTTCCCCGACCTGTTCAGCGTCGAGGGCACGGCCCTGACCCTGCACACCTACGGGCTGATGCTCATGCTTGCCTTTGGCGTGGCCATTGGCGTGGCCCACCTGAGGGCCCGGGTCGTTGGCGTCGATCCCGATCACCTCCTTCCCCTGGCCGTCCTCGCGATCCTGGGCGGGATCTTCGGCTCCCGACTCCTGCACCTGGCCATGGCGGAACCCAAGCTCTTCTTTTCAAAGCCCTGGGTGCTCTTTGACCTGTCCCAGGGTGGCATGGCGGTCATTGGCGGCGTCGTCAGCTCGATCCTGATGTGCGGCGCCTATGCCTGGAAGAAGGGCCTCCCCGTGCTCAAGCTGGCCGACGCCGTGGCACCCTGCATCCTGGTGGGACAGGCGGTCGGGCGACTGGGGTGTTTCGCCGGAGGGTGCTGCCATGGCCGGGTCTGCCATACCTCCCCCGGCCCCTCCCTGACCGGCGGGCTCTTTCCCGGCGGCGAGGTGGTCCAGATCGAGGGCTTTCCCTTCTTTGCCATGGTGATGGAGCGAGGAGTGGGGGTGGGCTCCATTCACGGTGTGCCGATCTTTCCAACCCAGCTCTGGGAAGCGACGGGGACCTTCCTGCTCTTCATCCTCCTGAGCCTGATCTTCCGTCATGGCCGGAAATTCGATGGCCAGATCATGGCCCTCTACCTGATGAGCTATGCGGGCCTGCGCTACTTCATCGAGACCTACCGAGGGGACTCCATCCGGGGCGTCGAGTACTTCGGCCTGTTCTCCACCAGCCAACTGGGCTCGATCGGAATGGCGACCTGTGGTCTGCTCTTGGCCGTCTACGGCCTTCGGCGGGGTTTCGGAGAGGAGCAGGTCTTCTCCCCCGCGAACGACGCGGACGCGGACCTGCTGGGGCTGTAGCTGGCCCAGGACGGTCGCCACCGTCGACACCTACAAGAGTTCCAGGACCCCGAGCCCACGGAGGGTCAGGACGGCTCCAGCCACCACGGCAAATCCGGCCGCCAGGCGGGTTCGCGTGCGGTCCCCCCGCTGAATTCCCCAGGCGAGGCCCACCCCGTAGGCGGCGACCAGAGCCAGGCCCAGAGCCGGTCGCTGCAGACCCATAGCAGCCCCCAGGACCAGCAGCAGGGCCACGCCTTCCGGCCTGGTGCCCCCTCGAAGCAACCACCCACCCCCCACGCACACGACCACACCCCCGATCAGCGGCACCCAGCTCGACACGGCCGGGGACAGGAAGCGAACCTGAAGCAGGACCAGGGCCACCCCAAGCAGGACCAGGGACAGGACCTGGACCGCCACTTGCCTGCCGGAACGACCCGGGCCGGTCAGCCTTCCAAACCCCAGGGAGAGAACCAGCCCGAAAGCCGCCATTCCCACCCCGATCTCCCCGGATTTCAGGCGGGACCACAGGGGACGGGTCACGGCCAGGTGGGCGTATCGGGGTCCCCGCTGCTCCCCGACCAGGGGACCCAGGAGCCGATCAAGAATCCCGGGAGGATCCCGCTGAACCAGCAGCTCGGTGACCCGGGATTCCTCCTCCATCCGCCACCGGGCCTCTCGCAGGTTTCGCACCTGGCCCTCTCGAAGATCAAAGAGGCTCGATGCCAGGACCTCGATCCCCGGGTCCACCTGGACCTCGACATGGTGAAAGGAGACCGAATCCGGGAAGTTCTCGTTGACGAGCTTCAGCCGCTGGGGCTCTTCCTGGTCCGCGATCGGGGACTCGAGTCGGATGTGGAAGGAGAAGAAGCGACTGCTGCTCGAGGTGGCCTCGGGGGGACCAGGCAGTCGAGACAGGGACAACAACTCCCCCTGGCACTTGAGCTTCCAACCGTCGGCAAGCTCCTCCAGCCGGCTGGCGGCGTAGACCTCGGGCGTCTCCCCGGCAGACTCCAGCTCCCGCAACACCTGCTTCAAGGGAACCTCGACCTGGTAGTCCACCTGGATCCGGTCCCGGGAGAGATGGATCTGGGTGCGATGACCCAGGCGGTTCCCGGAAAAGGGATGGGCCGCGACCAGGCCCATCCAGAACAGACCCGCCAGGGCGGTCAACTGAGCTCTCGCCGGATCCAGACACAGTCGGCCGCCAGCCCGGGAATCGGGGCCTCTGCCACGACGGCATGAGCCCCGCCCAACAGGCGGACCAGCCGGGACGAGTTCCCACCAGCCCCCGCAAACACCACCACGCCATCGGGCAGACGCACGACACAGGCCAACGCCCCCACATCGTGGACCGAGAGTCGGGCCCCTGCCAGCGGGACGACTTCGCCGTCGAAGGCCGTCTCCAGGACCAGGTCCATCTCACCGGAACAGGGGTCATTCTGGCGCCAGGCGGCTGCGAGGGCCGGCACCCCCTCCTGGTTCATTCCATGCACCAGGGCCAGGCCGACCTCTCGGGACCGTCGAGCCTCGGCGGCCAACAACCCGTAGAGGCCCCCCAGTCGTTCCGGACCGTCTCCGGTGAAGAAGACCGCCAGAGGTCGCTCTTCCAGGTCGGAGCCTGCCCATGCCCTGGCAAAACCATCCGCCGGGTCCACGACCAGGCATCCCCCTTTCCAGACCAGGACCCAGCCGGCCCCCAGGTCCCAGAGGGCCAGCCCCCCCCGGCTCCAACACGGCTCCGTCACCGGGATTCCTCCTGGGGACGGTTCACCCATTGCGCGATCAATGGAAAGATTTCCTTCTCTGCATGGTCGCCCAGGGTCAGGTCAAGGTGACCGTAGTCGGCGGCGAATCCAAAGGCCCGACCGGCGATCACAAAGCGCTTCTCTTCGGCCCCCACACCCTTGAAGTAGGCCAGGACCCGATCCGGCGGCGCAACACGGTCGGCACGTCCCGCGATCACCAGGGTGGGCGTCTTGATGCGATCCAGGATTCCTGGATAGTCCACGCCACCATCCGAGGCCGTAAACGAGCCTGTGCGCAGGATCTGGCCGAACTGGCGCAGCTCTCCCCCCACCAACGGAGAGACCACCCGCTGGTACATCAATCCCCGCATCGGCTCGGACAGGTCGTTGAAGAGCAGGTCGTCCACCGGCGTGAGACGACCTGGCAAGGCACCCTGGATGCGTGCCGCCAACGGACTGGGAATCACAGGGAGAAAGGGACCGTAGAGCCGAGCCGCCCACAGGCTGGTGGTCAGGAGCGGGTCGGGATCGGAAAAATCCATCGGTGAAGCCACCGCAACAAGTGCGAGGAGACTGTCATCCCCCCCAGGGTGGCTGCTGGCGTAGATCGCCGCGACCATTCCTCCCAGGGAATGTCCGACCAGCCCCACCCGAGCGCGGGAGGTCGCGGTTCGCACATAGTCAATCGCCGCTGGCAGGTCCTGGCGGCCGTAGTCGTCTACCGTCCAGCCGGACCACAGGCGTCCTCCGCCAACCTTCTTCTGGGAGTCTCCGTGTCCGCGGAGGTCCAACAACCAGGCGTCGATGCCCTGTGCGGCCAGAAAAGCGCCCAGTGACCGTCCTTCAGCCAGGTCCCAACAGTGATGGTTCGAGGAGATCCCGTGGACGATCACCACCGGCACACCCCCCTGGACCCCATGCCGATGCAAGACCAGTTCTGCGCCATCAGAGGTGGCCACTGTGTGCTGCTCGGTTCCCTGGCAATGGGCTGCCACGGTCGGCGGGTCCTCTTCGAAACACCCCGCAAAGCCCACAAGGGCCAGCAGCACCAGCAGCAGGGGCCCGGCCTTCACAGGTCCTCTCCCAGAAAATCCGCGACCCGCGCAGCGACACGAGGGTCCAGCAGGAGCTCGGCATGGGTCGGATCATGGAGCGACAGCGACTGCAGGCCCACCCGGTGCCAGGACCGGTCCGGCCAGTCCATCGATGGCAGACGCACGATTTCCGGGGGAGCGACCACGTCCAGGTCCGAGGCCAACAGGAGCGTGGGGGCCTGGGGTACGGACACCTCCGGGAACTCCGTGGCCCAGGCAAGGTAGGACCGCGCCAACTCTCCGGCACAAGGTGCGGGAGGAAGGTCTCCGACCAGCCCGGGAGCCCAGGGCAACCCGGTGGTCACAGGCCCCTGTGGCGCAGTGGTGATGACCGGGGCCGCCTGGGGTCCGAGGGGGGTCCCCACCAGGGCCAGTCTTTGAACGGGCAGGTCGGCCAGGAGCACCAGGACGCCCCCGTAACCATGGGCCGCAACCCGGAGCGGACCCCGCTCGGCGGCCAACTGCTCCGCCGCTTCGTGCACTTCGCTGGCAGCCCTGGGTCCATCCTGGCCCCTGGGTGTCAGTTCCAGGGTCCAGGCATCCAGTCCCCGGCCCTCCAGGGCCTCCACCCAGGGAAGCCAGGCCCTGGGGTCCACACAGGGAGTGGTGACGACCAGGACCACCGGGTCATCGAGCCGCTGCCGGCCAGCATCCTGCAGCACAGGCTCAGCCAGGGCCCCTGTTGCCAGCATCCAGTGAAGCACCTTCGCTCCCTATCCCTCCCCCGTGGACCCGGAGGATTCCGCACAGGACACCACACCTTATCGGCCCCACCAGATGGCGGGCGGCCCAGAAAAAGACAGCGCCTGAAGCCGATTAATTGCGTGTCAACACGGAAACGAAGGCACGTTGCTCTTGCCGTGTCGAGAGTTCACGCGTACCGTGTTCTCGACCCCCCAGTCTGGGGTGTCGGGTCGGCCCAGGCAGGTCGGCTCGTGGGGATTCTCCCCACAACCCCTGCTGTCCGGCGACCGGCGGCCAGCGGCAGGAGGCAGGTCGGGACCTGCGATGTCCAATCCGCCGAGAAAGGAGGTGATCCAGTGAAAAAAACCGTAGTGCTCTGCCAGGTGATGGCTACGTAGGTCACATCACTGGATCCCCGGCGCAGGATGCTGGCCCGTTCACGGGCCGTTCGTCGCGGGACTTGTGAGGTCGGGGCCTTCATCCCGGCCGTCACCGCCCCCCCTGGGAGACCGGGTAGCACCCCCGGCGGACAGGACGTCAGCGAAGATCTTGAATCTTCCTCCCAGGGGGCTTCTCCACAGAACGAGGGCCCTTCGAAACGGACGAAGCACCCCGCGCGATGGCCGACCCGGCTGAAAGACCCTTCCCGGCCACGGACGGGCGCTCGGACCCGTTAGGTCCGCCTTCGCGGAGACCTCATGGACTTTCCAAACCCCCTCGTCGAGGGCCGCTTCGTGCGCCGCTACAAGCGCTTCTTCGTGGATGTCGAACTGCCCGGAGGAGAGGTCGTGGTCGCCCACTGCCCCAATACAGGCACCATGAAGTCCTGCATGGAGGACGGTGGCCCTGTCTGGCTCTCACCGAGCACCAATCCCAAGCGCAAACTCCAGTGGACATGGGAAGTCTCGGTCATCGGAGGCGTCCCTGTCCTGGTGAACACCGCCCGGCCAAACCACGTGGTACGGGAAGCCCTCCAGACCGGGAAGATTCCCTCCTGCATCGGCTATGGCCACCTGCGAGCCGAGGTGAAATACGGCTCCCAGAACAGCCGAATCGACCTGCTCCTGAGCGAAGGCGAACAGCCCGACTGCTACGTGGAAGTGAAGAACGTGACCCTGTCCCTGGGCGACGGCGTGGCCGCCTTTCCCGATGCCGTGACCAAGCGGGGCCTGAAGCACCTCGAGGAACTGGCCGAGGTGGTCGCAGCAGGCCATCGCGGGCTTCTCTTCTTCCTGGTGTCCCGGGCCGATGTACACCAGGTTGTGCCCGCCGATGCCATCGACCCCATCTACGGGGCTGCCCTGCGCCGGGTGGTCGCCGCTGGGGTCGAGGTGGAAGCCTGGCAGGCCCAGATCACGAGAACCGGCGTGACCGTCGCCACACCTCTTCCGGTGCGGCTCTAGAAGCCACCGGTCACATGCGACCGAAGCGACCCGCCTGGTAGTCGCGAACAGCCTCCTGGATCTCCTGAGAGGTGTTCATCACAAAGGGCCCGTACTGCACGATGGGCTCATTCAGTGGACGACCCGCCACCACCAACAGGCCCATGCCTTCCGGGCCGGCACGAAGAGCAAGCTCCCCTTCATGGGACAGGACCCCCAATTCTCCCCGATCGAGATCGCCGTCGGCCACGGCCCCGCCGCCCTCGTAGACATAGGCAAAGCCCCGGTGGCCCACAGGGATCGCGACCTCGAGACCGGCGTCGGCATCCAGCCGCAAGTCCAGGTAGAGGGGTGCCACGTCGACGCCGGAAATGGGCCCTGTCACCGAGCCAAGACTGCCAGCGATCACACGGACCGTGCCCCCCTCCACCTGGACCTCGGGGATTTCGTCCACCGATATGTCCTGGTAGCGAGGCTCGGTCATCTTGCGGTCGGACGGAAGGTTCACCCAGAGCTGAAAGCCCCACAACAGCCCTGCTTCCTGCTCGGGCATCTCCTCGTGGAGAATGCCGCGGCCGGCAGTCATCCACTGAACACTTCCGGGCCCCAGAAACCCCACGTTTCCCACACTGTCCCGGTGACGCATGGAACCGGCCAACATGGTCGTGACCGTCTCGAATCCCCGGTGGGGGTGGGGCGGAAAGCCGGCGATGTAGTCCTCTGAGTCGTCGCTTCGGAACTCGTCAAAGAGGAGAAATGGATCCAGGTGACGTAGAGCAGCCTGTCCAATGATCCGGGTCAGCCGAACACCGGCACCATCGGAGGTGGGCTGGCCACGCACAATCGACTCGAGGACACGAGTGGTCATCCCTGCTCCTCCGAGTCGACCCGAAAGACAACCCCCAGGTTCGTGTCGAAGACCCTCCCATCGCCCAGGTCGCCGCCTCGCGCCGCCACGGCCTCCCCAAAGGCCGCCCGGAGTGTCTCCACTCCACCACTCTCCTCCAGGGCTGCCAGGGCTGCCGAGTTCCCCAGGTGGACCTCGAACTTCGGCCACCCGTAGCTGCTGCTGTGGCTCACCGGAAGTCCCTCGCCCACCGGTGCAGCACGGGCCAGGGCGTCATCGATCATCGCCTGGCCGCTATCCGCAGCGGCCTGGAGGGCCTCTGGCGAGATCTCGGGGTGTCGGTGGCTCCTCAAGCGGTTGAGTTGAATCACGGCAACGGCCGTCACCCCCACCAGAACCGCCGCGTAGACCCACACGCCTGGCTACAACCCCAGGGCACGTGCCGCTGACAGGGCCGTCTCCACAAACGGTGCCGGCCACACGCCCAGCAGAACCACACCGGCCACACACAGGCCAATGGCCCCTGCCATCGCCGGACCTGGTCTCGGCACGGTGTCCGGCCCCTGCTCGACGATGTACATGGAACGGGCGATCTTCAGGTAGTAGAAGAGCGCCAGGACCGCGAGCAGGACCGCGAGCACGACCAGCAGGAACAGGCCGCCCGTCCACGCCGCCCAGAGCAGGAGGACCTTGGCCCAGAACCCCGCCACGAACGGGATGCCGCCCAGGGACAGGAGGAAGATGAGCATGGCCAGGCTCAGGGCCGGAGCCCTTCTGGCCAGGCCCGCATAGGCCCCCAGGTCTGCATTGCCCTCAGCCTCAGACACCACCGACACCACGAGAAACGCCCCCATGTTCGTCAACGCATAGGCCAGGGCGTAGAAACAGAGCATCCCCAGGCCTTCTGCGGTCCCCACCGCCAGGGCCATCAACATGAGCCCCATGTGGGCCACCCCTGAGAGCGCCAGGAGCCGACGAGAATCGGTCTGGGCCAACGCCGACAGGTTCCCTTGCACCAGGGTGACCGTGGCCAGCAGGATCAGGGCACCACCCCAGACCGCCTGGAGAGGCAACAGGCCCTCCAGAAGAAGTCGGATGAGTCCGGCAAAGGCAGCCACCTTCGGCGCCACACTCAAGAAGGCCACCGTGGGCGTCGGGGCCCCCTCGTAGGTGTCGGCCATCCACAGGTGGAAGGGAACCACGCCCAGCTTGAAAGCCACCCCGGCCAACACCATCGCCAGGGCCAGGGCCTGGAGGGGACCGACCCCCATGACAGCCATCTCCGAGAACACCGTGGAACCGGACAATCCCCACAGGAGGGAGAAGCCATACAGGGTGAACACACTGCTTGCAGCGGTGGTCAAGAACAGTTTCAGCGCGGCCTCAGTACCTCGCCTGTCCTTGTTCAGACCCGCCAACACGACCAGCGGAATTCCCGCCAGCTCGAAACACACGACCCACAACAGCAGGTCCCGGGCCCCCGTCAGGAGCAGCATGCCCGTCAGAGAGCAGAGCATCATCAGGTAGTGCTCGCCCTGTCGGGCCGGGAAGTGCCTGTCCACATGGTCGATGGACCCCAGCGCCCCCAGGAGACCCGCAACCAGGAGAACCTGCTTGAGGTAGAGCCCGACCCCATCCGACACATAGGTCCCCCAGAAGGTCACCCCTTCCGGCCGAACCCAGCAGCAACTGGCCGCCAGAATGGCTCCCAGCCCCAGGGCGGTCAGCGCCCCCAACCCACGCTTCTGCTCGGCGGGCAGCAGCAGGTCAGCGACAAAGACCAGCAGAGCCAGGGCCAGGAGGGACAGCTCCAGAGCCACCGGGCCCAGATCGGGCAAGGCCATCACGGCTGACCCCCTTCCACGAGAGTTGCCACGCCGTCAGCATGCTCCGTCAGCCAGCCGAGGTGTTCCACGGTGGAGACGTCAATGAATCGAAGCAGCAGATCCGGGGCCAGGCCGAAGAGCAGGATGCAGGCCGTCAGCATGATCGGGGCCACCCATTCAGTGCCTCGACAGTCCACAAGATCCGGGAAGTTCTCAGACGGCCCCTCACCCCAGAAAATCGCCCGGGAGACCCGCAGCACGTAGAACGCGGTGATCACCGCCCCCAGGATCCCCGGAATCGCCCACCATGCGTGGGCACTGTTCCAGGCCCCCACAAACACCAGCAGTTCCGCTGCGAAACCCGCCATTCCCGGCAGGCCCAGGGAGCTCAAACAGGCGATGGTGAAGAACACCGCCACCGCCGGCATCTTGCTGGCAAAGCCCCCCATCGCGAAGATCTCGCGAGAGTGGGACTTTTCATAGACCAGCCCCACGAGTGCAAAGAACAGGCCCGTCATGACTCCGTGGGCGAACATCTGGAAGACGGCGCCATTCCAGCCCTCGATCGTCATCGTGGCCGCCCCCAGCATGACCACGCCCATGTGGCTCACACTGGAGTAGGCGACGACGTACTTCAGGTCCTTCTGGCCCATGGCCGAGATCGCCCCCCAGACCACGTTGACCACCGCCACAGTGCCCACCACGAAGGCCCAGGCCGTCGCGCCCTCGGGCAGGCAGACCATGCCCACGCGAATGACCCCGAAGGCCCCAAGCTTCATCAGCACCCCGGCGTGCAGCATGGACACCGCAGTGGGGGCCGAGGCATGGCCATCAGGCGACCAGGTGTGGAAGGGAAACAGCCCGGCGAGGGAACCAAAACCCACCCACAGGGCCGGGAAAGCGATGAGCTGGAAGGTCCGGCTGTACTCCCGGGCCTGGAGTACCTCCAGGTCCCAGGTCAGGGGGCCCTGGCTGACCATGCCGAAAAATGTGGCCAGGATCAGGGCCGAGCCCGCCAACAGCATCAGCGTCAGCTTCATGGCGGCGTATTCCTTGCCGCCCACATCCAGCAGGTCGTAGGCAAAGCGGAAGGGCCCTCCGCTCTCCACCCGCTTGGTGCTGCCCCAGATGCCGATGAGCAGGTACATCGGCAGGACCGCGATCTCGTAGAACAAGAAGAACAGGAAGAGGTCCAGGGAGACAAAGACCCCAAAGACCCCGGTGACGAGCACCAGCAGCCAGGCGTAGAACTCCTTGGCCCGGCGCTCCTCCGTCCAGGTGGCCCAGACACCGGCCGTGATGATCACGGCGGTCAGGAGCAGCAGGGAGACCCCCCAGCCATCAACCCCCAGCTTCCAGGAGATGCCCAGGCTCGGCACCACGTCCCACTGCTCCCGCAACTGGATGCCGCCGACCGCCAGGTCGTAGCGAGCGGTCACCAGCAGGGCGCCCACCAGGGACACCCCCGCACCGCACAGGCTCACCAGCCGCACCACCGCCCGGGACACCGAGGGAATGAACAGCAGACAGACCGCCGCCACCATGGGGGAGAGCACGGTCAGGGACAACAGGCCCATGTCTAGAGCCCTCCCACGGTGTACAGCACGAGCACGACCACGCCGACCGCCACCGCGGCCACATAGTCCGTGACCAGGCCCGTCTGCAGTCTCCGGGCACGCTCTGCACCCCACAGACTCGCCCAGCCCACCAGGTTCATGAGGCCATCGACCACGTAGCGGTCGATCCATGCCACACCCGCGGCAGCCACCAGGACCACCCGCCGCCAGACCGTCTCGTAGAAGCGGTCCAGAGGACTGCTGGCAATCTGCGCCGCCACCCCGGCCAGGGCCGAGAGGCTGCCACCATCCGCCAGCCACTTGCCGATCCCCAGTCCGGCCAGGGCCAGGACCAGTCCGCCAATTCCCACCGGTCCGATGTGGAAGGCTCCGCCTTCTGCAGACCCGGTCACCAGGACTGAGAAATGGGCTCCCAGGAAGCCGACCACGACCGTCGCGACCCCCAGGAGCACCATCGGTAGCAGCATCAGCGCCGGGCTCTCGTGGGGATGGGCCTCCGGGCTACGCAGCTCTCCCCAGAAGATCCGCACCAGGGCCCTGCCCGTGTAGACCGCCGTCAGGAGCACACCCGCCAGGCACAGCACAAAGGGACCCCAGTGACCGGAGCGCATCAGCCCCTCCAGCACCAGGTCCTTGGAGAAGAAGCCCGCCAGGGGTGGAATGCCGGCCAGTGCCAGCCCCCCGATCACGAACAACAGGCAGGTCCAGGGCATCTGCTTGCGCAGTCCACCCATCGCCGCCATGGAGTTGCTGCCCACCGCGTGGATCAACGAACCGGCTCCCAGGAACAGGAGCGCCTTGAACATCGCGTGGGTGGTCAGGTGGAAGTAGCCAGCGACCATCGCCCCCGCGCCCAGGGCCGCAACCATGTAGCCAAGCTGGGAACAGGTGCTGAAGGCGAGCATCTTCTTCACGTCGTCTTCCACAAGCGCGAAACAGGCCGCAGCAAAGGCCGTGATGCCCCCAAACCAGCAGAGGACCATCAGCGTGGTCTCGGCCCCCTCGAACAGGGGCCAGGCCCTCACGACCAGGAAGACCCCAGCCGCCACCATCGTCGCCGCATGCAACAGCGCAGAGACCGGCGTCGGACCCGCCATGGCGTCGGGCAACCACACGTGCAGAGGGACCTGGGCCGACTTGCCCATCACTCCCACGAACAGCAGGAGGGTCACGGCGGTCAGCACGGCCGGATCGAGACCAGTCGGGTCCCACGCAAAGGTCCCCGTGGCCCCCACCAACACCACCAGCCCCAGCAACAGGCCGCCATCCGCGACCTTGTTTACCCAGAAGGCCTTGACCGCCGCCTTGCCGACATGGGCCTCCTTCCACCAGTACCCGATCAACAGGTAGCTGCAGAGGCCCACAAGTTCCCAGCCGACAAAAGCCTGCAGCAGGTTCGGGGCCAACACCAGGATCTGCATGGCGACGACAAAGAGTGCGTGCCAGCCGAAGTACCGCCCCAGGGCGGGGCCGGGCTCATCCTCCAGGTAGCTGAAGCTGTAGACCTGCACACACAGAGCCACCAACCCCACGACCACCAGCATGGGCGCCGAGGTGCTGTCCACCAGCCACCCGACCTGGGCCAGGTCCTGGCCTGCCGAGGGGAGCCAGCGCCAGACCTGGCGAGACAGGGGCTGGTCCAGGCCGTGTTGGCCACAGAGCAGGCTCACCGCCGCCAGGAGGGACACGGTCGAACCGGTGACCACGACGAGCCCGGCAACCCGGCCCCGCCGACGCAAGGGGGGAATGAGCGCGACCAGCGCAAAGGCCGTCAAGGGCGCCAACAGCACCAGGGCTGGCAGCGGCAACATCCAGGCGCCCCAGGTCATCCCGCCAGCTCCCGAGCACTGTCCACATCGACGGACTTCTGGTGCCGGTGCAACTGGATGACCAGCGCCAGTCCGACCACGACTTCGGCCACGGTCAAGGCGATGCCGAAGAGGGCGATGACCTGGCCCACCAGGTCGCCGCGAAAAGCGCCCAGAGCCACCAGGTTGAGGTTCACGGCATTGGCCATGAGCTCCACGGACAACAGGAGGCCCAGGGCATTCTTGCGGGTCAGCAACCCGAACAGCCCGGTACAGAACAGGGCAGCACTCAACAGGAGCCAGGGAAGGACACCAGCCATCAGGGCGCATCCCTCCGTCGGGAGATCGTGATCGCACCGATCATGGCCGCGAGCAACAGCACGCTCAGGACCTCGAAGGCCAGGAGGTGTTCGGTCAGGAAGAGCCGGCCCACCCCCTGGGAGTCAGAGATCAACCCTGGACCAGCGGGCCAGGGGGTCTGGACCAGGGCCATCGCCAGGACAAAGAAGAACAGCAGCCCCACGGCCAGCCCCCGGATGGGCTTCACCATCTCCACGGTCGGCCGCTCGTCGTCGGGCCGAGGGGTGAGCATCACCCCGAAGAGCACCAGGGTGACCACCCCTCCGGCGTAGAGCATCACCTGGATGGCGGCGAGCATGTCGGCGGCCAGTTGGGCATAGGCCGCAGCCGTGACCACCAGCGTCACCCCCAGCCAGAGCACCGCCCGGACCAGGTCACGGCTGGTCACCACCTTCACCGCAGCGAACAGCAGCACCACAGCCGTCAGCAGGAAACCGATCACGACCCTCCCCCTTCCGATCCTTGCGGCTCTTCCGGTTCCAGGCCCCGCTTGGGGTCCTGCATGGCCACGAGACCCGTGCCCGTGCCCCAGGTGGTGGCCTCCCGCTTCTCGTTGTCGTAGAGCTTGTCCATCGTGAGGACCAGGTCCTCGCGGCTGTAGCCGGGGCCCTGGGGCACACGCAGGTGCAGGATGGCGTCCTCGGGGCAGACCTGGACACAGAGCTCGCAGACGATGCAGGCGTTCAGATCCAGGATGAAGTCGTCGGCATAGCCCCGCTTCTTGCCGGTGACCGGACTCTCCTTTCGACCGCCCGCCACCACCGTGATGATGTCGCTGGGGCAGATGCGCTCACACATCTTGCAGCCAATGCAAGCCTCCTCACCCTGCTCGTTGTGCACCAGGGCAAAGGTCGACCGATAGCGATCCCTGCGGGCCCGGGTCTCCTTCCACGGAAGGGTCTCCGTGGTCTTGTTCCGGAACACGTTCTTCATCGTGGTCCACATCGCCGCCAGCATCGGTTCAGACATCAGGAGGGCATCCCCACGAGAGCCGTCCAGGTCCCCGCCGCCGCGACCAGGACCAGGCTCACCGGCAGGAACCAGACCCAGCAGATCCGGAGCAGCTGGTCGGAACGAAAACGCATCAGGGTCCACCGGGCCCAGTAGACCCCCACAAAGAGCCCCAGGGTCTTGAAGAGCATCCAGTGCACGCCGTCGGGGCCCGGGCCTTCCCAGCCCCCCAGGAAGAGGCAGCTGGCCAACGCCGCGGAGATGAAGGTGTGCAGGTACTCCGCCAGGTAGAACAGCCCGAACTTCATGCCGGTGTACTCGGTGGACACGCCGGCCACGAGCTCGGCCTCGGCCTCGGGAATGTCGAAGGGAATCCGGTTCGCCTCGGCCAGCGAACACAGCAGGAAAAGCCCAAAGGCGACCAGGCCCGGACCCAGCGGGTACCACAGGAACCACCGCCACCCCTGCTGGGCGGCCACGATCTCTCCCAGGTTCAACGACCCTGCGTAGATCACCGGCACCGCTGCGCAGAGGATCATCGGGATCTCATAGGAGATGCCCTGGGCCATCCCACGCATCGCCCCGAGCAGGGCGTACTTGTTGTTGCTGGCCCAGCCCGCTGCCCAGACCGGCAGGATCAGGATCGACCCCATGGCCAACAGGAACAGGAGTCCCACGTTCAGGTCGGCCACCACGATGGTGTCCGAGAACGGCACCACCGCCAGCATGGTCAAGGTGAAGGTCACCGTCAGCGGCGGCATCAAGTTGAACAGGCCCCGATCGGCCTTGTCCGGAACGATGTCCTCCTTCTGCAGCAGCTTGACCAGGTCGGCGATGGGCTGCAGCAGACCAAAAGGACCCACCTCGGTCGGTCCCGGGCGGTTCTGCATCCGGCCGGCGAACTTGCGCTCGAACCACATCAACCAGGCCGTGCCGAGCATCACCGCATTGGCGAGCACAAAACCGATGACCAGTGGGGTGACCCAGGGTCCGCTCATCGATCCGCCTCGCCCATGATCGGGTCCAGGGACCCCAGGATCGCGATGATGTCGCTCAGGTTCTCCCCGGGCGCAATGTAGGGCAATAGCGAGAGCACGTGGTAGCTCGGTGGCCTGATCTTGCACCGATAGGGGCTCGGGTCCCCGCGCCCACGCTTGCCCGGACCGGCGATCACGAAGGTTCCGAGCTCGCCCCTGGGGGACTCGATGGCGGTGTAGGCGAATCCCGGCGGTGGCTTGACCGCCCCCGGGAGCTTGACCGCCTTGAGCGCACAGATCGGTCCTGGCGGGATGTCATCGATCAGGCAACGCACGATGCGAATGGACTCCCGCAACTCCGCCAGGCGAACCTGGTAGCGGGCGTAGATGTCCCCCTCGGTCCGTACGGGAACATTGATCTCGACCCGGTCATAGGCCGCGTAGGGCGCATCCCTTCGCAGGTCATGATCGCCGCCGCTGGCCCGCAGGATCGGCCCCGAGACCCCACACTCCATGGCCAGAACCGGGTCGATCACCCCGACCCCGATGGTCCTGGCTCGAAAGACCGTGTTCTCGGTCAACATGTCCTCGTACTCGTGGATCCGGCCCTCGATCTCGTCGAGGGTCTTCTTCACGAGCACATCCCAACCGGCCGGAATGTCGTGGCGCTGTCCGCCCACCGTGTGGTGGTTGTAGTGAAAGCGACAGCCCGTCAGTTCCTCGAAGACCTCCAGGATCAGTTCCCGCTCCCGAAAGGTGTGCATGAAGGCACTGGCACCGCCTCCGATGGCACCACCGATGTCCAGGCAGAAGGTGCCGATCCAGAGCAGGTGGCTGGCCACCCGTTGGAGTTCAGCGGTGATCGTTCGCATGACCTGGGCCCGCGGGGGCGGCTCGCACCCCATGAGCTTCTCGAAGGTCATGTTGATCGCCAGCTCGTTCATCATCGGCGAGACGTAGTCGTTCTTGTCGACGATGGGCGTGACGTTGGCGTAGGTGAGCTTCTCGCAGAGTTTCTCGACCCCGCGGTGCAGGTACCCCAGGTACGGCACAGCCTTCACGCAGATCTCGCCGTCCATGTACAGCTTGACCCGCAGGACCCCGTGGGTCGATGGGTGCTGTGGGCCCAGGTTCAGGGCCATCACGTCCGACTCGGCGTCGTAGTCGTCCAGGTCCAGGTAGGGATTCGCCCACCCGGGCCGGATCAAGCTGACCGGAACGTCCAGCCCACCGACCCGCCGGGTGGTCGGGGCAGGCACGGCCGGGGCCGGGCGAGCTACCGCCACGGGTGGTGCCTCGTGTCGATGGCATAGTCCCGCCGCAGCGGGTGTCCCGGCCAGTCCTCGTCCATCATGATCCGACGGAGATCCGGGTGTCCCTCGAAGCGCACGCCCACCAGGTCGTACTGCTCCCGTTCCTGCCAGTCGGCCCCCGCCCAGATCCCGGCCAGGGAGGGACAGGTCCCGTCGGTGGGTACCCACAGGTGGAAGCCGAAGGTCGTGGTGCCAGCCCCCAGCCGACGGACCCGGTAGGTCACCAGGACACGGTCCGGCTTTCCGGGAACCGGTTCGGGCGCCTCCTCCCCTTCGGGGACCTCGGGCGGTGGCGGAGGTTCTTCAGCCGGGTAGTGCGCAGCCACGCAGTAGCAGAGGTAGCGGAAGTCGCCCTCCTCCTTCAACGCCCGGGCCAACGCCACCAACTGCTCCGCTGGCACCTCGGGGCCCAGCTCGGGATCCGTGGTTTCCCAGCCGAAGCGCTCGGCCACCCAGGCAGCGGTGTCCGTGTTCATTCGCCCTTCTCCGCCGGGCGAACAGCCTCGCCATTGAGCCCCATGCCCAGCACGCGGTCCAGCTGGTCCTGGCTGGTTCGTGGGTCCCTGTCCGGATCCTGCAGACGCCCGATGGCGGGACGACGGAAGCCCGGGGTGTCCGGTGCCAGCTCGGGCTCCACCCAGGTCCCATCCCGCACCCGGGTGATTTTTTCCTGCAAACGACGCATGCCCATCAAGAGATCATCCGGGTTCGGCGGACAGCCAGGGACGTAGACATCGATGGGCATGAAGGTGTCGACCCCGGGAACCACGCTGTAGATGTCCCGGTAGAAGTCGCCGGAGATCGCGCAAGAACCCATGGCGATGGCCCACTTGGGTTCGGGCATCTGGTCCCAGAGCTTCTTCACCCGGGGCGCCATCTTCACCGTGATGGTTCCGGCGATGATCATGACGTCACACTGGCGCGGAGAGCCCCGGGCAATGGATCCGATCCGATCCATGTCGAAGCGACTGCAGGCGGTGGCCATGAACTCGATGCCACAGCAGCTGGTGGCCATCGGGAAGACCCATAGAGCGTTCTTCAGTCCCCAGGTCAGGAACTCATCGGCCTTGGTCAGCAGGAGATCCGCCCCCGGCAACGACTCGGCGTAGCCGTAGATGGGGTGGGTGTAGTTCCGTCCAGACTCGTCTACTGCCACTTCAGCGCCCCCTTCCGCAAGGCATAGACCCAACCCAGGGTCAGGATGCCCAGGAAGGCCCCCATCTCCAGCAGGGCCAGGGTGCCGAGGGATTCCAGGTTCAGGGCCCAGGGGAACAGAAAAGCCGCCTCGACGTCGAAGAGCACAAAGATCAGTGCAACCACGTAGTAGCGCGGGTGGAAACGCAGCCAGGCCAGGCCATCCGGCTCCTCGCCACACTCATAGGTCAGGCCCTTGGTGGGCAGGTTCTCCCTGGCACGAACACGCAAGGCCCACGAGGCGAGCAGAGTTCCGAACGCAATCAACGCGCTCAGAGCCCAAAAGGCCAGGATCAGCAGCCAGGGGGAAGGAGCCATTGCAGCTTCCTGGCCTTAGCGGGTTCTGATCCCGTGGACAAGGGCTCTCACCGATGAGGTGTCCCCGGGGACCCGTTGGGGATCCGTGGCCTCCACGGGCCGACCCCCCGTATCGGGGGATAGGGTCGGATTCGTGCTCCTGTACGCCTTCTTCATCGCCTGCCTGGATGCGACGGTCTCCTCCACGGACGAACCGCCCCAGGTCACCTGGGTCAGCCCTGTGGACGGGGCCTCCTTCCAGCCCGACGAGGCCTTCAACCTGTGCGCCCAGGTCTCCGACGAAGACAGTGTCGATGTGCTCGAGATCAGCCTGAGCAGCAGCGTCGACGACATTCTCTGGACCCAGGACGAGGGCTGGAGTCCCTGTGCAGGTGGAAACCTGGGGCTGCTGGAAGCCCTGACCGACGGGGATCACGACCTGCTGCTGACCGCCATCGACACCCGGGGCCGCGCGGGCCAGGCCTCCCTGCACCTGGTCGCAGACACGAACTCCGCCCCCTGGTGTGAACTGGATTTCCCCCAGGATGGCCACGAAATGGCTCTGGGCGAATCCCTGGCAATCGAGGCCAGCGTCGGGGATGCCGAGGTCGATCAGACCGAGTTGACCGTGACCCTGGAGAGCAACCTGGACGGGGAGATCTGGTCGGGACAACCCGACAGCGCCGGCGGGGTGACCCCACACTGGACACCCGCACTGGATGGCACCCATGCGCTGATCCTCACGGTGACGGACCCTCGCGGAAAGCTGCAACGCTGTGAAGCCACCGTGATCGTCGACCCCTGCCTGGACGAGGACCTGGATGGGTTCTCCAGTTGCACGGGTGACTGCGACGACAACGACGAGACAGCCTTTCCAGAGGCCGACGAGGCGGCCGACGGCACGGACAACGACTGTGACGAGCGGGTCGACGAGGGCACGGCGCTCTACGACGATGATGGGGACGGCTTCACCGAGGTCGACGGCGACTGCGACGACAACGAGCTCTCCGTACACCCGGGCGCACCCGAGATCGCCCACGACGGCATCGACCAGGACTGCGATGGTTCCGACGAGACCGACCACGACAACGACGGCTATACCGGGACCGAGAGCGGCGGCATCGACTGCGACGACGACGACGCCACCGTCTACCCGGGGGCCACGGAGACCTGGTACGACGGCATCGACCAGGACTGCGCCGGCGACAGCGATCTGGACGCGGATGGCGACACCTACGACAGCGAGGATCACGGGGGCGACGACTGCAATGACAGCGATCCCTGGGTCCATCCTGGCGCCACGGAGAGCTGGTACGACGGTGTCGACACCGACTGCGACGACTGGAGCGACAACGATGCCGACGGGGACGGTCACGACGCCATCGAGCAGGGGGGCTCGGACTGCGACGACGGCGACAACACCATCAGTCCCGGTGCCACCGAGGTTCGCGACGGTCTCGACAACGACTGCAATGGGGCCTGTGACGAAGGACTGATCGCGACGGGTGAGTTGATCGTGACCGAGATGATGAAGGATCCCACCCTGGTCAGCGACAGCAGTGGGGAGTGGTTTGAGGTCTACAACACCACCACCACCGACATTCGAATCTGCAGCGACTGGGCCTTTGCTGACGACGGAACCGACTGGTTTGTGCTGCCCAGTGAGACCACTGTACTGGTGCCTGCGGGAAGCTTCGCCGTCTTTGCCAGGGACGCCGACACCTCTTCCAATGGCGGTGTGCTCGCCGATCATGGCTACGCAACCGGCATGCAGCTGGCCAACGGCGACGACGAGCTGGTCCTGTTGCACGGCGGCGTGGAGATCGACCGGGTGGTCTATGACGACGGCGAGACCTGGCCGGACCCGGTCGGTGCCAGCATCAGCCTGGACCCCTCGGCCCTGACCGCCGAGCAGAACGACGACAGCGGCAACTGGTGCGAGGGAACCAGCCCCTATGGCGACGGGGATCTGGGCACCCCCGGCGGGGCCAACGACGGCTGCTAGAGCCGAATCGCGGCGGTCGAGGTGGTGTGTCATCATGCGTCCCTTCCATCGAGGATCCCGATGATCGCTGTCTGGTTGTTGTCCCTGGCGTGCACCGACACGGGCACGAGCGACACCGGGGACTCCGGCCCCTCCCAGACCTCCACCGAACCGGTCCTGGCCGACTGTCCCGTCCCCGACCCCGCACCGGTGATCACCGAGGACTGGGAGGCCTTGCCCCTGGCCTCTGCCGGTGACGTGATCGCCTTTGCCACTTCCGATGCGGATCCTGACCGGGTGTACGCGATGTCCACGGTCAACGGCCCGTTCCGTTCCGATGACGGCGGACACACATGGACCTCGATGAACGCGATCATCACCCATGTGCTGGCCCAGCCTCTCGCCAGCAACGACGACCCGGACCTGGTCTTCCACTCGGTGGGGGAGCTCTACCGGTCTGAAGACGGGGGGGATTCCTGGCAGGGAACCGGGATCGGCGACCGCCAGGACAACCAGCGCTACATCAAGGGGCTCGCCTGGGTGGGTTCGGATCTCCTGGCCGTGGATGCCTCGGGCCAGGTCTTTCGTTCGACGGACCAGGGGCTCACCTTCGAGGAAGGCGAGGCGATCGATGCCACGCGACACGCGACCTACTACGAGCCGGACAACAACTGGTGGCGACTGGAAGCCCAGGGCGACACGGTGCTGGCCGCCCGCCACAGGTTCGGCGTCTGGCGCTCCTTCGACGGGGGGGAGACCTGGGAAGATGTGAGCGGGATGCGCCAGGTCGAGGCGGCCTCCCTGGGCATGGACGAGACCCGGGCCTGGTACGCGGACAACGACGGCTTCCATTTCAGCGAGGACGGCGGGGCGACCTTTGTGAGACACAGCCACGACGGAAACCGGTTCGTGGCGAGTGCGGGACAGGAGGACGGAAGCGTGCTCTTGTTCACCGAGAAGGCGATCTGGCGGTACGAGGGGGGGACCCTGAATCCCTGGGCTGTGGCGGATCTCTCCAACAGCCAGGCCCTGTCCGCCCACACCCTGTTCGATGACACGGTGCTGATGGGCCACGAGCAGGGCATTCTCCGGTCCCAGGATGGCGGACTCACCTGGTCCGCGAGCCAGGACGGACTGGTGGACGATGACCTTGCGGTGCTGCTCGCCCACGACCAGTGTTCGGACCTGGTCTTCGTCGGCACCCAGTGCGAGGGCGGTGCCTACCTCTCGACGGACGCCGGGAACAGTCTCCAGATGGCCTCGATCTACATGCACTACGTGATGGTCGCCAGGCAAGACCCCCACGACCCCTACAGCCTCTGGGTCACCAGCGATGACCGGGTGAACCGCAGCAGAGACCTGGGAGCCACCTGGGAGATCGCCGTCCCGGATTCGCTCCACGTCCACTTCCACGGCCTGGACCTGGACCCCCACCACCCGGGAACGGTGCTGATCGGATCGGTGGCTTCGGGCACCTTCCGAGACAGCCGGCCCCGGGTCTACCGGACCGACGACGACGGCGTGCGCTGGAAGGACTCCAGTGAAGGCCTGCCCGACGGAGAATACTCGGTACACGCCCTCCACTTCGCCCGGTCGACCGAGGACGTGGTCCTGATGGGGAGCTTCCGTGGCGGCGACATCGCCCACAACGGCAACCCGGGTATCGGGATGTTCCGCAGCACGGACGGGGGCCGATCCTGGTCAGCGATCCCCCTGGACGGTGTCGAGGACGTCGCCGGATTCGTCGAATGTGATGGCCGAATCCACGCGGCGACAACCACCGGGGTACTGGCCAGCGACGACGCCGGCCAGACCTGGGAGACGACCTGGGCAAGCGAACACCAGACCCTGGCTGTGGCCTGTTTCGGGGACACCGTCCTCGCCCTGGATCAGCTGGACGGCCTGGTCCGAAGCGATGACCGGGGCACGTCCTGGACGGCCTGGGACCAGGACCTGGAAGCCTTCAAGACCCTGGAAGACCAGTACCTGGCAGCCCTGGCGATCAGCGCCGATGGCGGCGCGGCCTGGGCCGCTCTCCGGGGAGAAGGTCTCTTCCGCCGGGGACTGTGAGGGCCGATGCCCCTCACCCTCACCGGGCTCCATGTCCACCACGCTGATCCCATCAAGGGTTCTCGTTTTCGGGCGACCGTGATCCCTGTGGAGACCGCCCAGGACGCCACCCAGGCCATCGCCGACATCCAGGTCACCGACCCGGACGCCACCCACCACTGCTGGGCCTACCGCCTGGGAGATGGGACCGTGCGCAGTTCCGACGACGGGGAGCCCAGCGGATCCGCAGGGCGGCCAATCCTGGCCCGGCTCGAAGGGGGGGACTGGGTGCATGTGCTGGTCGTCGTCAGCCGGTGGTTCGGCGGCACCAAGCTGGGCGTCGGAGGCCTGGTTCGCGCCTATGGGCGAACCGCTGGCGAGGCCCTGGCCAGGGCGACCTCTGTGCCCAGTGTGCCCACGGTCACCCTGGAGGTTCGCCATGGCTATGGGGACCAGGGAGTGGTCACAGGCGTACTGGAGGCGGCAGGCGCCATGGTCACAGATGCCGACTACGGCGCCGAGATCCGACTGACTCTCCGGGTTCCCGCAGCCGAGGCCAGCGAGCTGGGCCAGGCTCTGAGCGACGCCACTGCGGGTCGGGTGCGAACGGGCTGACCCCGTCGCCCCCGGGCGATAGAGTGCTGGCCACGACCCGGAGGAGACATGTCCCTCGCGCGGCTCAATGCCGGCCTGACCCGAGACATCGAAGCCCTGCACGCGGAGGGCCGCGCCAAGGCCCCTGAGCGGGTCATCGTGGACTACCTGGCCCCCACGGGCGACCGAGGGCCCCGCTACAAGCTGGCTGGTTTCGGGGACCAGCCCTTCATCCGGATGAACAGCAACAGCTACCTGTCGCTGTCCCACCACCCCGACGTGATGCACGCCGCCGACGAGGCAACCCATCGTTTCGGCGCCGGCCCCGGCGCTGTGCGCTTCATCGACGGCACGTTTTCTTCCCACGTGGATCTGGAGGAGCGGATCGCCGCATTCCTGGGAAGGCCCGCCGCCAAGATCTTCAACTCGGCCTACACCGCCAACCTGGGACTGGCCCTGACCCTGCAGAACAAGAAGACCTTCTGGGTCGGCGATGCCCTGAACCACAACTGCATCATCCGGGCGATGCGCATCGCCAACGTGCCGCGAGAGAACAAGGCGATCTTCCGACACAACGACATGGCCCACCTGGCCGAGTGCGTGGCGAACATTCCCGACACCATCGAGCGAGTCATCGTCATCTTCGATGGGGTGTTTTCCATGCGCGGAGATCACGCCCTCATTCCCGAGATCAACGCGGTGCTCGAGCCCCACCGCAACCGGTTCAAGGAAGGCCTGGTCACCGTGGTGGACGACTCCCATGGCATCGGGGCCTATGGCACCACGGGAAGAGGCACGGAAGAGGTCGCCGGTGCCCCGGTCGACATCAATGTGGGCACCTTTGGCAAGGCCTTTGGCGTCAACGGCGGTTTCGTCGCAGCCAGTGGAGAGGTCATCGAGGCGATTCGCCAGAAAGCCGACACCTACATCTACACCAACCCGCTCTCCGCGGCGGACTGTGCAGCCGCCAAAGCCGCGGTGGACATCGCGGACTCCGCGGAAGGTCTACAGCGATTGAGGCACGTCCAGGCCCGGATCGCGCAGTTCCGGGGCGGAATCGACGCCCTGGGGCTGGAGACCATCGACGGTGTACACCCTGTGACCCCACTGATGGTCCGAAACACCGAGAAGACCCGGCGCATGGTGCAGGGCTTCACCGAGCACGGTGTGCTGGTGGTCGGCCTGAACTACCCGGTCGTGCCCGAAGGAGACCAGACCATTCGCTTCCAGATCAACGCGGCCCACACGGCGGCGGACATCGACGAGGTGCTGGGAGTCCTGGAGCGAATCCGGTAGGAACTCCCGCCGAGAGGTTCGGCAGGAGACCGGTTCAGCAATCCCGAGGACTACTTGTTCTGCAGGTTGTCGCCCCGAGCCTTCTTGACCTCTTCCAGGTCGCGGTTGCCCTGGACCACGCCTCCCCAGAGGCGAGCACCGGGAGCACCCTTGGCCTGGAACTGGGCATCGCCGGGAGCGGTGGTGACAGGCGCCCACTCGTGGCGCTTGTAGAGGCGCTTGAACAGCCGCCACATGCGATGACGCTCGGGGATGGCCTTGTAGAACTCATCCCACATGTAGATGTAGCCCTCCTGGAGCTCATCGGGGGTCATCTGGGCGGGCTTGTAGACCACCTGCTCGGCGTTGTACTTGTTCCAGTCGGTGTGGAGCAGGCGTCCTTCTGACTTCATCTTCTCGAAGACAGGCGTGCCGGGGAACGGCGTCAGCACGGTGAACTCCGCCAGGTCCAGGTCGCATTCCAACAAGAAGTCGGTCAGCTCGCGGAAGATGTCCTTGTTGTGGTTGTCCAGGCCCACCATGATGGTGCCCTCGACACCGATGCCGAAGTCATGGTGCATCTTGATGCGCTCGCGCATCAGGTCCGAGGGCTTGTGAATGGCGTGGTAGACGTACCAGCAGCCGGAACGGGCGGCGAGGTCCAGGATCTCCGGCTTGACCGAGATCGGGTGGGCGACCCACTTCTTGCCAAGGTCCGCGTCGATCATCGCCTGGAACAGCTCCTTCTGGTGCTGCTCGTTCTGCTCCAGCGAGTTGTCCACGATGAACAGCCGCTCGTTCGGAATGGAGGCCATCTCCTCGATCACACGATCGATGGCCTTGATCCGGTGCTTGGTGCCGGACACGAAGGGAACCTGGCAGGGGTAGCAACCGAAGCGACAACCCCGCGTGGTCTCGATCAGGTCGAGCATCTCGACACCCCGGTAGTTGTACAGGGGCTTGTTGAGCAGGTCCCGACGGGGCTTCTCCATGTCGTCGCCCGCCACGTAGGCCGGACGCTGGTAGACACGCTTGAGCTGGCCGTTCTGGAAGTCCTTGATCAACTGGGGCACCACCCCCTCTGCCTCGCCGATGACGATGGCATCGGCGTGCTCGGCAGCCAGCTCGGGCAGGGTGGTGACGGAAAGCCCACCCAGCACGACGGTCTTGCCACGGCGACGGAATTCGTCAGCGACTTCCCACCCACGCTTGGCCTGGGCCAGCAGCATCGTGGAGATCATGACCAGGTCGACATCCTCTTCGAAGTCGATGGTCTCGACATTCTCATCGGTCAGGTTGACCTCGTGCTCTCCCGGGATGGTCGAGGCCATCGTGATGACGCCCAGGGGCGGGAGAATGTACTTGGTCTGGTAGTAGATTCGTTCCCAGGTGGGGTAGATCAGACGGATCTTCATGACACGCTCCTACTTGGCCTGAGCCGCTGTACGATTGGCAGAAATAAAGGTGGCAAGGGTATCCACGGACCGGAAGATCTTCCGGTTGTCCTCGTCATCGGGAATCGTGATGTTGAAGGTCCGCTCGATCTCGATGGCAAGCTCCAGGGCATCCACGGAGTCGAGCCCCAACCCTTCCCCGAAGAGAGGCGCTGCGTCCTCGATCTCGGCGGGGGAGACCTCTTCGAGCATGAGAGCGCGAACGATCAGTTCCTTGATGTCAGTCTTGAGTTGCTGCATGGTCTTCTCCGTCAGAAGCATTGGATTTCCCGGAGACGCTGTCTGTGACTTTCCACAGAGTCCCGAGTGTCCATCTGGCTCCGCGTCTAATCAACGCAGCCCCAAAGTGCCCCCTTCGGCCTGGAAAAACGCTCAGGCAACAACCCACGGCGTCTTCGATACGCTATCGATCCAGCACATGCCGCTCGATCTCGTAGGCGTGTCGCCGACCATTCCCCCAGACGTCGACAATGGACAGGGAAAGCGCGTCGTCCCAGGTGGCATCGAGCACGTGAACCTCCCAGCCACCCACGCTGGCCGTGTCGTCCACGTCCAGGTGCAGGTGTCCCCCCACGCTGAGCGCCAGCCGATCCTCATAGGCGCCAGCCCAGCCCTCCAGTTCTTCGTCCATGGCGATGTTGAAAGACCCCGGGCCCAGGTGCATGGCCATGTGTGAGGCCATGACCACCGACTCGTCGGGGCCCTCTTCAAGGGACGTCACCTCCCCCTTGAACCAGTCAAAGGTGCCCCCCTCGAAGTCGTGCAGATCGGCGGTGTCCCCGTAGATGGGTTCGTCCGATCGAGAGCACCAGTCCAGCACCATGAACGTCACACCCTTGTGGGCAAAGGTGTAGTTGGCGAACCAGGAGTCCCGTTCCCAATCCGGGTTGTACGTGGGCTGGGGCGCCTCTCGGAAGTCGTCAAAGGTCTCTTCCAGGACCTGCAGCTGGGGGTCGAAGACCTGTTGCCAGCGCTCCTCGTCGCCCACATGCAACATGTTGTCCCCGGCGACAGGCACCCAGGGAAGGGAGAACGCCTCCAGCAACTCGTGGGAGCGGTCCAGGCCCTCGCCCCAGCCAATGTCTCCCAGGACGAGCACCAGCTCCAGGCCGCGGTCCTCCGCCTCGGCGTCGAGCCAGTCCCGCACCTGGATCAGCCGTTCCTCGTGCTCCGGGTCGGAGACGATGTGGGGATCCGCGATCAGCGCAAAGGAGAAGACGTACTCCAACGCAGGCTCGAGGCCCGAATCGTCACCAGTCGTTGTGCCGGTACAGGACAGCAGGGTCAGGGTCAGGGTCAGGGTCAGCATGTCAGGGGCCTAACCCTCGGATGCTCAGCGGCGATCCGACAGCCATCCCTGGTACGGGCAGTCCTCTCCACAGCCATGGTCTCCCACCCTGTCCAGGGAGGCGCGAAGGGCGTCCTCCAGGGCAGCGAACCAGTGGTCGTCCCTGGTGGGAAAGAGGTTCTCCTGGCCCAGAACCTCCATCGCCCCGGTCCGTCCCAGGTAGGACATCGAGCCCGGGCTGACCCCGACCACCAGGAGCTTGCCACCTCTCTGGCCCATGGTGGCCGCAACGTTGATCAACTCCCGCACCGAGGTCACGTCGAGGTTTCGGACCCGCTTGAGCCGGAGCACCAACACCTGGATGTCCTCCTGGCGCAGGACGTCCTCGACCGCGAGCTGAAGCTCCCCTGCAGCCGCAAAGAACAGGCTGCCCTCGACGTTGAGCACATGGACACTCGCGCAGTAGCGGACACCCTCGGGAATGGGGGCATGCACCCCCCGAACCCGTCGGGCGACCTCTCGAATGTGGCCCTGGGCATCGATCACCAGGTCACGGAAGCGCAACAGGCGAGCACGGCGCAGGACCATGACCAGGGAGATGCCGACCCCCAGGTAGATCGCCTGGTCCAGGTGGAGCACAAAGGTCCCCAGCAAGGTGGCCGCAAATGCAATTCGATCACCACTGTGACTGCGAAGGGTGGTGAGGATCTCGCCCACGTGAATCAGGCGGGCAGCCACCACCAACAAGAGGCCGGCCAGAGCGGCGATGGGAATGTGCCCCAGGGCGGGCCCCAGCAGCACCAGGGACACCAGGACCATCAGGCCCGACAGCACGCCGGCCATTCGGGTACGGGCCCCCTCGCGTTCGTTCAGGGAGGACCGGGACAGGCTACCGGTGACCGGGTAGCCGCCAAAGAAACCCGCCACGATGTTGCCCAGGCCTTCGCCTGTGAACTCCACGCTGATGTCCAGGCGCTGGCCGCTGCGGGTGGCGATCGTCCGGGCAATCGAGGTGCTCTCCACGACGCTCAGGACCATCACCGCCACCGCCAGGGGCAACAACTCCGACAGGAGGGCAAGATCCGGCATGGTGACCGGCGGGAAGCTGGCGCCAATCGGTGCCAGGTCCGCGACCGTGCGCAGGCTGGTGGCAGAGCCCAGGAACATGCTCACCACGGTCGCCAGCCCCAGGGCGATGATCGCAGCGGGGGCGCGCGGGAGAAACCTCTTGAGCAGGACGATGGTGGCGGCGGTGCCCAGTGCGATGGCCACCGACAGGACGTCCGCCTGGGCCAGGTCTCCACCCCAGGCCAGGAGCTGGACCAGGAGGGACCCGGTCGTCCCCGCCGTGGCTGTCACATTGGAGAGCTGTCCCACCCCGATGAGAATCGCCGCCCCGGTCACAAAACCGAGCACCACGGAACCGGAGATGTAGTCGACCAGGGTTCCCAGCCGCAGGACGCCAGCGAACACCTGGAGCATCCCCACCATCAGCGCCAGGGTCACGGCAGCCGTCGCAGGATCGCTGTAGATACCCGTGGCAAAGGCGGACCCCACCAGCAGGCTCACCGCATTGGTCGGGCCGGTGACCAGGTGGCGCGAAGTCCGAAAGAGGGACGCCACGATCGCAGGCAGCGCTGCCGCATAGAGTCCCATCGCCGGGGGGAGTCCCGCGATCAGCGCGTAGGCAATGCCCTGGGGGATGCAGAGAAAGGTGACCGCCAGGGCCGCGACCAGGTCTGGAACGAACTCCCTTCGACCGTAGCCGGCCAGGTCCGTCCAGGGGAGGTATCGACGAAGGGTGTCCACAACGCCCCTCATACCCTGGTGGACAAGGAACGGGCCCGCGGACCCGCAGGTTCACTCCCCGGCCAGGCCCTCCGACAGGTCATCCACCAGTCGCCCCAGTTGTTCCTGGGTGACCTCGAAGGGCTCCCGGTCTCGGCCTCCGCCTTCCCTGGCCTTGTACCGCTCCAGGGTCGCTCCCTTGCCGTCCAGACCGACCTCGAAGTAGCGCTTGC
Source organism: uncultured Enterobacterales bacterium (assembly GCA_964567625.1). Taxonomy (GTDB): domain Bacteria; phylum Myxococcota_A; class UBA796; order UBA796; family CAJQPC01; genus CAYFPX01. The sequence goes on along the minus strand of CAZMNK010000005.1, from coordinate 42,959 downwards.
CGCGCATGTCAGCGGGGTCGCTCCGCAGCACTGCTCCCCCGATACGCGGGTCGACCTCGACCGGAACCAACCGCTCGCCCAGCCCCCGAACCCGGTCGCAGATGCGCCGGGCCTGCTCCCCCAGGTCGGTCGGGTTTCGAGACTCCACCCGAACCCGCTGAACCTTGGCACCAATGGGGCCCTTGGCCGACAGGTCCACCTCCACCGAGCCAAGTTCGTTGTCCACCACCACGGGACCATCCCCCACACCAGGAAGCTTGAGCTTGTCCCGCAGGGCATCGGACAGTCGGCTCATCCCGCAACCTCCCTGCGCCCCAATGAGCGAACGCCTGCTTCCACAGGGCCAGGCTCCCAACTCTTGAACTCCTGGTTCACGAGCTGACCTTCCTGGCTTCCTGGGAGAACTCCTCTCCGTCATGGTGCAGCACAACGGGCTTGCCGTCGACCACCGTCTCCAGGTGCAGGGGCCGCCCCCAGATCAGCGCCAGGTTCCCCAGGGTGCGCTGGGCCCAGTCCAGTTGCATGTCGATCCCCTCCCAGAGGTGTTCCAGGCACAACTCTCCCCGATTGCCATGGTTCCCGTCGATGACCTGAATCCTCGGCTGTCCGCGGTTGGTCATCATGAACAGGAGCTTCTGCTTGACCTCCTTGAAGTCCGTCGAGGAGATGACGTACTCGTTTCGCCTCTTGTCGAAGTCCCAGGTGAAGATCCCGTGCTTCCGCACGAAGTCCTCGTTGAGAAATTCATCGATGAAGGTGACATCGTTGTGGGACCGGCGGACCTCGAAGATCTTCTGGCGGCCCGACATGACGCCGGTGTCCCAGTTCTTTCGTCGGGTGTGATGGGTGCACTCCAGCCAGTCCTTGCCGAATTTCCCCCGGTCCCATCGGTGCTCGATGTCCCGCCAGAGTTCGACCCCAATCTTGTACGGGTTGAAATGGCCGGGCCTGGTGGCCACCGTTCCGGAGTGGTGATCCGCGTAGTCCACCACCTCGGCGCTGGTCAGGATGTCGTGGGTCATCATGTGGGTGTGCCAGTAGGTGGCCCAGCCCTCGTTCATGACCTTGGTCTGGGCCTGGGGCGCAAAGTAGTAGGCCTCCTCCCGGATGATGTGCAGGATGTCCGCCTGCCAGGCCGTGAGTTGGCCGTGATTCAGCAGGAAGAGCAGGACGTCCTTCTGCGGATCCTCGGGGAAACGGGCCTGCCGCTCCTGTTCCTCCTCCTGCTTCCGTCGCTGCTCGGCCAGGAACTCCGGCGGATTGATGTACTTGTCCATGTACCCCCGGGCCGGGAGCTTGTGGACACCATCGGGATGCTCCTCGCTGACCTCGTCGGGGTCTCGCTCTCGCTGGATGTGGGGGCGGTGGGGATCGATGAGGTTGTCGACGCTCAGGCAGATGTCGATCCAGGCCTCCACCTCGTCATGGCCCACCCGGTCGATGTAGCGACGCACCCGTGAGGCGTGGTTCGCCATCTGGTCGAGCATCTTGCGATTCGTCGGCGCGAACCAGAGGTTGTTCTTGAAGAAGTCCACGTGGCCCAGCACGTGGGCCATGACCAGCTTCTGGTCGACAAAGGTGTTGTTGTCCAGCAGGTAGGCGTACGAGGGATCGGTGTTGATGACCATCTCGTAGATCTTCTGGAGTCCCCACTCGTACCCCTTGGACATCTCCAGGTACTCCATCCCGAACTTCCAGTGGGGGTACCGGGTGGGAAAGCCCCCGTAGGACGCCAGCATGTTGATCTCGTCGTAGCGACACATCACGAACACGGTCTCGAAGAAGTCCAACCCGTAGGACTCGCCCAGGGCCACGATCCCCTCCCGGGCCTCCTCGAGCTCCGCAGGCAGCCTGCGCTTGTTTCCCTTCATGAACTCGGTGCCGGCGCCCATCAGTTTCCCGCTCCCAGGAAGCCCTTGATCGAATCCATGATCGCGTCACGATCCGGAATGCGCGTGAGCACCACAGACTCCTCCTCCTTGAAGTGTTCCTCCAGGTCCTTGATGAACTGGCCCGAACCGTACTCGGACTCGACCTGGCCATAGGAGAACTGGTTGGAGACGGGCAGCATCCTGGTCTTCAACAGCTCCATGCAGGCCCGGGTGTCCGCCGCCGACCAGTTGTCCCCATCGGAGAAGTGGAAGGGGTAGATGTTCCACTCCTGGACCGGGTAGTCCTCGTCCAGGATGCGCATGGCCAGGTTGTAGGCCGAACTGATCAGGGTGCCGCCACTCTCCCGGGTGCGGAAGAACGTGTGACGGTCGACCTCCCGAGCCACGGCGTCGTGGATGATGAACCGCGTGACGACGTTCTTGTACTGGTGTCGCAGCCAGGTATCGATCCAGAAGGTCTCCCGGCGCACGATCTCCTTCTGCTCCTGGCCCATCGAACCCGAGACATCCATCATGTAGACAACGACCGCGGCGCTCTGGGGGTTGGTCTGGGCCTTCCAGGTGCGGTAGCGCCGATCCTCCTTGTAGGGAATGACGATCGGGTTGCCCTTTTCATAGGTCCCGCTGGCGATCTGGCGCTTCAACGCCGTCTTGTAGGTCCGCCGCCCATGCCTCAGGGCTTCGGGGCCCTGCCTGGAGATGCCCACATACCGGTCCCGGGCGCTGGTGACCTCCTTCTGGCCCCTGGGTTCGATGTTCGGTAGCTCCAACTCCTCACCCAGGATCTCCGCGAGTTCTTCGAGGGAGATGTCCACCTCGAGCAGGTGCTCACCAGGCTGGTCACCTGCCTCGCCCTGGCCACTGCCCTTGCCTTCGCCTTCGCCCTGGCCCACCCCTCCCATGTTCTTGCCGTAGCGGAACCGGGGGATCTGGATCTGAGGCAGGGGAATCGAGACGACCTTGTCCCCCTGCTTGCCCAGCAACTCTCCCGATCCCATGTACCGGCGAAGATCCTTGCGCAGCCGGCCCTTGACGATGGACCGGAAGCGGTAGAGATCGTTCTCGATCGGGAGAGGCATCGGGCCCTACTCGGTGTCCTTGGCGTCCCCGCGAGCAAAGATCGAGGCCACGTAGTTCAACACATCGGTCGCACTGTGATCGTCGTAGCCATAGCGATCGATGAGGCGTTGTTTCACCACGTCGATCTTGGCCTGGGTGTCCTTGTCGACCACCTGGCTGACCAGGCTGGTCAGCTTGATGCTGTCCTTCTGGTCCTCGAAGAGCTTGAGCTCCAGGGCCTTGTGCAGCCGCTCATTGGTCTTGTAGTCAAAGGACTTGCCATCGACGGCCAGGGCCCCGATGTAGTTCATGATCTCCCGGCGGAAGTCGTCCTTGCGGGAATCGGCGATCTCGATCTTCTCCTCGATCGAGCGCATGAGTCGCTCGTCCGGCTCCTCGTAGGCCCCGGTGAAGGCATTCTTGACCTTCTCCTTCTGGGTGTAGGCCTTGACGTTGTCGATGTAGTTGGCGCACAGCCGGGCGATGGCGCCCTCGTCTGCTGTGATGGCCTTCTGCACCTCGTTCTTCACGATGGCGTCGTACTCCTGCTTCACCACGGTCAGCAGGTCCTTGTACCGCTTGCGGGTCTCCTCGTCGGAGATCAGCGAGTGGTGGTTCAGGCCACTCTCCAGTTCGTTGAGCACCATGAAGGGGTTGATGCTCGGCACGTCGACCTCGCGCACCAGTGCGTTGGAGAGCTTGTCCTGGACAAAGCGGGGAGAGATGCCCCCCAGGCCTTCCCGGCGAGCCCCCTTGCGCAGTTCCTTGACGTTGTCCTCGGTGAACCCGGGGAGCATCTTGCCGTCGTAGAGCTTGAGCTTCTGGGCGATGGTCAGGTTGTGTTTCTTGGGCTCTTCGAGTCGGGTCAGCACCGCCCACATCGCCGCCATCTCCAGGGTGTGGGGAGCCACGTGCTTGTGCACCCGGTCGCTGTGGAAGTCCCGTTCGTAGATCCGGGCCTCCTCATGCCACTTGGTGATGTAGGGAATGTCGATCTTGATGGTTCGATCCCGCAAGGCCTCCATGAACTCGTTGCTGGTGAGCTTGCGGTATTCGGGCTCGTTGGTGTGCCCGATGATCACCTCGTCGATGGCGGTCTGGGCAAATTTCTTGGGCTTGATCACGTGTTCCTGGCTGGCACCCAGCAGGTCGTAGAGGAAGGCCACGTCGAGCTTGAGCACCTCGACGAACTCGATGAGGCCCCGGTTGGCGACACAGAACTCCCCGTCGAAGTTGAAGGCCCTCGGATCGGAGTCCGATCCGAATTCCGCCAGCTTCCGGTAGTTGACGTCACCGGTCAGCTCCGTGGAGTCCTGGTTCTTTTCGTCCTTGGGCTGGAAGGTCCCGATTCCCACCCGGTCCTTCTCACTGAGGATGACCCGCCGGATCCGCACGGTCTCGATCAGGCGGCTCCAGTCTCCGTCGACCTCCTTCAGGCCTTTCTTGTACAAAAAGCGGCTGACGGGGTCCAGGTCCCCTTCCAGCGCGATGGGGTAGCGACCCTCGGTCGCCTGGTTCAGTTCCTTGAGGAAGGCCACACGCATGTCCAGGGGGACCAGCTTCAGCGGCTCCTCGTTCAGGGGACTGGGGACCACACTGCCATCGGGCATTACCCAGTCGAAGGTATAGAGGGCCCCCTCGGGCTGCCGGCTGTACCACTCCAGGCCCTTCTTGAGCAGCCGCACGATCGTGCTCTTGGCAGAGCCCACCGGGCCGTGAAGAAGGATCACCCGCTTCTCGGAGCCGTAGCCCAGGGCAGCGCTCTTGAGCACATGGAGCAGCTTCATCAGGTGGACGTCGATGCCGTAGACCGCGTCCTTGCCATGGCCGAAGGGATCGTCGAAGAACTTGTAGCGGACGATCCGCTTCTTGTACTCGGTGTATTCCTCGGTCCCGAAGCGGCAGATCAGGTCGTAGAGACGCTGATAGGCGTTTCGGCAGACCTCGGGGTTCTGCCGGACCACATTGAGGTAGTCGGCGAAGCTCCCTTCCCAGTTCTCGGCACGGAACTGTTCGACATCTTGCAGCTCGGCGATCATGCCGAGCAGGCGATCGGTGGTGGCAGGCTGGGATGTACTCATGGGGTCTCCTCTTGGCGGGGCGATCCCGTCGCGGGGCGACGACGACAGCGCCCGACCTGGCCGGTCGATGGGGGGTGCCTCTCTTGATGAAGAGGCTCCGCGATGTGAGAACTACAGAGTCGAGGTGATCAGCGTCGTCGGGACCCAGGGGTCCACTCACACTTCACTTTGCACGAACAACCCGGCAACTGCAGCTTGTCTTCCGGCCCCTTCCATCGGACAGAACGCGCAAGTCTTGAGGATGAAAGGGGTTTTAGGCGCTTGTCAGGGTTTGTCTCGGCATGGAGGGCTCGCCCCCCGCAATTCCCTTCGGCGCGCAGATCGGAACTCCCTCGTTGCTCCATGGCATCGGCGCTGCCTGGGCAAGGGGATACACACCCCGCGCCTTGTCCCGCTCCGACCGTGTTCTGGCCTTTCTTGCCTTGCTCTGTGCAGGGCTGGTCCTGTTCGCCCTGCCCGTGCTCTGGCCTCTGCCGGACATGGACCTGGACGCGGACCGGACCGAGTTGATCCAGGAAGCCCGCCAGTTCCTGGTGACCCAGGGCTTTGCGGCCGAGAACGCCCAGGCGTCGGTGAAGCTGCGGATAAACGCCCAGGACCTGGATCACGTCGAGGAGATCCTCCCTCGTGAAGGCGTCCAGGATCTCATCCGAGACGGCCACAGGCTCTACTTCTACGAGGTCCTGTTCAAGGAGCGCGGCAACCGGGTCGTCTGGCGAGTAGACATTCACCCCGAGCGGGGAATCCTGGCCTGGAGGCGGGCGATCCAGGATGACGAGCGCGGGGAGAAGCTCTCCGTGGAGGACGCCCGAAAGCGGGCCCACGTGGCGATCCGTGACGGGCTGGGACTGGACGTTTCCCAGTTCCGAGAGGTCTCTGCAGCGACCACCAACCGCGGATCCCGGATCGACCACGTGCTGACCTGGCGACGCCGGGTCTCCAAGGAGCCCAGGCTGGATCAACGGCTGTCGGTGAGCATCCGCGGCGGGGAGGTCAGCTTTGCCGGCCACGAACTGGAGGTCCCCGCCAAGGCCCGCCGGGCCGCCAAGGCCGCCGAGGCGCCGCGAAAATTCGCGGAGGCCATTGGCTTTGCCCTGCTGGCCCTGGGCGCCGTGACCGCCTTCCTGGTGTTTCTGAATCGACTCCAGGAGGGCAAGGTCCAGCTCAAGGGCGCCCTGCGCTGGACCGGTGTGGTGGCCTTCTGTCTCCTCACCACCAGCCTGCTGCGGCAGTCCTGGCTCTTCGGAAAGTGGGAGACCCTCTGGCCCCGGTGGGTCTCCGACACCGTGGAACTGCTCCAGTACCACGTCCACATGGCCTGGGTGTTCATCGTAATCCTGGCCGTGATCGCCGCAGGCGACGCCGTGGATCGCGCGTCTGGGGCCAACCGTGGAGCTTCCCTGTGGCTCCTGTCCGCCGGGAAGTTCGGGCACCCCAGAGTGGCCGCTGCGGCTGCCCGTGGATTTGCCATCGGCCTTGTCTGTGGGCTGGTGCTCTCGGTCGTGGTCGGCCTGGAGGTCTGGGCCACCGGCGGCCGGATCGACCTGCAGCCCCGCTTCTACTTCCTGACGGTGCTCAACGCCTCCTCGCCAGCCCTGATGTCCCTGCTGATCTTTCTGCCCATCGCCCTGGGGGAGGAGATCGGGTATCGACTGTTCCTGGGGACCTGGCTGGAAGCCAAGACCGGCCGAAGGTGGGTGGCCATCCTGGTGCCCGCTCTGATCTATGGACTGGTGCACACCAATTTCAGCTTCCTTCCACCCGAGCACCCCTGGTGGGGTCGTGCGGTCGCCATGGCCTCCATCGGCCTGGTCTGGGGGTGGGCCTTCTTCCGGTACGATGCCTTGACCGTCGTGCTCTCCCACTACACGGCGGACCTGTTCATCTACAACTGGCCCCGCCTGGCATCGGGGCATGGAGACACGGTGGCCATCACCCTGGTGATCTTGCTCTTACCGCTGCTTCCGGTGGCGGCCTGGGCCGTTTCAGGGCGCATGGCCCCTGCTGCGAGCGAAGGATAGCGACGCACATGGACCCGACCATCGATGGCGTGCTGACCAAGCCGCTGGTCTGGCACAACGACCAGCGTGGATCCCTGGCCGAACTGGTGCGGATCGACGACCCGGAGATGTTCGGCCAGTTCGCTGGCTTTGGCCAGGTATACGTGACCACGCTCTACCCAGGTGTGGTCAAGGGTTGGCACCAGCACACCGTGCAGTGGGACCGCATGGTCTGCCTGCGAGGTCGGGTCCTGCTGGGACTGGTGGACGACCGCCCGGACTCCCCCACCCACGGGAACCAGATGCGCATCGTCCTGGGAGACCGGAATTTCTGCGTGGTCCGGATCCCGGCCGGCGTCTGGCATGGACTCAAGAACATCGGCACCGAGGAAGCGATGATCTGCAACATGGTGTCCCAGCCATACGACCGCGATGATCCGGACGAAACCCGCATTCCACCCCACGGCGTGCTCGACTTCGACTGGCGTCGCATCGATTCGTGAAGGTCCTTCTGACCGGAGGAGCCGGCTTCATCGGCTCCGAACTCGCCCGCCAACTCGTGAGCGCACGACACCAGGTCGTCGTGCTGGACAAACTCACCTACGCCGGACGGCGGGAACACCTGGACGGACTGGACCTCGAACTCGTGGTGGGCGACGTGTGCGACCAGGACCTGGTGGAGAAGCTGGTCGATGGCACCGGAGCGATCATCCACGCCGCGGCCGAATCCCACGTGACCCGGTCCCTGGACGACCCCAGGACCTTCATCCAGACGAACGTCGAGGGAACCCGCATCGTGCTCGAGGCCGCTGCCCGCGCCGCGGTGCCCCACACGGTGCACATCTCCACCGACGAAGTCTTCGGATCCTGCCCCCCCGATCACCCGCCTTTTGGCCCCCGGGACCGACTGGCACCGGGCAACCCCTACGCGGCCACCAAGGCCGCCGCCGAGGCCTTTGTCCACGCCACAGCACACGCTTTTGGCTACCGGGCCACCGTGGTTCGCAGCACGAACAACTACGGACCTCGGCAGCACACCGAAAAGGCGGTCCCTTCCTGGATCGCCGCCGCACTGGGCCAGGGGCCCCTGGTGATTCACGGGGATGGCTCTCCGGTCCGTGACTGGCTGCACGTGTCGGACTTCGCTGCTGGCCTGGTGACCGTGCTCCAGCGAGGAAAGCCGGGAAGCACCTACCACTTCTCCGGAGGCAACCCCCGCCAGAACCGCCAGGTCGCTGAACAGGTGCTGGACCTGTGCAGCCGCCCTCCATCGGCCCTGCAGCCCGGTCCCGACCGCCCAGGCCAGGACATGCGCTATGCCCTGGATGACCGGGACACCCGGACGAAACTGGGCTGGACACCTCGAGTCGATTTCAGGGATGGCCTGGCAGAGACCGTGCGCTGGTACCGGGAACGTCCCCCTTCCGAGTAGTCTCTCTAGACCCATGAGACTCACCGGTCTGGACGCGCCTGAACGACACCGGCTCGAAGCGGCCCTTCGCGAGGGAGAACGGGTCGATTTGACCCTCACCAGGCTCCCTCGGGATCGGCCTGCAGACGAGCTCCTGCCACTGGTGGACGCCCTGGAGAGCCCGGACCCGGACCTGCTGAGCTCCCTGCGTCCCCTGCTGGCACCCCAGGCTGTGCCCGGCCGCACACACCGGGTCACAGCCGTGATCCCCACCCACCGACAGACCCCCCTCGGCCTTTCAGCCCTCCGGGCCCAGGACTGTTCCGTCGAGGTCCTGGTGCTGGCAAATGGAGATGTCCGGCCCGAGGGGGACCGGGTCCTCCAGGTGCCCTGGCAAGGCCACGGACGGACCCGTCAACGGGGCGTAGAGGCCGCCCAGGGGGACTACGTGTTGTTCACGGTGGACGATGCCATCCCACGGGGCCCAGGAGTTGTCTCCACCCTGGTCGAGGCCCTGGAGGCGGGTGGATTTGATGCCGTCTTCGGACGTCAGATTCCCTGGCCTTCCGCCGATTCCATCACCCGCCAGCGACTGCGAAACTGGACCCCACCGGCGGGTTCTGTGAGGCGGATGGATCGGCTGGACCACGTCTTCGCCCTGGCTCGCCGAGAGACGCTGTTGCGGGACCCCCTTCCCGAGGTTCCCATCGCCGAAGACCTGCACTGGGGTCGGAGTCACCGCATCGGCTACGTGCCGGGAGCACCCGTCGTGCACAGCCACACCCGCAGGCCCGGGGCGCTCTACAGGCGAACCCGAGACATCCACCGCCAGCACCGCGCACTGGGAGAAGACCCGCGGATCCCTTCGCTGGCGGCACTTGTACGAGCGCTTCCCGGAATCATCTCCCCGGTTCTCCATGGGGGACCAAGGGAATTGCCCAACCAGCTCGCAGAACTCCTGGGACAGTGGCAGGGCGGACGATGACGGAACACCCCCGGTCCCACACATTGCCGGTGTTCTGGTGCCTCGCCTCCGCAGCCCTTTTTGGAGCCTCCATTCCGGCCTCAAAGGCCCTGCTCGACGGGGCCTTGGGGCCCTTGAGCCTGGCCGGTCTGCTGTACCTGGGGGCGGCCCTGGCCACCTTGCCAAGCGCCCTCTCCAGCGGCTTTCGATCTCGCCATCGGGACCGGGCCAACCTGGTCCGCCTGGGGGGCGCGATTCTCTTCGGTGGCATCCTGGGACCCGTGGCACTCCTGCTGGGCCTGCAGACCGCCCCTTCGGCCAGCGTCTCCCTCTGGCTCAACCTGGAGACCACCGCCACGGCCCTGCTGGCCTGGACCTTCTTCCGCGAAAACATGGATGGTCGCACCTGGGTCGCCAACCTCCTCGTGCTGACCGCCGGCGTGATGCTGGCCGCCCCAGAGAACTTCGCTGTGGCGCCCTCCGCCCTCCTCATCGGGCTGGCCTGTGTCTGCTGGGGGCTGGACAACAACTTCACCGCCGTGATCGACGGCTACACCCCGGCCCAGACCACCTGTGCCAAGGGCCTGGTGGCCGGCAGCCTGAACCTGGGGCTGGGGCTGGTTCTGGAAGGAGCCCTGCCAGGCCCGGTCTTGGTGGTGTCCGCCCTGGTCGTGGGGGCGCTGGCCTATGGGGCGTCCATCGTCCTCTACATCCGGGGCGCCCAGCAACTGGGGGCCACGCGGTCACAGATGCTCTTTGCCACGGCCCCCTTCCTGGGCATGGGGCTGGCCTGGTTCGCCCTCCATGAGCCTGTCCTCCCGGTGCAACTCGCCGCCGGAGCCACGATGGCGCTGGCGCTGGCCTTGCTGCTCACCAGCCATCACGAACACCTCCATGACCACGAGGCCACGGTCCACACCCACCCCCATCGCCACGACGATGGGCACCACAACCACACCCATGAAGGCCTGCCACCCGAGGCCTGGCACACCCATGAGCACGCCCACGAAGCCAACCGTCACGCCCATCCCCACCAGCCAGACCTGCATCACCGGCACAAACACCACAAGCAGGTCCGCTGACGAGCCCTCAGCCCAGGATCGTCCGGAGACACCCCAGGCCATAGACCACGGATCGGCCCAGGCTGATCGACTGCACTGAAGAGTCATAGGAAACGGCACAGGGCCGCTCGACAACCCGCAGACCCGCTCGCACGGCCTCCACGAGCACCTGCTGATCGAAGAGATAGTCGTCGGAGAAGTCCGCCAGGGGCAGCTCCTGCAGTGCGCTGGCGCGGTAGGCCCGAGCCCCGGTGTGCAGATCGGTGAAGGAGGTGTCCAGTCGCCGATTGAACACTGTCGTCAACCCCCGGTTGCCCCAGCGGCGCCAGCCGGGAATGGTGCGGCCCTCGTCCTGTAGAAAACGAGAGCCCAGGGCCACGTCCGCTTCATCCAGGGCCTCCAGGAGGGAGAGCAGGTCTCCCACCTGGTACTGGCCGTCTCCATGAACCAGAACGATGCGCTCACAGCCCTGGTCCAGCGCTGCTGCATAGCCGGACTTCTGAGCGGCGCCGTAGCCGCGATTGGCGGCATGTCGAACCAGTTCTGCCCCTTCGGGGCCCGGTCGGGCCGTGCCATCCGTGCTCCCATCATCGACCACCACCACGTGCAACTCCGGGGGGAGCTGGGCCAGGACGCCCGGAAGGGTGCTGGCCACGTCCAGGGCGACCACGACAGCCGCATTCATGGGCGCAACAGGTCCCGCAGACGGACCCGGTGCCGCAAGATGTGCCCCCACATTTCCCGATCATCCGCCTGCCACTCCCGGGCGTCGGCGCTTCTCTTGGCCAGCGCATCGGGCAAGTGGGCCAACCCGGAGACGATACCTGCCAGGGCTGCCGGGCCCGCCGAGCCCTGGATGCGGGCTCCCCATCCTCGCCCGGTCATGGCCGCGACCCCCAGTCCGGCGATCCGGAGTGCGGTCCAGGCAGGCATGGTGAGGATCGCTGTCGAGGGCAGGGATCGCACCGCTGCACGCACCCGGTTGCGCTCCACCAGGTAGCACTTTCGGGACCCATAGCGTCCATGGGTTGCTCCGAGGACATGGGCGATCCGCGCGGCGGGGACGTAGCACAGGGGAAAGCCCCGCCGCCGTGCCCGCAGGGACAGGTCCACATCCTCGCCAAAGGACTCCAGGTCCTCGTCAAAGGCGCCAACCGCCTCCAACACCGCCCGGTGGAGCCCCATGGCCGCTCCGCTACAGGCCCCTACCTGGCGTGGAACGTCGTAGCTCGGTCCATCGGCATCCTCCCGACCGATGGCCCAGTTGAAGCCGTCAGGGAAGAGGCCATGGCCCGTGTTGTCCAGCCGCCCAGTGTCATCGTCCAGGAGGATCCGAGGCTGGTAGAGACCAGGAACCCGGGCCGCACCTCGAAGGGCCGACAAGAATCCCGGAAGCGCACGGGTGTCATCGTTGAGCACCAACAGCCCATCGCCCTGGGCCCGGGCCAGTCCCCGGTTTGCCGCACGGGCATAGCCCTCGTTGGCCCCGATCTCCACCACCTGGGCACGCCCTCTGACCGGCGTCAGATCCGCCTGGCCGGGCTCCGCGGAAGCCACAACCACGATCTCGTCCCCCGGCTGGAGTTGGGGCCCCAGAGCGTCCAGGCAAGCGCCCAGCAAGGCACCGCCGCGGTGGGTGACAACCACCGCCGAGAGCGAGACACCGTGGGAATGAGAGACCATGGGCCGCCCCAGGGTAGCCCGGTCAGCGCCCTACCAGAGAATGACCTCGCCCACCTTGCCTCGTTTGCCTGCCTTGCAGTTGATGTTTCGGCTGGCCTGGACCCTGCGCATGCGGAAGCCTCGGCCATAGAGGCGATGGACCAACTCGGTGTCCGAATTCGACAAGAGAACGTGCACCCCACGGTGCTTCAACGCCAGGGCGGTGTCGCGCAGACGAACCTGATCGGCAAGATTGAAACCCCTCGCGGTGTACGAGGTGAACGACGCTGTGGGCGAGACCGGCACATAGGGCGGGTCGAAGTAGACAAAGTCCCCGCGCTCGGCCCGATCGAGCACCTGCTCGAAGTCCCCGGTCTCCAGGAGGGTCTTCCCGAGCACGCTCGAGCACGCCCTCAGGTTGTCCTCATCGCAGATCCGCGGGTTGGTGTAGCGGCCGAAGGGCACGTTGAACTGCCCCTTCTGGTTGACCCGGTACAGGCCATTGAAGCCTGCCTTGTTGAGGTAGATCATCCAGGCAGCGATCTGTTTCGCCGGCTTGCCATCGATCGAGCGAGCCCGGCATTTCAGATAGAAATCCTTGTCATAGGGCCACTTCGACAGCGTCTTCACGACCGCATCCACGTCATCGCGAACCCCTTTGTAGGTCGCGACCAGCCGGGTGTTGAAGTCCGCCAGGCAGGAGTGCTCGGGCTGGAGCGCAAAGTACAGGGCGCCACCCCCCAGGAAGGGCTCGTGGTAGCGACCAAAGCGCCTGGGCACATGTTGTAGCAACTCTCGGAGGAGTTGCCGTTTCCCACCGACCCACTTCAGGAAGGGGCGCGGGAGCGAGGCCCGACCGGGAATCCGGGGGGCATGCAGGGGGAGTGTAGACACAGCTTCAGCGGGGATAGGATCAGCAGAAACAGCAAGAGCTTCAATGACCTGAAGCTTCAGGTCGCACCATCAACATAGCACAAGTCTTGTCATGTCAAGACTTCTTGCTGAGGATCACTCCCGCTGCAATCCGGGCCCACAGGCCATGAACTCCCCCGACTCAGCTGGGGTGGGGCGTCCCCAGGTGTCCGAAGACATAGATGCGGCCGGTGGTTCCATCCAGCGTGATCCGCTGCCCATCCCGCAGCACCTCGGTGGCATCGGGCACATTCACCACGGCCGGCAGGCGGTACTCCCGGGCCACGACCGCCCCGTGACTGAGCATGGAACCCAACTCCAGCACCACCCCTCCAGCCACCAGGAACAGGGGGGTCCACCCCGGGTCCGTGGCGGTGGCGACCAGGATGTCCCCCCGACCGAGTCGCCAGGCTTCATCGGGGCTTCGCAGGATGCGCACGGTCCCGGTCACCCGTCCCGGGGAGATCCCGAGGCCGCGCAATCGATCGCCACCCACCGGGATCTCCAACGCCTCATCGCCGACCAGAAACGCCGGAGGGCGCCCCTCCTGCCCATAGTCAGCCCACCGCTTCTGCCGGGAGGCAATGCGATCGCGGGCTTCTCCTCGCTGGAAGGTCCCCGAAGCCAGTCCTTCGAGCTCCCGCCACTCCAACCAGCGGACCTCTTCCCGGTCGTCCAGAAGTTCCCCCCCCAGGTCCAGCAGCGCCTGCTTGAGCACGTAGAGGAGCCGATCGAACTGGTAGCGCTGATCCTCTCGAAGCTGGAGATAGCGGCGGGTCAATCGCACCAGGCGCACCAGGCCCCGTCCCCGGAGACCCGAGGTCCGGGACTCCAGAGCTTCCATGGCTGCACGGGACGCCTGTTCCTGCTCCCGCGCCACCCGTTCCGGGTCCGCCAACACCCCGTCGGCATAGGGGGCCACCAGCCGCTCGACCCGGTGGGGTTCTTCCGCCCACCGAGGGCTGAAGATCTCCCAGGAGGACGTGGCCCCTCGAAAGCCGTACCGTTCCAGAAACTCGGACAGATCGCCGCCCTTGGCCAGCCCGTACAACTCGCGATTCGTCCGCTGGGTCCAGTTCTCCTTGGGGCAACGGAGCAGGTCTTCCTGGAGGTCTGAGGGGACCCGGTTCTCGGCGATCTGAAAGGTCAGGTTTGCGAAGAGCAGCGAACAGATGTGGACCTTGATGTAGTCCCGGGCCAGCTCGATTCCCGCTCGGACCCGAGCCACCGGCGGCTCCTCGCTGCGAGCCAACGCCGGGATGTCCCGCTCCAACCGCTGCTCCAGGGCATCCCAAGCCGCCGGATTGTTCAGCGGGTTCGGCCGAAACCGCCGCCAGCGCTTCTCCTGGAGGGTGGTCTTCAGGATCGAACCGTAGACCCGGAAATCCACCGGCGCGGCGAAACGACGCATCCAGCGATCCGACTCCTCCGGCGGCAGGAACTCCAGCATGAACCGTGGCGGGGGTCGGCCCGGAGGCTTGAATGCGAGGTGCCGGAACACGGTGACGTTGAAGTAGGGCCATCCCCGATGGAGTCGCGTGGGTGGCGCGCCGCCCAGGTACCTGCGAGCAGTCTCCGGGTACTCGATGAACCACTCCAACAGTGGACCCACGATGCTCCAGCCACAGGGACTGGCCGGTTCCGTCCAACGCTCTCCCACAAAACGACGGGTCCAGAGGACCTGGCCACTGGGCACAGGCTCCCCGGCGGCAGTGACAGCCCGGGCCTGAAGCACCCGCACCCGGCCATCCTGTCCCAGCGCCCACTCCACGTCCTGGGCGCTTCCTGTCAGGTCCTCGGCCTTGAGCCCCATCTGGCCAATGGCGAGAACCTGGGCGCGCGTCAATGCCCGATGGCCCTGGGGCGCCGGGTGCCAGGACAGTTCTCCCGAGTCTCCAGGCAACAGTTGCCTCTGCTGGTCAGACGGCTCCCAGCCCAGCTCACTGAGCCCCCAGAAACCCATCCGACGCCGCAGTGGACCCGGGCTCCGACGAGGTCGCTGCAAACGGTAGCGTTCCGGAGCCACCTGGCCCGAAACAAGCGCTTCCCCCTGCCCCCAGGCCGCCTCCAGGGTCATCTCGCGCCAGTTGCCCGTCACCGGGTTCACCGTGAACAAGACCCCGGACACCCGGGCGTCCACCAGCCCCTGCACGACCACCGCCATCCCCACGAGAGGAGGCCGCCGCAATCCCTTGCGCCGGTAGGCCAGGGCTCGCTCGCCATACCAGGAGGCCCAACAGCGCCTCAGTGCCTGGTGGAGCCCTGGGCCGGGAGAGACGTTGAGCACGGTCTCGTACTGCCCCGCAAAGGACCGATCCCGGCTGTCCTCGTCCACCGCCGACGACCGGACAGCCAACGCTCCCCCGAGGCGCCGAGCAGCCCGGTCGACGGCCGCCTCGAGCTTCCCGGGCAAGGTCGCCGCCAGGATCCCCTGCCGAAGCTCCTGCGCCCGTTGAGGCGTGGGATCACGCCGGAGCTTGCGCGCAACCTCGGTCAGTCCATTGGCGTCCAGGGTGGCCCGCAACCCCTCGACAGGCACCACAAACGCAGCAGGCACCGGCAGCCCCCGCTCCACCAGCCGGGCCAAGGCTGCGGCCTTTCCCCCGACAGCACGAACGTCGTCGGGATCGATTTCTGCGAGGGACAAGGTCCATGCCACCTGTGAGGTCTACCTCGGTTAGGTCCGCCCTTCCCAGTCTCAGGAGGACTCCATGGCCGGAGCCGATGGCATCTTCAACCCGCCCGTTCCCTCCAATGAGCCCGTCCGCCCCTATGCACCGGGCAGCCCGGAGGTCTCCTCTCTGCGCCAGGTGCTCTCGGGCATGGAGGGGGTCCAGACCGAGATCCCCAGCGTGATCGACGGCAAAACCGTGGAAACGGGTGACATCTTTGAGGTCACGATGCCCTGCGACCACCAGCACGTGCTGGGGCGCGTGCACCTGGCAGGCCCAGACCTGGTGAACAGCGCGGTCCAGAGCGCCATGGCCGCCAGATCGGACTGGGGGGCACTCCCCTGGCAGGAGCGGGCCGCGGTGTTCCTCAAGGCCGCTGAACTCCTCAAAGGGCCCTGGCGGGACGTCATCAACGCCTCGACGATGCTCGGCCAGGCCAAGACCGTTCACCAGGCCGAGATCGATGCCGCCTGTGAGCTGATCGATTTCTGGAAATTCAACGTCACCTACCTGCGACAGATCCTGGCGGACCAGCCCCCGATCTCCGGACCCGGGGTCTGGAACCGGAGCGATCACCGCCCCCTGGATGGCTTCGTGCTGGCCATCACCCCGTTCAATTTCACCAGCATTGCCGGGAACCTGCCCACTGCACCCGCCCTGATGGGCAACACCGTGCTCTGGAAGCCCGCCCGCACCCAGGCGCTGTCCGCCTGGTTCCTGATGGAACTCCTTCGAGAAGCCGGCCTGCCAGACGGGGTGATCAACCTGGTTCACGGCGCAGGACCGGACATCGGACGGGTGGTCCTGCCCCACCCGGACCTGGGCGGCATCCACTTCACCGGGTCCACAGCCACCTTCCAGACCATGTGGCGCACGGTGGGGGAGAACATCGCCAACTATCGCCAGTACCCCCGCATCTGCGGTGAAACCGGCGGAAAGGACTTCGTGCTTGCACACCCCTCGGCCGATGCCCAGGCGCTGGCAGTGGCACTTCTGCGAGGCGCCTTTGAGTACCAGGGGCAGAAGTGTTCCGCAGCCAGCCGCGCCTACATCCCCAGCAACCTCTGGCCTGCAGTCTCCGAGCAGCTCCAGGCCATGCTGGCCGAGGTTCAGCAGGGTGATGTGAGGGACTTCTCCAATTTCGTCGCTGCCGTGATCGACCAGCGGGCCTTCACCAAGCACACCGGGTACCTGAACCTGGCTGCCACCACCGGCAAGATCATCGCCGGGGGCAAGGCCCACGGTGAAACAGGCTGGTACATCGAGCCCACGGTCGTCCAGGTCGAAGACCCGGCCCATCGCCTCATGGTCGAGGAGATCTTCGGGCCCATCCTGACGGTCCACGTCTACCCCGAGAACGAATGGGCCCAGACCCTGAAGATCGTCGATGAGACCAGCACCTATGCCCTGACCGGTGCCGTCTTCTCCCAGGACCGCATGGCCATCGCCGAGGCCACCCAGGCCTTGCGACACGCCGCAGGCAACTTCTACATCAACGACAAACCCACCGGCGCCGTGGTCGGCCAGCAGCCCTTTGGTGGCAGCCGGGCTTCGGGAACCAACGACAAGGCTGGATCGCCCTTGAATCTACTCAGATGGGTGAGCCCACGCTCCATCAAGGAGACCTTCGTTCCGGCACGGAACTGGCGATACCCCTTCCTGGGGTGACAAGCCCCTGACACGACTCCCTTGACATGCCCGAAAAGGCTGCTACATTGGGACTTGGACAAAGGGATGGATTCCCGCGTCCCGTTTGCCTGGGCAGATCGCCCAACCACCTGTAAGGCCTTGAGGCCATCACAGGTGCGCAACCCCATGCCGTCCATGTGGCGGCTGCGCTGAGGTCCTTGCCTGCGGCCCCCCTACGCTTCCCCATCCGGGAGCCGCGCCTGACCGTCATGAAGACACCATGAGCCATGCAAGTCCGGCCTGAAAATCCGGTCATCGTCCAGGGCGACGGAAAGGTCCTGGTCGAGACAAAGCATCCTCGGTACGAGGCTGCGCGAGATCTGCTCGGGCGCTTCGCGGAGCTCGAGGCGTCCCCAGAGCACCTGCACACCTACCGAATCACACCGTTGTCCCTGTGGAATGCCGCTTCCTCCGGATTGAGTCGCGCGGACATCGTCGACGAGCTTCGAGAGTTCACGAAGTTCGATATTCCCCAGAATGTCGTGGACTCGGTCAGCGACACCATCGAGCGCTACGGGCTCGTCAAGCTGGTGCCACACCCCACCGACCCGGCGAGCCTCATCCGGCTCGACTTTGCCACCACCTACATCGCCAAGGTGGTGTCCAACCTGCCGGAGATTCGAGAGCTCCTTGTCGAGGACGGCCGGCGGCACTGGGCCATTGACGCCGGACACCGCGGCATCTTCAAGCAGCGGGCTCTCCAGGCCAACTGGCCCATCGAGGACCTGGCCGGCTTCCTGCCCGGCGCACACCTGGACGTCGCCCTTCGAACAAAGATGAAGAGCAACGGCAAGCCCTTTGCCGTGCGCCCCTACCAGGTCGAGGCGGCCGAACGCTGGTTCCTGGATGGCAAGCCTTCCGGCGGGCACGGCGTGGTGGTTCTGCCCTGCGGTGCAGGCAAGACCATCGTGGCCCTGCAGACCATGAACCTGGTCCAGACCCACACGCTGATCCTGGCCACCAACGCCGCCGCGGTAAACCAGTGGGTCCGCGAGATCATCGACAAGACCCACCTGACCTCCGCCCAGGTCGGCGCCTACATGGGGTCCACCAAGCAGATCCGGCCGGTCACCGTGGCGACCTACCAGATCATGACCTGGCGCCGATCGAGGGATGCCGAGTTCGAGCACCTTCACCTGTTCACCGACCAGGACTGGGGCCTGCTGATCTACGACGAGGTCCACCTGTTGCCTGCGCCTGTCTTTGGCGCCACCGCCAACCTCCAGGCCCGTCGACGGCTGGGAATGACCGCGACCCTGGTGCGCGAGGATGGCCGAGAGGGGGATGTCTTCTCCCTGGTCGGCCCCAAGCGCTATGACCTGCCCTGGCAGATGCTCGAGGATGGTGGCTTCATCGCCGAAGCCCGCTGTCACGAGGTCCGGGTCGGATTCAACAACGGCGATGCCCAGAAGTACGAGAATACCGACGAGAACCGCAAGTTCAAGATGGCGTCGGTCAACCCACTCAAGCTCGGGGCCATCCGAGAACTACTCAACCGCCACGAGGGCAACCACATCCTGGTCATCGGGACCTATGTGGACCAACTGGAGCAGGTCGCCAAGATGATCCGGGCTCCCCTGATCACAGGCAAGACGCCGCACAAGCGCCGAGAGGAGCTCTTCAACGGGTTCCGGCATGGGAAGATCCCTGTCCTGGTGGTGAGCAAGGTCGCGAACTTCTCGATCGATCTTCCCGACGCAAACGTCGCCATCCAGATCTCGGGGAGCTTCGGCTCTCGCCAGGAAGAAGCCCAGCGCCTGGGTCGAATCCTGCGTCCCAAGAAAGACGGCGGAGAGGCCCACTTCTACACTGTCATTACCCGTGACACCAAGGAACAGGACTTCGCACTGAAGCGACAGTTGTTCCTCACTGAGCAAGGCTATCGCTACACCATCGAGGAGCGGGCTGCGAGCTGACGGCGCCCCCGGCGCTCCACTCAGAGGCCCTGCAATCCCGGAGAGAAAGATGGAACAGGTTCAAGGCACCGGCAAGTCGGAAGGCCAGGAAAAAAAAGACCCCGGAAAGTCGGAAGGCGGTGGTGGCGGGCGACGCAACCGACGCGGACGGCGAGGCCGTGGCGGCAATCGATCCGGCGACGGCCACCAGGGGGTCAAGACCCCGAACGGCGGCCGAAATGTCCGGCGCCGGCGTAGTCGGCGGCGGCGCTCCGCAGCAGTCACCGGCCTGACCCGTCGGCGGCGCCTGTCCCGCGCCGAACTGGAAGACCTTTCCGGCTACGTCACCCAGCTGCCCGAGAACCTGCTGCACGCCCTGTACCGGGGCCTGGGCGGCCAGCCCAAGCGGGTTCCAGACCACGATCGACTCGTGCAGCTCACCGTCCGTGCCGTGGCCCAGGGCAACCGCATGGGCAACCTGCTCAAGTCCATGCACGAGCGGGAACGCACCGCCCTGGCGACGCTCCTCCAGTGTGGAGGCCTGGCCCACGCCGACGAGTTCCACCGGGAGCTTGGGCTGTCCCTTGGAGGCCACGAGCGCGAGTGGCAGAAGGTGATGATCACCCTGGCCGACAAGGGCTTGCTGGCGGCCACAGCCACACAGGACGGACACTTCTTCTACCTGGTTCCCGACCCCCTCGTGGACCACATGATCGAGCACCTCAAGGTCGAACTCGGCGTGCCGACATTTGCCCACGAGGATGTCCGCGCTCGGGACCACAGACCGTTCTGCCCACCGCTGGACTTCTCCATTGCGACGCTGTGCACCTACATCGACCAGCGACCGCCCCGACTGACCCAGCAACACGACATCTACAAGGCCCACCAGGAGGAGATGGACACCTTCTTCGCGCAGTTGTGGGACACCAGCGCCGAGCTGTTCCACTTCCACGTGGACTTCCTGATCCTGCACGGACTGGTCGAGTTGCGCGGGGATCACATCAGCGTGAACCGCGAGGTCGTCGAGGAGTGGCTCAACCTGGACCCCCAGGACCAGCGAGACCTGATCTTCCGGTCCCTGGACCGTCGCTTCTCCTACGCCGAGTGGATCCTCTGGGCCGTGCACAGCGGCAAAGGGGAGTGGGTGCCCGAACGCCCGCTGTCGAACCTGTACCGCAGGTGGAATCGCGGCGAGGACTGGCGCACCCGTTTCCACAAGGGTGAGTACGCCCCGACCCGCACCAACGAGCGCGAGTCGTTCTCTTTTGCACCCCTGGTCAACTGCGGGATGATCGAGCTTGGCGAGTGGGGCCAGGAGAAGTTCTACAAGCTCACTCCCCGGGCCCAGGCGCTCCTTGAGCCCCCCGAAGACGACGGATTCACCGCCTTCTACCTGACCCCAAGCTTCGAGATCATGGCGCCAGCAGGTCTGGCGCCGCTGCTGCTCTTCCGCATCGGCGAGATCTGCGAGCTCGTCGGTTGTGACCGGGCCAACACCTACAAGGTCACCGAGATCTCGATCGAACGCGCCCTGGAGAAGACCTGGCGCCGAGACGATGTGCTGGACTTCCTGCGGGACAATTGCCAGACAGGCCTGCCCGAGAACGTCGAACAGACCCTCAAGGGCTGGATGGGCCACCACGGCGACGTGGAGTTCCATGACACCGTCCTGCTGAGCGTGCATCGCAGCCGGATCCGCAAGCTGGAGAGTATGCGAGAGCTCAAGCCCTTCCTGCTCCACCGGTTTACCCCCGGGCTGTACGCGGTCGACCGCAACAAGCTCGACGAGATCCGAGAGGTCCTGGGCGGCTCGGGCTTCTCTCCCGCCCTCCAGACCAAGTGCTACCCCGGCACCCCCGACCAGGTCAGCGCCCGTGAGCGGCTGCTCCAGCTGGTCGTCGAGGCCCGGGAGGTCTCCGAGAATCCCCAGGCACGGGCCCATGCCGCCGACACGCTGCCGGCGGAACTCCAGGCCGTGCCCGGCTCGAGTGCCGGCCATACGCGAAAGAAGAAGAAGCGGAAAGACCAGCCCCCGAGGGTCTCTCCCCGGGAAGCCAGGATGCTCATCGAGGATGCCCTGGGCGGCGGCCAGCACATGGAGGTGCTCTACCTGGCCCGGGACGGCAAGCGCGTGACGTGCAAGGTCAACCCCGAACGACTGGCGATCACCCCCGCCGGAGACGAGGTCATGGTCGCCCTGGACCTGGGCAAGTCCGCTCGCCGCACCTACCGTCTCACCAGCATCGAGCGGCTGCGGGCATACAAGCCCCGGAATTAGCAGCCCTGTCTTCGTGGTGAGCTTGGAACTGGTCGGGGCGACCGCGGTCGTGACCGGGGCATCGTCGGGCATCGGCGCCGCCCTGGCCCGAGAACTCTGTGCCCGGGGAACAACCCGGATCGTCCTCTTGGGACGCTCCCTGGACCGCCTGGAGGTCCTCGCTCGAGAACTGTCCTGCGAGACGATGGTGGAGTGCGTGGACCTGTGTGATGCCCGAGCGATCGACGGGTTGCTTCATCGCCACCCCGACATCGACATCCTCGTGAACTGTGCAGGAGTCGGCATGGGCATGCCCCTGCTGGAGGCAGACGGAAAGCAGGCACTGGCAATGGTGGACCTGAACTGCAAGGCGCCCCTACAGCTGATTCACGGCTGGCTGCCGGGAATGGTCGCCCGGGGACGGGGCGGGGTGCTGAACGTGGGCTCTGTGGCTGGCTACGGCCCCCTGCCGGACATGGCGGCCTATTCCGGCACCAAGGCCTTTCTCTTCGTGTTGAGCGAGAGCCTGCGGATCGAGACCCGCTCCACGGGCGTGGCGGTGACGCTCCTGGCCGCAGGTCCCGTCGACACCCCCTTCTTCGATGTGGCCTTTGCGGGCCTACAAAAGCCACCAGGCTGGCTATTCGTCACCGCCGAGCAAGTCGCCAGGGCCGGCCTGAATGGGCTGGAGCGAGACAGGCCCGTTGTCCTGATCGGCCTCATCGGGAGAATCCTGGCCTGGCATGCACGCCTGTCTCCCCTGTGGCTCCAGCGACCCGTGATGCGCCTCTACCGAGTGGTGGCCCGCTGGTGGTTGCAGAGATGATCCTCCGGGCCCAGGGCATCGAGGTCGCCTTTGCCGATCAACTCATCCTGCGGGGCGCGGACCTGTCCGTCTCCAAGGGGGAGTGCGTGGGCCTGGTGGGCCCCAACGGCTCCGGCAAGTCGACCCTGCTCCGGGTGTTGGCCGGCCTCCTGGAGCCCGACCACGGCACCGTGCACCGCCAGGCGCCTGCCGGGCTGCTGGACCAGGCGCCCGTTCTGCGTGGAAGCACCGTCCAGGACGCCCTGGACGAGGCCATTTCCTGGCATCACCAGCTCGTTGCGGCGTTCGAAACAGCCATCGCAGAGGGCGACCTGGAACGATCCAGTGCCCTGCAGGATCGACTCGATGATGTGGGTTGGCGCCTCGACCACCGGGTCGATGGCGTCTGCGAACGACTGAAAACCCCCCCTCGAACAGATGCCATCGAAACCCTCTCCGGCGGCGAGACCCGGCGGGTGGCCCTGGCCCAGGCCCTGTTGCAGACCCCGGACTTGTTGCTCCTGGACGAGCCCACCAACCACCTGGACGCAGAGACCATCGAGTGGCTCCAGAGTTTCCTGCTCGGCTACCGCGGCGCCATCGTCCTGGTCACCCACGACCGCTACCTGTTGGAGGCCGTCGCCGATCGAATCGTCGAGGTCGAGGACGGACTCACCGTCTCCTACGACGGAAGCTATGGTGACTACCTGATCGCACGGGCCGAGCGACGGGCCCGCCAGGAGCAGACCGAGGCCAGCCGGCTGGGGACCCTGGCCCGGGAAGCCGCCTGGGCTGCCCGAAGCCCCGCAGCCCGCAGCACCAAGCAGCGAGCACGACTCTCTCGACTGGAGCAACTCCAGGCGGAGAGGCCCTTGATGCGGGAACAGACCTTTGAACTGGACCTCTGCACGGGGTTTCGCGCTGGCAGCACGCTGTTGGAGTTGGAGGACGTCGACGGGGGCTACGACGGTGTGCCTCTCTTTCACGGGGTGACGCTGTCGGTCCAGGCCGGGGACCGGGTCGGGATCCTGGGGCCCAATGGCATCGGCAAGTCCACCCTGTTCAAGCTGATCCGCCGGGACCTGCCTCCTCTCGCCGGACGGGTCCACTGGGCACCTCGCCTCAAGGTGGCGACCATCGACCAGGCCCGGAGTGGACTGGACCCGACAGACACTCTCTTTGACGCAGCCGGACACGGAAACAGCCACGTGATCGTGGGGGACCGTGGGGTGCACGTGGCGAGCTTCCTGAGACGGTTCATGTTCCGCCAGCAACAACTGACCCAGACCGTGGCCAGCCTGTCAGGGGGAGAGCGCATGCGCCTGTTGCTGGCCCGCCTGTTGCTGGATGGCGGCAACCTGTTGCTTCTGGACGAACCCACCAACGACCTGGACCTGATGACCCTTCGCATCCTGGAGGAAGCCCTGATCGCCTTTGATGGCGCGAGCCTGGTGATCAGCCATGATCGGGCCCTGCTGGACCGGGTCTGCACCACGGTGGTGAGCTTCGAACAGAAAGGCCAGGTCACCTCCTATGCCTCTCGGCTCCAGGCCCAGAGAGCCCTGGACGCCACAGTGGAAGCCCCAAGACGCGAGAAGTCCACGCCCCAGACCGAGAAGCCCCGGCCGAAGAAGAAGGGAGGCCTGAGCCACCAGGAGCGACAGGAGCTCGCAGCCCTGCCCGCACGGCTGGAGGCCCTGGAGGCCGCACACGAATCCCTGGGAGCACAACTCGCCGCGCCGGAGACCTACCAGGAGGCCACCGAGCGAATCGCGGACCTGACCCAGACCTACGAGGCCCAACAGGCCGAGATCGAGGCGATCTATGCCCGATGGGAGCAACTGGAGACCAGACAGGGCTGAAGAGACCTCGGGCAACGGGCCGGACCTGCACCCCGGATCCTGTGCGGTTACGCGTCTGGAATGTCCGACCAAGCCGAAGTCCCAGACCGCACCTTTGAAGAGGCCCTGACCGAGCTTGAGAACAAGGTTCGCAAGCTCGAGGGCGGCGAACTGAGCCTCGAGGACTCCCTGGCCCTCTTCGAGGAGGGCATTGCCCTGACCCGGGAATGCCACGAAAAGCTCGACGCCGCGGACCAGAAGCTGGTCGAACTCACCCGCACTTCGGATGGTGGAATCCAGGAGCGGGAAATCTAGCCCTGTCAGCGGTTTCCCCTGACCGCTTCTCAAGCACCCACCGGTCAAACGGAGGTCCGATTCCATGGTCTGGAGCCTTCTTCTCACCGCTGCTTTGGCCGACCCCCAGACAAGCAGTCACGAGGCCCAGCAAGCGAACATCCGACTCTGGCACGAGCGCAGCGCCCGGGCAGCCGCAGTGAGCCCCACAGGCCTGCCCGGGTGTGCCCAGGCCCTGGGCGAACCGACCACAGAGAAAGCCTTTCGCACCGCGCTGGACCGAACATCCCCCAACACCCGCTGCGTGGGCGTGAAAGGAGAGGTGGCCCTGCTAAACCCCACCGTGAGCACCGCCCCACGCTACGCGCCTGGCCTGTTGCCCTGGGATCCTCCCGAGACAGCCGCCGTCCCCTGCGAAGTCGATTACGGCCCCTGCCTGGACGAAAAAGGCGTCCTGCACGTTCCAAGTTCGGCACTGCTCACCGAGATCCACACCCCGACCCGCCTTGACCGCGAAACCCGGATGGCCTTCCGGGACGCCGAGTTGAGCGAGGCCACCGTCCACGTGAGGATCCTGGTAAACGAGAAGGGCGAGGTGGTCGAAGCCGTGGTGGTCGACGGCCCCGAGGTAGCCCACGCCCTGGCCCTCTCCACGATCGAGACCTGGGTGTTCCAGCCAGTGATCAGCGATGGCCTTGCACGGACGGTGCGCTCGGATCTGGAGCTTACTTTTCGAATACGTTGAGCCAACAACCCGGGTGTGTCGAAGGGCCCAGATCGACGTCCCACGCCGACGCCGAACGAACTCCAGACACATTCCTGTTGTCCTGGGGGGTAGAAGACCACGGACCGCCACCTTATGATCGCGGGCCCCTCCAGCTGACGGCCGATGTTCGACACCGTTGGAAAGTCACGCAAGGCAAACCGCCGCCGCCAGGCCGGCGCCATGCTGCTCGCCCTGCTCCTTACCGGTAGTTCCACCAGCGCTGCGATCTTCCTGGGCACCCAGATCGTCGAGGAAGTCGAGGACGACGAGGCGGTCGAGGTGACCTTCATGGACGAGGCCGCGCCACCTCCGCCGCCACCTCCGCCTCCCCCCGCCCAGGCCGAGACCAAGGTGGAGGAAACCCAGGAAGAGGAAGAGGAAGAGGAAGAAGAAGAAGAGGAGGAGGAAGAGGAGGAGGAGGAGCCTGAAGAGATCGAGGAGCTCCCCGAAGAAGTCCCCGAGCCCGAGAAGAAAACGGAGCCTGAAGTGGCCGGTGTCGAGGGCGGCATGGAGGGTGGCGTCGAGGGCGGCGAAGTCGGCGGCGTCATCGGTGGTCAGATCGGTGGTGTCCTGGGTGGACAGTTGGGAGGCACCGGTGTCCGTGCAGTGCACTGGACCGAGGTACGCCCGAAGAAGCGCGTGGAGCCCAAGACTCCTCGGGCGGCGGTGGAGCTCGGCCTGACCGACGAGCGCTGCAATGTCCGCCTGTTCATCGACCAGAAGGGCAATGTCTACGACGTCAAGGTCGAGGCCTGTCCCGCCATCTACAAAGACAACGCCGTCGGCGCGGCGTGGAAATGGAAATTCTACCCCTACAAGGTCGAAGGAAAGGCCCAGAAAGCCCAATTCGTCCTGACCTTCCGCTTCGTTCTGCGGTAGGCAAATGACCCCCGAGTCCCTGAGAGGAAAACCATGAGTTTTGAGCTCACCCACCTCTGGGCCCAGATGGGCCTCATCCCCAAGCTGATCATCATCCTCCTCATCTTGATGGCAATCATCAGCGTGTACGTGGGCCTGGAACGCTGGGTCACCTTTGGCAAGGCGCGGACACAGTCCCGCGAGCTGGCGGAGAGCCTCACGGCGCACCTCGCTTCAGGCAACCTGGCGGGGGCCCTCCAGGCCACCCAGGAGCCAGAGGTCAAGCACGCGTACCTTGGGCACATGATGGAGGTCGGGCTCGCCGAGCTGAAAGAGCGACCTGACATCGATCGACCTGGACTGGACGCCGCGCGGCGAGCCATGGACCGACGGTCCGTCCGGGAATCCGCTGACCTTCGGAGAGGGATGAACATCCTGGCCACCGTCGGCTCCACCGCACCCTTTGTGGGCCTGGTCGGCACGATCTTCGGAATCATCAACGCCTTCCAGGCCATGGCTGAAAGCGGCTCCGGTGGGCTGGCTTCCGTCTCCGCAGGGATCGCCGAAGCCCTGGTGGCCACCGCCATCGGAATCGCCGTCGCGATTCTCGGCGTCTGGCTCTACAACTACTTCACCGCCCGGGTCGACGCGATCATCAACGACATCACCGTGGCGATCGAGGAGTTCATGGACTGGGGTGAAAAGACCCTGCTGAGGATGACCGAGGGAGAAGACGCTCCCACCATGGAGGCCCCGGCCAAGTGAGCCTGTTCTCCACCACTCCCCTTGTCGAGGCAGCCCCATGGGCATGAAGGTCGGCGAGAAGGGCGGCGCGATGAGCGACATCAACGTCACGCCCCTTGTGGACGTGGTGCTGGTGCTGCTCATCATCTTCATGGTCGTCACCCCGATGCTCAGCTCGGGGGTGGACGTGAAGCTGCCCAACGCCCGGACCAGCACCACTGCCCAGGACAACGGCCAGCACCTGGTGGTCAGCATCCGGGATGACGGCGCTGTCTTCGTGGACAGCAAGCAGGTCCCACTGGAGAACCTGATCGATGAGGTCAACGCCGAGTACCGGCGGGATCCCAACCGGGCGATCCTGATCAAGGCGGACACCCAGCTCTTCTACGGCGAGGTCCGCGCAGTCATGGACGTCCTCAATGAAGGTGGCATGAGCACCCTGCTCCTGGCCGCCGAAAAGCTCCAGGAAGACTGATGGGCTTCCAGATGAACAAGGGGTCTGGCCCCGACAGCGACATCAACGTCACCCCGTTGATCGACATCGTCCTGGTCTTGCTGATCATCTTCATGGTCATCACCCCGAGAACCATTGACGAGATGGCCGCCAACCTGCCCTCCCAGACCAAGCAGCAACGACCCAAGGACGACGACAAGAAGGACCAGTTGCTGGTGGCCGCCTACGAAGACGGCAAGGTCGCGCTCAACCTGCGGATCCTGGAGAAGCGCGAGCTCTACGAGCAGTTGCGAAAGCGGCTGCGGGTCAAGGACAAGAAGGTCGTCTTTGTCGACGCCCACCCGAACCTGGAGTACGGCCAGGTCATCGCGGTGATGGACCTGGTTCGCGATGCTGGTGCCGACCGCGTCGGGCTGGCGCGAATGAAGGACGAGGGACCGGCCAAGCCCCCCAGTGCAGCACCCGCTGAAGAAGGCGGTGCCGAGGTCCCTGCGGACGGATGACCGGATTTGATCTCGAGGCCTGGGCCGACCCACGGCGTCGAGCCCTCCAGGAGCACCTGGACAGCCTCTTCCAGGATGCGGTGCCTCCACGTTTCGGAGAGATGTGCCGCTGCCCGCTCCAGAACGGCGGCAAGCGCATCCGCCCCCTGCTGGCGATGGCCGCCTATGAAGAGACCAGCGGCACCGACAGCTCGGAACTCCTGCTGCCGCTCTTCGCCAGCGTGGAACTCGTCCACTGCTACTCCCTGGTCCACGACGACCTGCCCGCCATGGACGACGACGAGACCCGGAGGGGGCGCCCCACACTGCACAGGGTTCACGGTGAGGCTGCGGCGATCCTGGTGGGCGATGCCCTGTTGACCGAGGCCTTCCGCCAGTTGCACCTCTGCCCGCTGCTGGATGGGGATGGCCGCATGGCGCTGGTTCATGAACTGTCCCATGCCGCCGGGTACGCCGGGATGATCGGCGGCCAGGTCCTCGACCTGGGGCTTGGGGGACCCGTGGAAGACATCGAAACCCTGATGGCACTGCACCGGCGCAAGACCGGGGCCCTGATCCAGGCCTCGGTGCGCATGGGGGCCATCGCTGGTGGCGGCGACGAGGTCCAGGCCCACGCCCTCGACCGGTTCGGACGGGACCTGGGACTCGCCTTCCAGCTGGCCGATGATGTGCTCGATGCCCAACAAGACGCGGGGGAAGACGGCCCCCCGAGCTTCGTGAAGCTCCTGGGGGCCGAAGAGACCACTCGCCGGGCCCGGGGACTGGTCAAAGGAGCCATGGAGGCCCTGGAGGTGCTGGAACACCCCGCACTCGAGGCCCTGGCCCGGTTCACGATCGACCGGAAGGTCTGAGTGCCCGCCATCCCCAAGGTCCGCCTCGACAAGCTCCTGGTGGACCGGGGGCTGGTCCCTTCCCGGGCGAGGGCCCAGGCGCTGATCCTGGCGGGGAAGGTCCTGGTGGCCGACACCCCGGTCACCAAGGCGGGAACCCAGGTCCGGACCGATGTCGAAGTGCGCCTTCGGGGCACAGACATGCGGTTTGTCTCCCGGGGTGGGGTGAAGCTGGAAGGAGCCCTGGAGACCTTTGGACTGGACGTGACCGGTCGGATCGCCGCGGACCTGGGCGCGAGCACTGGCGGCTTCACCGACTGCCTGGTCCAGCGCGGCGCCACCAGGGTCTACGCCATCGACGTGGGCTACGGGCAGCTTGCCTGGAGGCTGCGCCAGGACGATCGAGTGACGGTGCTCGAACGGACCAATGCCCGCCACCTGACTGCCGAGAGCCTTCCCGAGCCGGTCGATCTCGTGGTGGGGGACCTGTCCTTCATCTCCCTGGAAAAGGTGCTCCCAGCGATCACCGCCATCGCCTCCCCCGGGGCCGATGTCGTGGTGCTGGTGAAACCCCAGTTCGAGGTGGGTCGAGCCAAGCTGGGTCGCGGAGGCGT
Source organism: uncultured Enterobacterales bacterium (assembly GCA_964567625.1). Taxonomy (GTDB): domain Bacteria; phylum Myxococcota_A; class UBA796; order UBA796; family CAJQPC01; genus CAYFPX01. The sequence goes on along the minus strand of CAZMNK010000005.1, from coordinate 13,695 downwards.
GGTTCGCGATGAAGGGGTACGGCGCGAGGCCCTGGAAGACATCAAGTCCGCAGCCCGGCTGGGAGGCTTCGAGATCCTGGGCGACTGCGTGTCCCCGATCAAGGGCGCCAAGGGCGGCAACGTGGAATTCCTTCTGTGGGCCCGGACGGCCTCATCGGCAGCAATTCCAGCGGCAACAAACCCTGTCTGACGGCCCCCTGAAGCGCCAAAGCCAGTGGCGCGTTGGCGGCCCAGGGTGTACCTCAGAGGGCATGTTCACTGCACTGTTGTCCGCACTGTTCCTCGTGGCCTGTACCGGAACCGAGCCCGTCGACTCCGGAGACACCCGCACACCGGGGGAGGACGCCACGATCTCGGCCTTTGACGCCGAGCACGTCTACTACGGCGACGAGAACCGCCGGTCCGTGGATGTCCAGGTCGACTTCCCGGACGCCAGCACGACCTACAGTCGCATCACAGGGCGCTTCGAGTTGAGTTGCCCCGATGACAAGTGCGACTACTGGGACCGCTACGGCACCTTTGGCATCGTGCTGGACCCCGGCACCGACGACGAGACCTACGTGGAGCTGGACCGCTTCATCACGGCCTACCGCGTCGGCTTCTCCTGGGAGAGTGACCTGACCGAACTCCGGCCCCTTCTCAGCGACACCATCACCCTGAGGGTCTTCATCGACACCTGGGTGGGCCCCGGCCACAGCCAGGGGGAAGGATGGCTGTTCGACGCAGAACTGGACTTCGAAGGCGGGGCACCGCCTGTCCCCGAGGTCACCGAGATCATCCCGGTCTGGCCCCACCTCTCCTACAACGCCGGGCTCGAGGACAACCCAGTCACGGACCAGGTGGTTCCGGTGGAACTCCCCGTGGACTCGGCCACCCAGGTCACCTTGCGCTCCTTCATCTCCGGTCACGGCTGGGACAACCGCCAGAACTGCGCCGAGTTCTGTGCCAAGGACCACAGCTACACGGTCGGGGAAGGGACCTGGGATCGGGAAGTCTGGCGAGACGACTGTGCCGACACCGTGACCGATGGCACCCAGGCCGGCACCTGGGAGTACAACCGAGCGGGCTGGTGTCCAGGTGCCCAGGTCCATCCCTGGGACATGGATGTGACCGAGCACTGGACCGGTGAGACCGCCACTGTCGGCTATGCCCTGGAGCCGTACACCTGGTCCGGAGACGGGGACCAGCCCTACTACTACATGAGCGGTCTCCTGCTCCGGGCACACTAGGCACACGGCGTGTGGACCCCTCTGCTGATCCTGCACGCCTGCACGGGCTCGGCAGACGACACCGGGGAGCCGGAACCCCTCCCCACCTGTGAGACACCGGGGCCCCTGGACGAGATCCTGCAACTGCACCACGTCCAGGCCCTGGCGACCCACAACAGCTACCACCTGGAACCTGCAGCGATCTTCGACGAGTCCCAGCGCTACAGCCATTCACCCCTCGAGGTGCAGTTGTCGGAGCAGGGGGTGCGAGGCTTCGAACTGGACCTGCACCTGAGAAAAGGGGTCGGATTCGAGGTCTTTCACCTGCCCGTGGTGGACGAGGAGACCACCTGCCGGCGGCTGGAGGACTGCCTCTCGGAGGCCTGGGAGTGGTCAAAGCAACACCCCTGCCACCTGCCCCTCGTCTTCTGGCTCGAGCCCAAAGATGATCTGGACGGCCTGGTCGATACCCTGGAGGACCTGTCCGGCCACTGGGATGAGCTGGAGGAGGCGATCCAGGACGGCTGGCCGGCGGAACGCATCCTGACCCCCGATGACGTCCGAGGTGACGCCGACACCCTGTCCGAAGGGGTCCAGGCACACGGCTTTCCCACTCTGGGCTCACTGCGGGGACATGCGATCTTCGCCCTCCTCGGCGACGAGGAACACCGGGACGAGTACGTGGCCGATTCCCCCTCCACCGAGGGCCTGCTGATCTTCCCCGACGCCAGCGGCCCCGAGCAGCCCTGGGCCGGCATGCTCAAGGTCAACGACGCGGTGGAAAACGCCGAGGACATCGCCGACTGGGGCAACCGGGGCTTTGTGATCACCTCCAATGTGGACAACGCCGGCGAGAGCGACGAGACCAACACCAGCCAACTGGAGGGCTCCCTGGTGGCTGGCGCCCACTTCCTGGCCACGAACTTCCCCGCACCGGTGGAGGGCCGTTCCTACGTGGCCGCCATCCCGGGAGGAGAGCCGGTGGGGTGCAACCCGGTCACCGCACCCTCGGATTGCACGCCCGCTGCGATGGAGGCGTTGGAGGAGCGCTGAGGAGGACGGCCCGAACACCGGAGCCTGGCGACAGGGCAGCCGCCCGCATCCCTCGCCGACCCTGGCCGGTCAGGGGTTTCCGAATTCCTTCTGCCAGACGGCGACATAGCCGGCATCACGGATGACCTTGATCAGCACATTGTTGTCTGTCACGGACGTTTCATAGGTGACCAGGACCTGGGACAAAGGCAGATCGACCTCCACATAGGTGACACCTCGGGTCCGGCGCAGTGCCGAGCGGATCTTCGCCGCGCCTTGCCTGTCCCGCAGATCATTGATGTGGAAGAGCGACTGCCTGGCGACCCAATTCGCCGGATCCGTGGGGTCGTCCCCCCCGCAACTCATCCCCGGGACCAGTAGAAGTGCCAGAAGGAGGGCAACCCAACCGCCGCGCTGATTCCGCATTCGTGATCTCCTCGCTGTAGGTCCGGACGAGAATGTCCTGCTCGAGAGATCATCATCTCCCGAAACCACGATGACTGGTTCCATTGTCGCCCCAACCCGCTGTGCAGGAGAAGACCTCAATGACTCGATTATCCTCCTCTGCGGCGTTCCCAGGTGGTTCAATGATGGCCGCACCACAAATCAACGTTCCCGGCCAGTTGGCCCTGACCTGGGGGGGACCAGGTCTCTGCGTCGCCAGAAGTCCCCATGCCCGTACTCGCCCTCCTGAACCCTTCTGCTGGCCCCTGGTCCGCCCCTGATCCGCTCAAGAGGCCGGGAGACACTGCCGATGAGGAAGCTGTCTCGGCCATGGCTGGGAGGAGAGCATGAGTGAAGAACTGGCGGAGATCGACTTCACGGTCGAGAGCGTCCTCCAGGACGAGCTCTGTTCCTTCGACCCGACCAACGCTGCTCAAGCCCTCTCCGGTTTTGATGAAGGCCTGAAGGATCTCCTCCTCCGAATCGCCGACAGCCCCGTCATCGGAGAGCAGAAGCCGGCCACCAAGGTCGGCGACGCCGCCGAGGCCATGGGGGCTTCCGTCTTTCGCAAGGCCGTGCTCTGGCGCCAACTCCTCAAGACCCTGGAGGAGATCTCCCCGCTCCTGATCCAAAGGGGAGCGATCATGGCCGGCCTCGCCGTCCATGAATTGAGCGACAAAAAGGACGCAGAGAAGGTCGCTGACGAGATCACAACCGGGCTGTCCACGATTGCCGGGTCCGCCAGCCTGATGGGCCACTTCCGGGGATCTTCCTTCGGCGAAGTGTTCAGCCATCTCCAGGGAGAGGCCCTGACACGAGCGGAGGCCTTCTTCTTCGGCACCAACGGGACCGAGGAGAACGCCGTGCTGGCCCGTCGCTGGAAGCTGCCCACCACGACGCGAAACCACGTGGCTCCGGAAGCGGGCTCCCCGCTCCGCACCCAGCAGGAGGGCCTCGCCCTGAAGAGCGGGGACATCACCTCGGAACACGAGGCCTGGCCGATCATCCAGCAGGTCGCGAAAATGTTCGGCCAGGACGAAGTCACCCCGTCCACGGAAACGCCCTCTGTCGACGCATCCGGCCTGGGAGTCCTCCACAGCCTGATGGGCATCAGTGGGGAGAAGAGCGCTGAGATGGATGCCGAGGCCGTGGCGAAGATCCAGACCGGCCTGGAGCTTGCCGGAGACCCTCGGTTCATCTGGGCCCTGGTGAAGTCCGCACTACACACAGCTTCTCGTTTCCACATGCCCCTGAGCGTGATCGCCATCTCCTGTGGTGGAGACCTCGGCGGCGAGGCCACAGTCAATGGCCAGGTCGCCACCTTCCAGGCAATACGGGACCTTGTCCGCACCGGGGACGCCATCGGACTCCTGGATGCCGGGCATTTTCTGGTCGTGCTTCCCGGCACCCAGCACGTGGGGGCTCGCATCCTGGCCGAGCGAATGTCCCAGCGCCTGAAACTGGCAGCCAATGACCAGGATGATGTCAAGGCGTGCAGTCCCCACCACGTCTTCGCCACCTCCCTGAACCAGGAACCAGACAAGCGCCCGACCGCCCAACAACTGGTGCAGACCGCACTGGACGGGCTCGCGGAACTCAAGCAATCAAAGGACAGCAAACTGGCCGGCTGGAACCCGAACAAAACCAGCATCTTCCGCCCCTGACGAAACCCCGATTCGTTCCGCAGGAAGAAGCCTTTCCCTCCACCTTGACCCTGGGATCCCCCAGGCGCTAACCCCCGGGGTCTGCGTGCTACAGTCCGCCCTCGATGGAGGTGTAATGAGCCGCTGGATGCCCCTGCTGCTACTGCCGGTCCTGTCCGGCTGTGATGGCCTGTGGACCTGGGTCTCCCAGGAAGACGTCGACAACCAGTTGCTGGAGATCGACCTGGACGGAGACGGGGTCAGCAGTGCCGCCGGAGACTGCGACGACAACGACGGGGACATCTCTCCGGACGTGGACGAGATCTGGTACGACGGAGTGGACCAGGACTGTCTGGGGGACGACGGAGAGGCCGACTTCGATGCCGACGGCGACCTGTACTACGACAACACGGTCAACGACTGGCTGGAAGGCCTGGGCCTGGAGCAGAAGGGAGACAACGAGCTCGACTGCAACGACAACGACGCCACCATCAACCCAAACGCCGAAGACACCTGGTACGACGGCATCGACAGCAACTGCCAGGGTGATGACGACTACGACCAGGATGGAGACGGCTTCCAGGCCCTGGGAGAGATCGATGGTGGAGACGACTGTGACGACACCGACGTCACGGCCAATCCCGCCGCCACCGACACCTGGTACGACGGCGTCGACACCGACTGTGATGGGGCCAACGACTACGACCAGGACGGAGACGGGGCTCCTCACGAGTCGATCAACAGTGATCCAGACTCCAGCCAACACGTGCCCGATGAAGAGCTGGACTGCAACGACGAGGCCACCGGCATCAACCCGTCGGCCACCGAGAACTGGTACGACGGCGTCGACAAGGACTGCGACGGAGCCGATGACTACGACCAGGACCAGGACGGCGTCCAGTTCGGTCTGGGCCTGGAGGTCGAGGACTGCGACGACACCAACCCGGCCGCAGCCCCTGGCAACACCGAGATCCTCAACGACCTGGTCGACCGCGACTGCGACGGCGATCCTGGCACCTTTGTAGGGTCCCCGCTCGGGGTCAGCTGGGAGAACCCGCGCTCTCCCCGGTGGGCCGAGAACACGGACCGGATCTACCTGTCGCTCATCGTCGACGGCGTCGACTTTGCCGGCACCGCCAAGTACGACACCTCCATCGCGCCCTACTGGGACGCCCTGGATCCGACCACTGGCGTCCAGCAGGCCGTGCACTGGTTTACCGCCGCCGACAGCCCGGACAACAGCTACACGGTCACCAATGGCCAGGCCTTCATGGTCGACGACACCTACATCTACGGGGTCATTGGATTGCTCACCAATGAGTCCACTCGGTCCATGCGACTCACCCGCTACGACCCGACGACAACTCAGCGCAAGATCGCCTCGGACTCGTTCACCGCGCCAGAAGACTACACCTCCATCGCCATGGTGCTGGACGACACAAACACCTTCCATGTGCTCGGTTGCGATGCGACCAACGGACTGCACTACCTGACGGCCACCAAGGAGTCCCTGAACTCTTCGACCACGGAATCCGGCGGCCAGGTGACCGGCTCCTACACCGCGTGCGATGCAGTGATCCTCGACGGAACCGTGCCCGGCAGCGACGCAGACACGGACACGGACACGGACGCAGACACCGACACCGACACCGACACGGACGCAGACACCGACACCGACACCGATACCGATGCCGATGCCGATACCGATGCAGACACGGACGCAGACACGGACGCAGACACTGGGGATTCCGACACTGGGGATTCCGACACTGGAGATTCCGACACTGGAGGTTCCGACACTGGAGGTTCCGACACCGGCGACTCCGGCCCCCCGGGCCCACCACCAGAGAGCCACTTCGCCGGAGTTGCGGGAAACCAGATCGTCTACATCGCCTGGCACGACGAGGCCGCAAGCGCCCTGGTCACGAACATCTACGACAGTTCAGACCAGCACCCGGAGCTGTTTGAACTCTCCAGCGACACCACCAACCAGCCCACTGACATCGATCTCCAGGTCGCGGACGAGGAGGTCATCGAAGTCGCCATCCTGCCGACAAGCGGCCTGATCCGGGTCACAAAAGGGGCGAGTTCACAGCAGATCACCACCTCCCCCACGGCGGTCACCGCAGACCTGGCCGTGGACCCCAGCACAGGCGTCATCTTCGTGGGCTGGGTGGACACCAATGGCGACGTCCACGTGGCCTGGGGCAGCACAGAGACCGGCTTCGCCAGCCAGACCGCCCTGACCCTGGACTTCCAGGCCAACGAGGTCGCCGTATGGCTTCCCACGGTGTCCAACACCGTCATGGTGGCAGCCAGCAACGGAGACAACGTGGCCGTTGGCGTGGCAAACCTGAACTGAGCCGACCGCAGACAGGGCAGGACGCTACTCCGCTGGCTCCACATCCGCGTCCGTGGTCACCGGGGGCTCCTCGAGGCCTCGCACGGTCCAGCGTGTCCAACGAGACAGCCCCTGGTCATCGGTGGCCTGGACACTGATCCGGTTCCGACCGGGCTCGATAGGCACCGGCACGAACAGGGAGAGTGTGCTGCCATTTCCCGCCGCATAGGCAACCTTGCGACGGCCGGACCAGACAACCACGTGATCGATTCGCACGTCATCACTGACTTCCAGCGCCAGCGTCAAGGACCCCGACGGAGCAGAGAGCGGTAGGGAGGTCGCTTCGACCAACGGTGGAGACAGGGTCACTTCCCGGCCATCCAGGGGCAGGCCAAAGTCCCAATCCGCCAACTCACCCCAGTCGTCGCCCTCCACGATCAGGCGCAGGGGAATCTCGGGCTCCGCGCCTGTCATGAGCAGACCCAGGGTGGCCTCGCCGGCGATGCCTGGTTCCAGCGGCGGCAGAGTGGCGTCATAGTGGGTCAACTCGACCCCGGCCGACACCGGGTGTTCGAACCGAACCCGGATCCCCTCCAGGGTTTCGCGGGAGTCCTGGACGACACGGACCCGCGCCCGGCGCTCACTGCCCTCTGCCTCCAACACGATGTCGACGCTCATGGGAGGCTTCCCCTGACCTCGAATCCCCAGGAGAATGGCCTCCTGGGCCACCGGAAGATGAGAAGAACTCTGGAGAACCAGGGCGACCTCTGCCTCCCGACTGCGAGCTGACCGAGGCACCTCGACCCACACTGAACCGCTGACCGTCTGGCCCGGATCGATGCGTCCCAGGGAGAGGACCCGGCCATCCCACACACGATCACTGCTCTCCAGGGCGAGACTTGCCCGGTAGATGGGCTCCAGTCCACCGTTTGTGACCTTTGCCAGCAGCTCGGTTCCGTTGCCTGCCTGGGCCGGCCTGACCAGGCTGACGGCGACCTCGGCTTCAGGAAACCTCTCCAGGACCATCGGGGCATCGAGCCAGTCGATCCCCCGCAGACTGTAGGCATCGCGCAGACGCTCTTCCTCCTGAATCCGGGCCTGGGCCACCATCTCGGTGGCGGAGGCAAGCAGCTCTGTCCGGGTGGGTCCCGAAGTGGCCGCCAACACCGAGATGGCCAGGTCCAACAAGGGGTCCTCCCGCTCCTGGATCGCGGGGGCGTCAGGGGCCCAACTCTCCTCTCGTTCCACCAGCCAGAGGGGTTCCATTCCGGCACCCGGATCGTCCCCGAGAACCCCGTGCTCGGTGAACCGAAGCTTCCCCACAGGCACGTCCGGCACCAGCCCGGTTCCGGAGATCGCCAGGTCATCGCTGAGCAGGTACTCGGCCACCGTGAGCTTGAGACGGGCATCCGAGTTGATCCGGTAGACCTTCTGGACCGTGCCCTTGCCGTAGCTTCGCTCGCCAATGAGGATGCCTCTGTCCAGCTGCCTCAGGGAACCGGCAAGGATCTCGGCGCCCGAGGCCGTGTGGTCGTCCTGGAGGACCACCAGCGGCATGGTGGGTTCGCGGCCGTCATCGACCGCCTGAAGCCGCGACACCAGGCCCTTGACCGAACCACCACCCCGTCCCACCGTGCGGACCAGGTCACCAGAAACCACGAACTGGTCCACGGAACGGGCCGACTGGATCATCGAGCCTCCCGTGTTGTGTCTCAGATCGATGACCAGTCCCCGGTCCAGGCTTCCTTCTGCCTCCAGTTCGGCCAGGGCGATGCGCAGATTTTCGACCGTCTTCTCCGAGAAGTGATCGATGCGCACATAGGAGTGGCCACTGGGCAGCGTTCGCCATGTGATGTTGGGAATGCGGATCTCGGCCCGAATGAAGACCTGGTTGAATTCCCGACTCTCGCCGTCGATGTCCCGGGCAATCCGCAGGGTGACCGGCGTGTCCCTGGGCCCAGTGATGCGATCCACCGCACTTCGAACCGACATCCCCAGGGTGCTGACGTCGTCGATGCGCAGGATGTGATCCCCCTCCATGAGCCCACCCCGGGCCGCCGGGGTGTCCGGGTAGACCTCGCTGACGGCAATGCGGTGGTCTCGCGTGGAGATCTTGAAGCCGAGCCCGTAGAGCGTGCCCTTGAGGCGCTTGTCGAAGCTCTTGAGACGCTCCCCGTAGAGAAGCCGCGAATGTCTGTCCAGGCCGTCCGCCACGCCCTTGAGCAGGACCGTCGAGATCGGAGTGGCAAGGTCCTGAGCCTGGCCTGTCGACACCACCAGGGCTTCCACTTCCTTCAAGGCGTTCACCAGTTCGTCCCAGCCCGCTGCCCGTACCCGCCCCATCTCCCCGGTCTGCCCATGGCGCAGGATGACCTCCTCGGCCGCGGTATCCACCATCAACCAGGACAGGTCCTCCTCCAGCTCGCGGACCGCAGCCAGCAGGAGCGAGGATGGCTCCACTTCGTCCCGCCACAGGTACAGGCTGTCGATGCGATCCACCGCTTTGCTGTAGGGATCGTCCTGGGCAGCTACCACGCCGGGCATCAACCAGAGGATGAACAACAGGACAGGGGTTCGGCAGGCCACGTTCATGGGGTTCCCCTACGATATCCCCGCAAGGACGAAGTCGACGACACAACCCCAGATGAACCCGTCCAACGTCCCGCATACGGGCAAATGTGCCCGGTCCAGGCTAGGATCCAGGGCCGGAGGGCCCCATCGATCCGATCCGTCTGAGGACCCTGTTAGCGGCACTCCAGGCCGGGGAACTGGAACTGGATACCGCCGTGGCGACCCTGACCATCGCCGAAGATGAGGCGGTGGGCGCCACGCTCGACACTACCCGGGCCCTCCGGACCGGGTTGCCCGAGGTGATCTTCGGCGAGGGAAAGACCGCGGCACAGGTCACCGGCATTGTCTCTGCCCTCAAGGAAGCAGGACAGACCGTGCTCGTCACGCGACTGGCCCCAGACAAGGCCGCGACTGTTCTCGAGCACCACCCCCATGCGACCTACCACCCCACGGCCAGAATCCTCGTCCAGAGAGAGAGCCCCTGGGAGGAGCTGGGCCAGGGCGAAATCCTGGTGGTCTCCGCGGGCACATCCGACCAGTCCGTGGCCGACGAGGCTGCGCTGGTCGCCGAGCACTTCGGAAACCGGATCCAACGCCTCAACGATGTGGGCGTTGCAGGAATCCACCGCATTCTTCGCCAGGCCCAGGTTCTTCGCGAGGCCCGCGTCATCATTGTCGTCGCCGGAATGGAGGGGGCCCTGGCCAGCGTGGTGGCCGGCCTCACCGATCGGCCGGTCATCGCTGTACCCACCTCGGTGGGCTACGGTGCAGCCTTTGGCGGCATTGCAGCTCTGCTGGGCATGCTCAACAGCTGTGCTCCCGGGGTAAGCGTCGTCAACATCGACAACGGATTTGGGGCCGCCTACCAGGCCACCCTGATCAACCGGTTGTCCCCATGAAGACCTTGTGGATCGATGCCTCCGCCGGGGCCGCCGGGGACATGATCTGCGGCGCTCTGGTGGACGCCGGCGGCGACGCCGTCCAGTTGGAGCAACAGCTTCGGACACTGGACCTGGGAGACTGGAACCTCCGCCTGGAACGGGTCAAGCGAGGCGCTCTGGAGGCTCTGCACTTCGTGGTGGATGAACCGCCCTCCCACCCGGAGCACCACCACCCTCACCGGAAATGGGCAGACATACGGAACCGGCTGGCGTCTTCCGCGCTTCCACCGACGGCCCGGGAGCGGGCTCTGCGCGTTTTTGGCCGACTGGCAGAGGCCGAGGCTTCCGTACACGGGGTGCCCGTGGATGACGTGAGCTTCCACGAGGTGGGCGCTCTGGACTCGATCGTGGACATCGTGGGGGCCTGCCTGCTGCTGGATCAGCTCGAGATCGAGCACCTCGTGGCCACGCCTCTGCCCCTGGGGAGCGGAACAGTTCAGACAGCCCATGGGCCCCTTCCCGTGCCGGTGCCTGCCGTCATCGCCCTCCTGAAGGGCTGGCCCACCACACAGGATGGCCGCATCGGTGAGCTTGTCACCCCGACGGGGGCCGCTCTGCTGACCACACTGGCTGTGCCCGGACCCATGCCCGCCATGACCCTCACCAGCCACGGACTCGGTGCCGGCACCCGCAATCCAACCGACCGGGCAAATGTCGTCCGCGCCGCAATCGGGACGACCACAGACGCCTCCTCTTCGGACTCGGTCGAGGTCCTGGAGGCCCAGGTCGACGACATGCCCGGGGAATGGATCCCCCCCTTGCTGGAGGCCTTGTTCTCCGCGGGCGCCCTGGACGCCTGGGCCATGCCGGTTCTCATGAAGAAAGGCAGGCCTGGGCTGCTGGTGAGCGCTCTCGCCCGTGCCGAGACCGCGGCGGCCGTCGGGTCAGCCCTCCTGCACCACAGCACAACCTTTGGTGTACGCCGAACCACCGCCAGTCGGCAGATCCTGGACCGCCGGTGGGAAAAGGTGGAAACCCCCTACGGAACCATCCGGATGAAGATCGGCGTGTGGCAGGGAGAGGTGGCACAGGTGGCGCCAGAGTATGAGGATGTCGCAGTCGCCGCGCGCACTGCCGGGGTTCCAGTGTCCCGGGTCCAGCGGGCAGCCCTTGCCGCCTGGGAGGCACGCTGATGGCTCGAATCGCCCTTCACGCGGAACCAGACCTCGCAGGCGGATCCCTGCGAAAGGAGTTGGAACAGGCCGGCCATGACCTGCTGGTCGGCCGGCCACCAGCCGTGTGCGCAAAAGAAGCCACCCTGGCCCTGGTCTCCACCGCAGCCGATGGTCTGGATGCAACGGCCTGGACCCAGGCCGCCCGAAAGGTCAGGGAAACCCTCCCCATCCTCTGGATCCTGAAGGACGGTGAGGACCCCTCCACTGCTCTGGATGCCGGAGCCTCGGACATCCTCCGGCGCCCCCTTCCCCCCGGGCTCGTCAGGGCCCGTATCGAAGGACACTTGCGGGCGGCGGCCATCCAACGAGACGTGGTGCTCGCCCGCGCCCGGGAACTTGAAGCGGTGGCACGGGCAGCCCAGATGCAGTCCGAACTCAACGAGGCCCGAGACTTCCTGGACGGGCTGCTCCAGGCCGTGCCCGATCCCACAGTGGTCGCAGACATGAAGGGTCGACTGCTGACCTTCAATCGCGCTGCCCAACAGATCCTGGGCTATGGCGAACAAGAGGCTCTCAACGAGCTCCACGTGACGGATCTCTATGCCAATCCCGAAGATGCGAAGCGAATCATGGCGTCCATCCGAGGGTCTGACCACCTGCGTGTCGAGAACATCAAGATCCGGGTCCGCAGTCGAAGCGGCGAGCAGATTCCCGTACAACTGTGGGGCTTTCAGCTCCACGACGGCAATGGACAGGCCATCGCCTCCTGCGGACTGTTCCGGGACACCCGCGAGACCGAGTCCCTCTCCACCCAACTCCAACGGGCAACCGTACAGTTGATCGACTCGGAAAAACGAACCGCGGCGATCGAGGTGGCAGGAACAGCCGCCCATGAACTCAACCAGCCCCTCACCTCGGTGATGGGCCTCGTGGAGATGATGCAGATCCGTGGAAACCTGGACGAAGAGACCAAACAGCGGCTGGAGCGAGCCTATGGCCAGTTGGAGCGCATGGCCGAGATCGTAAAGGACCTGTCCGAAGTCACCAGCTACCGGACAAAACCCTACCTGCAGGGTGTCGACATCCTGGATCTGACCCAGGAGGATGGCGGATGAAGCGACTGTGGTGGGTTGCTGTCCTCCTGACCTCTCCGGCCCTGGCCACCCAGGTGGCTCTGACCTCGATGCGTTGCCCTCTGGATGGCACCGCCATCCGGGTCCACGAAAAGCTCACCAGCGATGTCCTCGGAGGCTGGGATTCCGACCTGGCTCGGTATTCCTCCCAGGGACAGTGGCGAACCTATGCCCTCGCGACCTGCCCCCTGAGCCTGTTGACCCTCTATGGAACCGACTTCGCCAGGATTCCAAAGGAAGAGTTGGCCAGGGTGACCCCGGTTCTCAGCCCCTGGCAGAACCGCTACAAGGACGCCGAAACCATTCCCCACTGGGAGCGCTACGAGATCGCTGCCGCTGTCTACCGGGCCCTGGGAAAGCCCCACCACCAACTGGGCGAACTCTACCTGCAGGGAAGTTGGACCGCCCGAGACATCGCGGTCGGGGTCTTTGTCGGATTGCAGGGCCCCCAGGCTGCTCGAGCGCTCCTCGATTCCGGAGACCAGGAACTGGCCAAGGACCTGGATGGAGCCACCCGGAAGATCGTGCTCCACAACCTGGCACGAATCGCCCACAGGGGCGGCTTCAACGAAGAGCGGGACCACAGGCTCCGACAATTCGCTGAGATGGATGACCTGAGCCCCAGGGAACGCCAGGTCTTGAGGGAGTTCCGACAGGCAGTCCACGTTGTGGAGCCGCGGCTCCAGGACCAGGCCATCGAGGAATTCACCCTGGCCTTGAAGACCGACGACCTGGACGAGGAGAGCCGCCTCCGCACCACTTATGTCCTGGCGGATCTCTATCGACGCCGCGGACGCACCGAAGAAGCCTCGGCCGGCTACGCCTCAGTGGTGGCGTCCATCACCAGCCCTGACGAGGTCAGGGAACTGGCAGCCTGGCTGGGGACAGCCCTCACAAAACAGTGAACCCCCAACAGCATCAGTATAATGATTGCTCCCGTGTCGACTGGAGGAATCCATGCCCCGCATCCTTTGCATCCTCACCATGCTCGGTGTCTTGTGCATCACCCAGCCTGGTTGCGACAGCGACTGCGCTGAGGGCTACGTCAAAGCCTCTGACGGCAACTGCTACCCCGGGGACGCCTGGGACACCGACACCGCCGCAGATGCGGACACCGACACCGACGCGGACACCGACACCGACGCAGACGGCGACGCAGACGGCGACGTAGACGGCGACGCAGACGGCGACGCAGACGGCGACGTGGACGGCGACGGCGACGTGGACGGCGACGGCGACGTGGACGGCGACGGCGACGTGGACGGCG
>CAZMNK010000004.1:63286-89428 GCA_964567625.1 uncultured Enterobacterales bacterium | reverse complement strand
GCCCTCGGACCGGGCGGGTGGGACGCCTGGTCCGGGCCACTCTGCCCGGGGTGGTGCTCCTGGCCCCCTGGCTGTTCTGGAAGCTCAGCTACTACGGTGACTGGCTCCCCAACACCTTCTTCGCCAAGGTCTCCGAAGAGCCTCGCTGGGCGGAAGGAGCGGCCTATGCCTGGCTGTACTTCGGCACCTACCTGGGCCTGGTCCCCGGGCTGGTGGTGGTGGCGCTGTGGCCCCTGCGGACCCGGGCAGGAGGGACCGGCTGGGGCGGTGTCAGGGCGCCCTGGTTGATCGCGGCACTGGTTTCAGGCTGGTTGCTGCACGTCCTCAGGGTCGGCGGCGACTTCATGTTCGCCCGCTTTCTGCTGCCCATCACCCCGGTTCTCCTGCTGGCGCTCGAGCGCGGACTGGCCCTGGTTCCTGGCGGCCTGCGATGGCCCTGCGTGGCCGCCGTGCTGGTGGGCGTGGGGCTGGTGAAGCCGCCCGATGGCCTCTTCGAACTGGAGGGAATCGACGGCGTCGTCGAGGAGCGTAGCTGGTATCCGGACACCGCCCAGGCCGAGGCGGCGCGGCAGGGCGAGGTCTTGCGACGGGCGCTGGAGGGCAGCGACACCCGGGTCGTCTTCTACGGCACCCAGGCGATGCTGATGTACTACGGCGAGGTTCCCTATGCCCTCGAAGGACACGTGGGACTCACAGACCGGGAGCTGGCCCGGATGGATCCCCCGAAAGGAACCCGCATCGGGCACGGGAAGAAGGCCACCCTGGAGTACCTTCGCACCCGACAGGTCGACCTGTTGTTCGACTTCCGGCTCCAGGTGCCCTCGACGAATCTCACCCGCATCGACTTCGGGAAAGGGGTCGGGGGGCGCCTGATCACCTACCGCCGCGCGACCGCGGCGAGGCTCCGGGCTCGTGGGGCGCTCTTTGTGGACTTCGAGGGCTTCCTGGATCAGTACGTGGCCAACCTGGAGGCCATGCCCGATGAAAAGGTCGCCCGGGAGTACGCCCAGTTCCGGACCTACTACTTCGACCACAACGAGGACCCGGCCCGAGAAGCCCTCTTCCAGAAGCGGCTGGAGGCCGGGGAATAGCCTCTCTCAGAAGGGTCGCAGGGGGATGTCCAGCAGGGTCCACACAAAGCCGTAGTGGCAGGCGGCGCCCACCAGCACGAGGACGTGCCAGAGCTCGTGGTGGCCGAAGACCCGGGGCCAGGGGTTTGGCCACTCCCAGTAGTAGATCGCTGCACCCACGGTGTAGGCCACACCACCCCCCATGGCCCAGGCCACGGCGGCCCACTCCATCAACGGAAGAGCCTGGGGCAACAGGAGCAGGGACAGGTACGCGAAGCCCATGTAGAGCCCGACACTCAGCCACTCCAGCCAGTCACTCCACAGGAGCTTGCACACCACCCCCACCACCGACACCACCCCGACCGTCGTCAGCATCCCGATTCGCCAGGATCCCTCGAGCAGGTGCAGGACCGGCGGCACATAGCTGCCTCCGATGAGGATGTAGATCCCCGCGTGGTCCAGCTTCCGCAGCCAGGTGTTGCCCCGTTCCCCCAGATCCAGGAAGTGGTAGAGGCTGGAGGCACCAAGCAGTCCCACCAGGGAGACCCCGTAGATGCCCATGCCCGCTGTCCGCAGCCACCCATCGGGCGCCGCAGCGACGACCAGGACCACCGTCCCCACAAAGGCCAGCAGCATCCCGCCAAAGTGAGTGGCGGCGCTCACCGGGTCCTTGAAGAACTGGATCCGGAATCCAGCCGGGGAGAACTCACTCATGATCACAGGATTCCGGAAAAGGGGTGGGGTCCGGGGATCAAATTGGCCCTACCGGTCTCGATAACGGACATGACCCTCCGGATCCTCCCTCTCTTGGCCGGCCTTGCTCGCTGCCACCCGGATCCCCCCGATGATCGCCGCCACCCCTGGACCAGCCCGACCCAGCGCAGGGCCAGCCCCAGCAGGCCTCCAGCGTCCTGGAAAAAATCACGTCGATCCACGGATTCATCCTACCTGTCCGCCCGTCGCGACAGGTCAAACCCCAGAGACGAGCTTCACCTGGGCGGCGGCACAAATCGCAGGGGCTGGCGCGCCCACTTTTCCGCCTGCCGCATGCTCATTGAACCGAGATCCGCCATGTTGGTGAGCACGCCTCCCACCTTGTATCTCCGCGCTTTTCCGGACAGGTACCACCGGCGGTAGAAGGTCCTTGGGGCCGGCAGGATCGCCGCAAGAAAGGCCGCCTCGTGGGGCTGCAGGCGAAGGGGCTGCTTGAGGAAGTAGCGCTCCGAGGCCTGCTGAATCCCATGGATGTCCGGCCCCCACTCCACCACGTTGACATAGAGCTCCAGGATCCGGGACTTGCCCAGCACCCGGTCCATTTCCACAGCCAGGAGCAACTCCCGGACCTTTCGAACCAGGGTTCGTTCCCCACTGAGGAACAGGTTCTTCGCCAGTTGCTGGGACAAGGTGCTGCCCCCTCGAACCACGGCGCCCGCCTCCATGTCTGCCAGCAGGGCCTCCTGGATCTCGACCAGGTCATAGCCCTTGTGGCGCCGGAACCCGGCGTCCTCGGCGGCAATGATCGCCTCGATGACCCAGGGCGAGACCCGCTGGAGCGGCACCCAGTCCGGACTGCCTTCGCCACTCTCCCGAACCAGGGGTTGTCCGTCCGCACCCAGGACACGGTAGGCGAACGGGCCATAGCGAAGGATGTCCGGGTTCCGGATGGCCCCGTCGACAGCCACTTCCTGGAGAGAGATCCGGGCGTCGCTCAGCGCCCAGCTCTCTTTGTTTCGGGCAAGGGTGACTGCACCGCTCACCGTGCCCTCGACCCGACGAGCCCTCCCCAGCTCCGGCACCAGGGGCAGCAGGGGCGCGAGCGCCTTGGACAGCCGGGTCTCCTCCAGGCGGAAGGTCCCGCTGCAGAACTCGTCGCACCTCCCCTCCACCGCCAGTTCCACGTCCCCGATCATCACGGTCCCGGACACCTCGGCGTGGCGCTTGACCAGCTGGACCTGCACAGACCCCAGGGGCAAGGGCTGGGAGGACACCAGGGGGTGACGCAGGGAGAGGTCATCACTCTGGACCGTGACCTGGATCCTCTGCCAGTCCAGGACCTCCGCCGACAGCATGATCGGTCCCCGGATCTCCTCGATCGGACTGGTCTGCTCGGAATGGATCTGTACCCGCCCACCGATTCGATGAACCACGGTGCTCGGCCCTTGCAGCATCAGGTTCCCGTTCTGCTGGTGACCGGACATCTCCTCTCCCAGCACCCAGTCGCCAAGCCGCAGGGTCACGTCCTCCAGGATGAGCGGGAAGCTGATCCTCTCCTCGCCCGTGCCACCCCCGCCGACGCCACTTCGCACCTTCTCCAGGTCCACATCCACACCGCTCAGGGTGACCTCCAGCGGCCATTCCCAGGGAATGCGAAGGTGCGCGATCCGGATCCCTCGTCCGTAAACCCCATCGATCCCCCACGCGGCCCTGGAGCGGTGGATCGAGTTCCAGACAAAG
Organism: uncultured Enterobacterales bacterium; assembly: GCA_964567625.1. Classification (GTDB taxonomy): domain Bacteria; phylum Myxococcota_A; class UBA796; order UBA796; family CAJQPC01; genus CAYFPX01. Next base: position 85,904 of record CAZMNK010000004.1, on the reverse strand, counting down.
CCCCGGTCGCCAAGCTGGAGCAACGCGACTCGCTCTCCGATCAGTGGAGAAGCAAGGACCACCGCGAGCCCAACTCCCGCGACTACCAGGAGACGTTTCCAGGGTCTGTCGGGCATGGGCGCATCCTATAAGGTGCGGAAGCGGAGGATAAATGCCACAGGTCTTCAGCGAGGTCGCCCGGCTGCGCCGGGTGGTGGTCAAGCGACCTGGTGCCGCCCTGGAGCGGGTCCTGCCCCAACACCTGGCTGCCGGTAGTCCTGACCACCTGCTGTTCGACGACCTTGTCCACGTTCCCGACGCCCAGCGAGAGCACGATCAACTGGTACGACTCCTGGAGACCACCGCCGAGGTCGGGGTGCTCGACGACATGCTCGAGGAGACCCTGTCCGTGCAGGAGGCGCGAACCTCGGTGATCGAGCGGGTGGCCCGCCTGGAGGACCTCCCGGACAAGATCACCCGACAACTCCAACAGATGGAACCCAAGGCGCTGTTGTGGGCCCTGGCGGTCGGAGGACCCCCTTCTGAACGCTGGATGAACCCCCTTCCGAACCTGATCTTCACCCGAGACCTGGCTGCCCTGGTGGGCAACACCCTCGTGGTGGGAAACGCCCGGATGCGGGCCCGGCAAAGAGAGTCGCTCCTGACCTGGGCCCTGGTCGAGCACCACCCCTGGTTTGCGGGGATGACCGTCAGCAAGCACTGCCGGTGGGTTCGGTCCCAGGGCGGTTCCTTTCCCCTCACCGTCGAAGGCGGCGACGTGCTGGTGGTCAGCGAGACCCTGGCCCTGATCGGCGCTTCAGAACGCACCTCGTGGTCGATGATCATCGCGCTGAGCCGAGAACTCATCGCCGAGGGATTTACCCGCGTCCTCGTGGTCGAGATGCCCAAGAAGCGGAGCGCCATGCACCTGGACACGGTCTTCACCCTGGTGGATCGAGACACTGCCGTCGTCTACCGACCCCTGCTGGAGCGGGGCAGTCCCGAAGAGGGCAACATCATCCGCTTGCTCAAGAGTGGCGACCAGGTCGTGGTCGAAGAGTTCGACGGTGACTTGTTGGAGGCCCTGGCGGCCGAAGGACACCCGATGAAAACCGTGTTCTGCGGGGCAGGAGATGCCATCCATGAACGCCGAGAGCAGTGGAGCGACGGCGCCAACCACTTTGCCCTGAGTCCCGGGGTCTCCATCGGGTATGCCCGCAATGAAAAGACCGCAGGGGCCATGGGCGAGGCCGGTTTCCAGGTACTCTCAGCCAGGGACTTCCTGGCGGAACTCCAGCGGGACTTCGGAGGCGACTACGACAAGCTGGAAGCCAGCCATCGTCGTTACGCCATCCAGATCGACGGCGCAGAACTCTGCCGGGGGCGTGGCGGGCCGCGATGCCTCACCCTGCCTCTCCACCGGGAATGATCAGTAGCGTCCCTTCCCACAGGCCTTCGTGACCTCTTCATTCAGCGGATAGAGCTGCGCAGACAGGACCCCGATCTGGTCTATCTTCGCCTGGAGGGCCCGCTCGCTGGACCCCGCGCGTTCAGCGACCGCCTTGTAGCGCCTGGCATCGGCCCCACAGCCACCCATGTCCTTCAAACAGGCGTCCAGGGCCACCTGGGTCTGGTATGCCCGCTCTTCGGCCGGCCGTACCTCCCGCTCGTAGGCCTGTGCCACGCGTTCTTTGAGGCGATCCCGGCTCTTTCTTGCCGTGCGACAGGCCTTGCTGTCTTTGCTCCCATCGCTCGCGACAGTCCGGTCCGACTCCCTGGACAGGCGTTCTGGAAACTCCTCCTGATCCGGCGCAGGCGGTGTGGCCTGGGCCGCATTCTTCAACGACGCGGCCATCGAAGAACCCGATGGGGTCTCCGAAACTGCGTCCTGGCCAGAGGGACAGCCCAGCAAGAGGGTCGCGAGCAGGAGCATTGACACACCGGGAGCGTACACCGAACCAGCCTGTCACACCTTGTGTCGACAGCCGTAATGTCCAACGAACCCGGCACACGGCCCCGACGAACCCCTCTCTCTCCGCGGGAAGAACATGCGTCCGATCTCTCTTGTCGCCCTGCTCGCAATGACCACGGCCTGCACCCCGGCCACCGAGACTGACTCCCGCCCGGATCCCACACCGGAGATCCTCGACCAGGACGGCGATGGCTGGGTGGACGACGACGACTGCGACGACGCACGGGATGACATCCACCCGGACGCCGAGGAGGTGGAAAACGGGCTGGACGACAACTGCAACGACCAGGTCGATGAAGGCACTGACAGCCACGACGACGACGGAGACGGCTGGACGGAGCACCAGGGGGACTGTGATGACACCGACGAGGACGTCGCTCCGAGCGCCCGGGAAATCCCCTACGACGGGATCGACCAGGACTGCGACGGGTTCGACCTCCTGGACGACGACATGGATGGCCATGACGCCCTGGTGGTCGGCGGGGATGACTGTGATGACACCAACCCGTACGTCTTTCCCGGGGCCGAGGAACTGGCCAACGAGATCGACGATGACTGCGACGGGGAATGGGACGAGGGAACCATCAACAACGATGACGACGGAGACGGTTGGGCCGAGGTGGAAGGCGACTGCGACGACGACGATCCGACACGCTCTCCCGGCATGGAAGAGATCGCCTACGACGGCATCGACAACGACTGCGATGGCCTGGACGACCGGGACCTGGACGGGGATCACCACGACGCTGATTTCATGGGCGGACGGGACTGCGACGACACCGATCCCACCATTCACGAGGGCGCCGAGGAGACGCCCTATGACGGGATCGACCAGGACTGCGACGACGCCGACCTCATCGACGTCGACGAGGACGGAGAGGCCGCCCTGGAAGCCGGGGGACTCGACTGCGACGACACCAACCCGTCGGTTGCTCCCCACCTGACCGAGGTCCCTGACTACCTGGACAACAACTGCGATGGGGCAGTCGACGAGAACACCGAGTACGCCGACGACGACGGCGATGGCTACGCCGAGATCGACGGCGACTGCGACGACGACGAGGTCCTGGCCAACCCGGGCCAGCCCGAGATCTTCGGTGACGGCATCGACAACGACTGCGACTCCCTGCAGGACGAGATCCTGCTGTCCGACGTGGCAGCCATCCAGGTGAGCGACACCGCCTCTGGCTCGTTCTTTGGCAGCGTGCTGGCCGCCGGAGACTTCGATGGGGACGGGGTGGAGGACCTGGCTGTCGCTGCCCCACAGGGAGACGACGCGGCCTCCAATGCCGGCGAGGTCTGGATCGTTCCTTCCGCCAGCTTCGGGCAGGCCCCGGTGGAAGATGTCGCGAGCTTCTCGATCCTGGGTGAGGTCAGCAACGACACCCTGGGCACCAGCCTGGCTGCGGTACCGGATCTGGACGGCGACGGGGCGCCAGAACTCTTGATGGGAGCACCCGGGGCCTCCACAGCCGGAAGCAATGACGGGGCGGCCTACCTGCTCTACAGCCAGTCCACCGAAGACCTGGTGCTGGACGAGAGCGCAGAGGACATCTTCGACGTGCTCGGCACCGGCCAGAACAACTCCCGAGGCGGCTCCGCTGTGGCGGCCGGCGACCTGGATGGGGATGGTCTCGCCGAGCTGGTCGTGGGGACCTACTCGGCCACCAGCCAGAAGGGCAAGGTCTGGTTGACGGAAGGCGTGATCGGCGGTGCCGGCGGCTACGGGACCTTTGACATGGAGGACGATGGCCTGGCCAGCGTGGTCGGCAACGACAACAACAACGAGCTGGGCGGCGAGGTGACGATCCTGGCGGACATCAATGGCGACGGCTACCGCGAGCTCGCCCTGACAGCGACCGGAGAGGGCGTGGTCTACCTGTTCGAGGGAGACGCACTGGAACCGGACTCCACGGCCGGCGATGCAGGACTCCGCGTCGAGGGACCCTCCCCGCAATTCGGCGCCCTGACCGCAGCGGATCTGGACGGAGATGGGGACCTGGACCTGGTCGGTGCCGACGAGGACCACGGGGTCTATGTGTGGCTCAACGATGGCTCCGGTTGGAGCGGAAACCTGCGCGAAAGCGACGCAGACATGGCGATCGGTAGCGGTGGCCAGGACCTGGGCAACACCCTGCAGATCGGCGATCTGGACGGAGACGGCAGCCTGGAACTGTTGTTCGGCGCCCCCGCAAACAACATGGAGACCACCGGCGGTGGCGCCGTCTGGACCAGCGACACCGCACAGATCTTGGCGGCGGATGGACTCACCATCGATGCGATCGCCACCCCGATCCTTGGGGGTGACCAGGACCTGGCGGCGGGGAGTTCGCTGGTCATCGGCAACGGATTCTGGGCCACGGGGAGCCACACCGGCTCCGAGGTCGGCAAGGCCTGGCTGGTGTTGACGGAATAGCCGACGGCAAAAGCCGGATAGGCTCTGTCCATGTCCAAGCTCACCCATCTCGACGCCGAGGGCCACGCCCGCATGGTGGAGGTCGGAGACAAGGCGATCACCCAGCGCTCTGCCGTGGCTGAAGGCGCGATCACCCTGTCCACCACCGCTTTTGAGGCACTGGTCGAGGGGCGTGTTCCCAAGGGGGACGTGCTCGCCGTGGCCAGGCTGGCCGGCATCACCGCCGCCAAGCGCACCTCGGACCTGATTCCACTGTGCCACCCCATTCCCCTGACCGGGGTCGCGGTGGATGTCACCCCGGAAGCGCCGGACACCATCCGGGTGAAGGCGACTGTGCGCTGCGAGTGGAGAACGGGGGTTGAAATGGAGGCGCTCACCGCCGTGAGTGCGGCGTTGTTGACCGTCTACGACATGGTCAAGGCCCTGGACAAGGGCCCCGAAATCCAGGGCATCCACTTGCTGGAAAAGCGCGGGGGCCGCTCCGGGACCTGGCAGAGAGCCTCCCGCGACTGATCTCGCCGGACGCCCTCGAGGGAACGACGAAGGGGGTCAGCAGGGCCTCAGAGAGCGCTCTCCTGCACCGACGAGCCGATGAGTGGCGCCGCCATGTCCTCGGCGTATGAGCGGGCCTGGGGAGCGGCTGTCAGGGTCGCGCTGACCGTGATCGGCCCGACCCGCATCAAGTATCGAAGCAAGTGGCCGTCAACTCCATAGACAAGTTCCACCGGTCCCTCCGGCAAGGTCCAGAGGTAGGCGGTTCCATGCACCGCCTTCCCATCGATGGGCACCTGGACCGGGCCCTTGGACGCCAGGGGACCCTCCAACACTTCCCCGGTCTCCGCAGTCAACACCCGCAAATGGCTCCGGCCCTGGAGCCGATCGCCCTGACCGGGGTCGACCAGGTCCAGCGATGTCAGGTCAAAGGCCTGCCGCTCCAGCTGGTAGACCCTCGCCTCGTCCGCCTCGGCGATCGACACAGTCCAGCCCTGGAGCTTCTTCACCGCCTGGACCTCGCGCAACCAGCCATCCTCGTCGCCACTGGAAGCGAAGCTGGCACTGCCCGCGCGGCTCACCCCACTCAGCCGCTGGGTCCAGGTGAACTCATCCTTGCCCAGGGACACGGCCAGCTCGGTCCAGGACTCGAGAACCCGAATCTCGGCCACGCCATCACTTCGGTACTTGACCGTCAAGTCCCTCTGGCCGACGGACTGGCCACCAAAGGCCAGATCCCAACTGTAGTGCTCCACCTCGACCGCCCCCACGGACGGGACAAGGTTCCACCAGAGCACTGCCGCGGTCAGGGCCGAAATCACCACAACCCCCTATCCCGGATAGGCTGAGATTCATGGTCCCATGGCCTCTGCTCGAGTCCCTGCGTCAGCGACGTTCTGCTGAGCGCGGTCCATCCTTCCGCTCTGGGGACCGCAGGGTCTGCCTGCTCTACCCCTCGCCCTACCGCGCCGCGATGTCCAGCCTGGGCTTCCAGTGGATTCACGAAGTGCTCGTGCGGGCGGGGTTCCACGTGGAACGGGCCATGCTCCCCGACGACCCGGAGGCCTGGGTCCAGGCCCGAGCCCCACTGATCACCCTGGAGACCGAGACACCGGTCGCTGACTTTCCCGTCATTGGTGTGAGCCTCGCCTATGAGCTGGAGTTGATGGGACTCATCCGCTGCCTGGACCTGGCCGGGATCCCGCCGCTCCGGCGAGACCGGGACCCTCAACACCCCCAGGTCCTGGTAGGGGGACCGCTGACCTTTTCCAACCCGCTTCCCGCAGCGCCCTTTGCTGACGGAATGCTGCTCGGCGAAGCGGAAGAGGTCGTGGTGGATGCAATGGAAGCCTTCTTCGACAGCGATCGGGACGGCTGGTTGGACGCGCTGCAGGGACTGCCCGGGGGCTATGTGCCCGAGCGGGCAGGGACGGTGCTGCCCGCCATCGCCCGGGCCAGCGACACACTTCTGCCCGCTCGCTCCCGCCTGATCAGCCCCGACGCGGAGCTGAGCGACATGTTCCTGATCGAGGGGGAGCGGGGGTGTCACCGTCGTTGCACCTTTTGCGTCATGCGCCGATCCACCAACGGCGGAATGCGCCTGGTTCATCCCGATCACCTGCTGGACCTGGTGCCCGAACATGCACCTCGGGTGGGCCTGGTGGGAGCGGCGATCAGCGACCACCCCAAGCTGGTTCCCCTGCTGGAACGGATCGTCGAGAGCGGCCGAGGCGTGGGGATCAGTTCCCTGCGGGCTGACCGCATTGCCCTGAAGCCCAAGATCTCCGAACTGCTCCGGCGCGGGGGCTACAAGACCCTCACCGTCGCCTCGGATGCCTCCAGTGAGAACCTGCGACGCCAGCTGATGAAGGGCACCCTGGAGAAGCACCTGGTGGCCTGTGCCGAACAGGCCAGAGAGCACCGCTATCGCCTGCTCAAGGTCTACATGATGGTGGGGGTTCCCGGCGAAACCGACGCCGACATCGACGAGCTGGTTCACTTCACCCGGGAGCTCGGCAGCATTCACCCCGTCGCGCTCGGTGTGGCGCCTTTTGTCCCCAAGCGCAACACCCCGCTGGATGGAATTTCCTTTGCGGGCATCAAGGTCGTCGAGCGCCGACTGAAGCACCTCAGCAAGGGACTGCGGGGCAAGGCCACCGTCCGCCCGACCTCCGCCCGCTGGGCCTGGGCCGAAGCCCAACTCGCCCAGGGCGGCCCCGAAGCAGGAGAAGCGGTGCTCCAGGCCTTCCGGGAAGGGGGACACTTCAGCGCCTGGAAACGTGCCTTGAACGGGATTGACCCAGAGTCGAAACGTCCCTGGGCAGCCTGATGTCCGCCAGGCGCCTGGTGTTGTGGGTCCTCCTCCTGCTCGGCGGAATGTCCGTGGGCCTGCTCGCGCTGCTGGCCTGGGTCCTTCAACCGGATGCCGCCATCCCCGACCTGGTAGACCGGCCTCCACCCGCACCGACGCTGACCAGAACCACGGCCGCCACCGATTCGAGCGAGACATTCCAGGTCTCCGGCAGGGTCGTCGGGGCGGACGGCTCCCCGGCCGAGAACGTGGAGATCGAGGCCCGCCTGGACAGCACCGGCAAACAACATGGCACCTTCACCGACGAGGTCGGCAGCTTCACCCTGGTGTTGGAAGGACCGAGCGAGATCCGGCCCGAAGACCTGCCCTCAACCCCCTGGTCCTTCCCCGTGACAGGTCCTCGAGACGACCTGCGTTTCGTGGTGACCGACCTCTGTCCCCTGGACATCCAGGTACTCGACGAGAAGGAGGCTCCCATCCCGGAGGCCCGGGTGGCTGCCCGGGTCCGGGTCGAAGGCTTTCAGAAACGCTGGACCAGAACCCACGATGTGGATGCGGACGGACGGGTGACCCTTGAACAGGCCTCCTGCGGCGTGGCCGACGTCCAGGCCAAGGCCGAAGGATTCGTGCGGCGACGTGCCGAGAATGTCGACACCATGACCACCAAGGAGGTCACGATCGTCCTGCCCCGCGGGGTGGGCCTGAGCGGCCAGGTCACGAACCCGATGAACGAGCCCCTGCCAGACGCCAGGGTCTCCGCCGGACTCGCCTCGGCAATCACGAACGCCGAAGGGCACTACGACCTGCGCTTCGACCCGGACCGAACCTCCGAGGTCTCTGCACAGGCCATGAACTACATCGAGCAGGAGGAGCGCCTTCGTGTCGCGCCCGACATGCCGGACCTGGTCATCGACTGGGTACTGGAGCCATCCCGGGACCTGCAGGTCTTTTGCGCAGGTCTGCCCGACGACTCCTGTGGCGACGTCATGCCCCTGATGTGCACCCTGCCCTGGATTCCCTTTGGCACCCTCTGCCACACCGTCGACAACCAGGCCCTCTGCACCTGTCCCGAAGGCAAGAGCGCGGTCCGAGGAGGGGGTCAGTCCGTCGAGGTTGCGCCAGGCCAGCAGGTCGCATGGCTGGACTTCCGGGTCAACGGCGGTCTGGAGGGCCTCGTCGCTCTCCAGGGTTCCCCGCTGGGCTGCGAGATCATGGCCTACCGCCTCCCGGAAGACCTTTCCGATGTCTCCCGGGGGGGGATCGCAGCCCGAAGGCACAAATGCAACGAAGAGGGCGGCTTCGAGATCCTGGGACTCGAACCCGGCATCTACCAGGTCGATGTCCAGGTTGGAAACCACCAACGCAGGCCGGATCCGGTCGAGGTCGAGGACACGGTGGTCGACATGGGGGTGATCGACCTGGAGGACGGCACCGACGTGGAGGGCACCGTCCTCGATGGCGCCACCGGACAGGGTGCCCCCAACGAGACCGTGGTGGCAGTCCAGTCCGCGACCGGGGGCATTGCGACAGGGACCGGCTTTGCCACCAGCCGATCCGAAGGCCACTTCGTGCTGCGCGGCCTCAAAGACGGAACCTGGTCGGTCTTCCTGGTGAGCCGTCCTTTCACGACTGTCGACATCACGATCACCGAGGGAACCGCCACCCCGGACCACCCGACCCTGGAGACCGGCGCCGCCGACCTGCTGGATGAGAACGGCTTCGGGCTGGCCACCGACGAGGAGGGACAGCTGGTCGTCGAGGGTTTGGAGCCCGACGGCGCCGCCGCCGAGGCCGGGCTGCAGGAAGGGGACACCATCGTCGGGGTCACACTGATGGGCATGGACGTGCAAGGGTGGCTTCCGGGCTTCGGGGATGCCCTCGTCGACGCCGTGCTCGATCACTACAGCGGCCCGGGGGTGGGGCTGGTGGTGGTCCGGGATGGAGAGGAACTGGAAGTCGCGCTGGATTGACCGGACTCCGGCCCAGGCCGGTCCGTGAGAGGCTACGCTCGACCGATGCCCGGCCCCCTCGAGTTCTTCTTCGACGTCGGTTCCCCCTACAGCCACCTGGCCGCCCAGCGCCTGGCCCGGAGAACCCCAGAGCTGGACTTTCCTGTGAACTGGCGCCCGATGCTGCTGGGTGCGGTCTTCAAGGCGACGGGAAACGACATGCCGGCCCGGGTCCCTGCCCGAGGCCAGTACCTGCTCAAGGACCTGGAGCGGTGGGCGATCCGCGAGAAGATTCCCTTCTCCTTCCCCCGACTCTTCCCCCTGAACACCCTGGTGCCAATGCGAGCGATTGCCGGGTCCACGGCGGAGCAACTGCCCGAGCTTGCCCTCTCCCTGTTCGAGGCCTACTGGGTCCACGGCCAGGACATCAGCGACCCGATTCTGCTCCAGGAACTGTTGGGACCCGAAGCTGTGAAGCGCACCCAGGAGCCGTGGGTCAAGAAAGCCCTCCGGGCGAACACCGAGGAAGCCGTGGCCAGGGGCGCCTTTGGTGCGCCGAGCTTCTTTGTGGGCAAGGCGCTCTTCTTTGGAAACGACCGGCTGGAATTCGCCCTGGAAGCCGCCGCGACCTGACCCCGGGCTAGAGCCAGGCGACCACCCACTGGGAGGCCATCGCAGTGGCCCCCAGGATGGCCCCCAGGATCACCACCAGCCCCATTCCCACCAGGAGCTTCTTCATCGGGCTTCCGAGTCCGAGTCCCCGTCAGAATCCCCGTCGGCGTCCGCGTCCGTGTCCGTGTCCGTGTCGGAATCCCCGTCGGCGTCGGCGTCCGTGTCCGTGTCCGTGTCCGTGTCCGTGTCCGTGTCCGTGTCGTAGTCGTAGTCGTCATCCGGGTCCAGGGGATCGGTGCCGTTGGCGACCTCGTCCCCATCATTCACGCCACCATCATCGGAGTCCGCGTCTTCGGGAGAGGTGCCCAGTTCCGCCTCCTCGGAGTCGGTGAGCCCATCGCCATCTGCGTCCAGATCGGTGTCGGTCCCGGTGTTGGTTCCCGTGGACGTGTCTGTGGAGCCTTCCTCGCCGGTCAGGGCGTAGATGTCCCAGATGGACACATTGGGTTGGTGGGTGCCCGGCTCCGGGTAGAAGGTCCCGGTCTCCGTCCCGTCCGCCAGGACTCGCCACACATAGGGGTACTGGCCGCCCTCGGTGGTGACGTAGAAATCCCCCGAATCCCCGTCGAGCGTCAGAAAATGCGGGCTCCAGTCCTGGGTCCAGCTCGCCTTGCGAACCCATGTGCCCTGCTCGTCACTCCATCGAAAGATCCCGTAGCCGTCGATGTCCCAACCACCAGCGAACCAGCCGACATTGTCCCGGTGTGCACCGCTGTACATGATGAACTCGGGGGCCTCGAAATTGCCCACCGCCTCCAGGCTCCAGGTGCCGTCCGGATCCAGGACACCGAACCCGCCCAGGATTCCAAAGACCCCGATGACCCCCGTCTCCACGTCGACCGAGACATCCAGGGAGAACATCTCCGCCTCGCCATCCCAGGTGGCCAGGCTCGTGGTGGTGCCATCTCCATCGACCCGGACCAGCTCATTGCCGAGGGTCACCAGGTAGTAGCCATCCGGGTGGGTCGTCAGGCCATAGACCACACCCAGCTCGGCTTCCGGCCACTCGGCCAGCATGGAGGTCGTGCCATCGGGGGCCACCTCGACAAGGCTCAGGGCGCCCAGGTCGACGATGGCCCAGCCGGTCCCGGAGGCCCCCGGGGCAAAAAAGAACGGGATCAGGCTCGGATCGTCGATTTCCACCGACGCCGTCTTTCGACCGATGGCATCCACCGTCTCGATCCGGTGGTTGGTGCCGTCCTCGGCCAGGAACACCATCGCCAACCCGCTGAAGATCTCATCGATCCGACCATCGCAGTCATTGTCCTTGCCGTCGCCCGCCACCTCGTCCCGCGCAGGATTCACCGAAGTGTCGTCGTCATCACAGTCCCCGTCTTCGACACTCCACCCGTCATCGTCCTCATCGGTGCCCGTGTCGGTGTCGTCAGGCCAGTCCACATAGGTGTCCGTGTCCCACACGGCGGTGTCGAAGTGTGCCGGGTCCTCCCCGTCACAGGCCAACAGGAGCATCAGCGAGATCATCCTTCCTCCAGACAGCGGGCAACATAGCCGGACCTGTCGCCAGCTTCTTCCCTGGATTCAGCGACAGCTGGGACGAGAGACGCCGAAGATCAGGATCGCAGACCCCAGGGTCTCCCCGATCACCCCGCCAGTCTTCCAGCCGGAGTCATCTTCCACCCATCCCCGAAAGAACACGCCAGCACTGGCCACCATGGTGGCTGCACCCAAGAGCACCGCCGGTGTGCAGTTCGTGGAATAGGGGACAGCCACCGGGGCCGGGGCCACCCACTCCACCTGCACGGCGTCGGGAATCAGGTGCTGGGGCAGGACCGTGGTCCCTGCCTGAACCTCGGCTCCAGCCATCGCCAGGGCAAACGTCAATCCCAGTCCGGTCATCGATTCCCTCCAGGCCAGCATCCCTGTCCCAGACTACCGTCCCTGCTCCCCAGAAGTCGTGCTCAGCGCACCGACCAGAGGACAATCGCACCGGCGCCATCCACTGCGGCGATCCGGGCACCATCCCTGGACAGGGCCAGGCTGGTAATGGCGCCAGTCGCCCCCACCAGGACCCCCAGGTGCTCCGCGGTCCGACCGTCGTAGAGGTTCACAGCACCCGCAGAGGTTCCCACTGCCACCATGTCCAGATCCGGTGCCATGGCCACTGGAAACATCTTGCCCGCACCTGCCTGCACCTGCACCGCCCCCAGGTCTGCGGCCCGAAGTCGCTGACCAGACGAGGGATCCCAGCAGGTGTAGCCCCCATCTGAGAGCAAGCAGATCCGCGACCCGTCACTCGTCTCCTGGAGGACTCGGGGAACGTGCTCGCCCACACTCCCGGATGCCAGGGGGGTCAACTCCTCCTCGGCCCACAGGGACAGGCCTCTCGTCTCTTCGGGCCCTCCCCACCAGGCCAACCCCTCCACAGACCACGCCAACAGGCTGGCGGATTGTTCCAGTACCTGCTCCCCACGACTTGCACCGGTCTGGCCGTCGATCACATGAAGGGCCTGGGTCTCCAATACCCCCAGGGCCTGGTCTCCAGGACCAAAGGCCATGTCCTGTGCGCACAGTCCATCCCGGGTCCCCAGGATGCGGTCCGCAGCGATGTCGACCAGGTACAGGGAAGCCAGCGTCTCGCTGCAGAATCCAATCGCCAGCCGCGAACCGCTCGCCGAGATCGCCAGCGCAGACACCGAGGCCAGCGGACCCCGCCAGGTGCCCGCCGGCTCCATCGGCGCCTGGGGGACAGCCCCTGTCTCGGCCAACGGCCACCAGGCAACCTCTTCGTCTCCCGCTGCGCCCTGGACCGCCACCAACAGGCGGCCCTCGCCATCGAAATCCAGCCGCGAGGCGGCACAGTCGGCGGGCTGTTCACACCCCGCCTTGAGCACGGCGACCGGACCGAAGCGCAGCGCAAGGTCCAGGGTGGGATCTCGCCGGGCTTGCCGGACCCACACATCGAAGTCCATGCGGACCTCGTCCATCGAAGCCCTGACCACATACCGAATCGGGTCTCCGTCTACCTGGCACTGTCCAAAAGGGAATCGCAACTGGCCATCGTTCCAGACCGGTTCAAGCGCTCCCCCACAAGCCTCGACGACCGTCTGGTCCACCACCCAGAGCGAGAACTCCACCTCCTCGGGGGCCTGGATGTCCACATCTTCCAGGGTCCTGGTGGCCACCTCGAGATCGCTGTCCCGGTGGGACACGGTGATCAGGAGCGGCAGCGAAGCCTCCAGGGCCTCGACCCGCTTGGCGTGGTCCGGCCATGCCAGCGCAAAGGCATAGAGCGCATCAGGCGTCGCAGACTCCCGGTAGGTCGCATCCGCCAACCGTCCCCGGGCCTCCTCGAGTCGAGGATGACCGGGCCAGGTCTCCATGAACAGATTCCACGCCTGGACGGAGTCGTCGAGCCCGGTCTCGTCAAAGCGGCGGTTGTTGAGGATGTTGGTGGCCATCGGCCGGTGTGCCGCGTCGGGATGAAGTGCCAGGAAGCGCTCCATCGACGCGGCGTCCCCCGCATCTCGGGCATCCATGAAGTCGGCATGGGTCAACCGTCGCAACGCCTCCTCTGCGGCCAGAGTGCCCTCGTAGCTGGCCACCAGGCTCCGCAGGGGAGCCTCGTCCTTGCCGGCGCTCTCCAGGGCCAGGGCCCCCGCCTCTCGGTGGGCTCTCTTGCCGGCAGTGGTGTGGGCCCACTGTGATGCAAAGGCATCCAGGGAAGCCTTGTCCCGGCTCACGGACAGCCAGGCGGCATCGGCGCAGGCTTCGCGCAAGGGTTGATCGTCAGGCGTCTTTCCGAGCATCTTTTCGCACTGGGAGGCCGCCTTTTCGAGCTTTCCGTTCCGCACCAGGTCCTTGACCTTCGCGACCGGGGACTGCCCAGCCAGGCCGACGGTGACAAGAAAGGGCCAGAGCATGGGAACGACTACCACTCTCAGCAGCCTCCGATCAATCCGCCTCACCACCCGGCCCTTCAGTGGCCGAGCCACAGGATTCCCTGGCGGGTCCGCGGCACCCAGAGAAATATCTCTGCCCGACCATCCCCAGTGACATCGTGGACCATCACTTTCCCTTCCTCGGGAAGGTCCACGTCGAGGCTCCGGCTCGGCTTCCCTCCCACAAGAAGGTCCCGCCCCAGGAAGACCTGGAGGGTCTCTTCGTCCTTGCGGCGCACCAGGTCGGGCAAGCCATCCCCATCCACGTCCGAGTGATCACTGTAGACCCACTCCGACCCATCTCCTCCCTCCACCGGCTGGGCAACCCTCATGAGGGTGCGGGGTTGGGAGATGTAGAGCCCATCGCCCATCTCGAACAGGTCCAGGTCCACCGGCAGGCTCCGGGTGACCAGGGCCCGCCCCAGCGAGGTGAGGCCCGTGTCCATCCGGGGCACCATGAGATCGACATCCCCATCCCCATCAGCATCCACATCCAGCCCGAAGAAGGAAGCGGCTTCCGAGATCACGATCTGGGGTTGGGCAAAGCCACTGCCCGTGCCTTCCGCAAAGACCAGTTCAGCCGTGGTCCCAAACCAACTGCCAGCCAGGACCATGCGGTGAAGCCCCAGGTCCATCCGCCCGTCCCCGGTCAGGTCCTTGAGCCAGACACCCGTGATGCGGCGACGAACCTCGTCCTGTCGTTTCAATGCGCCCTCTTCGGGGGCCAGGTCCACCGGGAGGGTCAGCGTGGCCTGGCGAACCCCCACCCCCTCAGGGCCCGTGAAATGCACCACAAGCTCTCGGCCCCCAGGAAGGACGAGATCCAGGAGCCCATCCCCATCCACATCTTCGATCACCAGGGAAGGCGCTTCTCGGCTGGCGGCGAGCCCGGCCCCCCCCTGGTCATCCAGCATGGACAGGGCTCCAGTCGACGGGGCCTGCACTGAACCCAGGGCTGTGCCGTCCGGACGAAAGGCGTGGTACTGCCCCTCTCCATACAGGATCAGTGCCGGCTCGCCTTCTCCGAAGAGCGGTTGGGCCAGGGAACCCCGGAGGGGTGTGGTGGGCCCCAGGCCCGCCAGGATCGTCGTCAAGGTGGCCACCCGCACAGGCTCTCCCCCGTCCGGATCCAGCCGCAGCAAGCCCTGGCCATCCATCGCCCAGAGGCCGCCCCACACATCCCAGATCAGGGGCTCGTTGCCCAGCTCCACCACCCGCCGCTGGACCTCCTGGCCCTGGTCATCCAGGTTCAGAAGGGTCAGGGTCACCCGGTCCGGCCCCGCGGTCTGGGGGAGACTTGAGACCAGAATCAGATCTTCAACCCCATCACCGTCCACATCCCCCGGGACGACATCGACCACCTCGGGTGGCAGGGCCATCGGCACCGGAATCATCACGCTGTCACCACAAACAGGAATTCCTTGTTGGTGGTGTGTCCGACCTTGCCCACCTTCTTCCCACCGGGGTTGTAGATGCCGATTCGAGCCCCCACATAGCGCCGGTGAGCCCGATCCAGGATCTCGACCGTCCCCAGCCGCTCCAGGCTCTCCACCAGCTGTTCCCGCGACAGGAATCCCTCGTTCGAGAAAGACACCACCAGGTAGCGAATCCGCCCAGTCAGCGCTTCCAGGACCCGCTCAAAGGCCTCCTGGATGCCCGGCTTGGAGTTGAAGCGGCTCTTGCGGGTCCGCACGTCCAGCCGCTTGCAGGCCTTGCCGTAGACCTCGGGGCGGTCCCAGCGGACCAGGCTCTCCCACACGTGGTAGTTGCCCAGGTAGCTGTGCTGGTTGTAGGGCGGGTCCAGGTAGGCCAGGTCCCATGTGCCGGAAGTCGCCGCTTCCACCGCCTCGAGACAGGTGGCATGGCCCGGCCCGTCCACCATGGCCGGAACCCGCAGGGCCAGCGGTTTCAATGCCCGGGGGGCCCAGGCCTTCAGGTAGGCCATCTGTACCCCCACAGTACTGTCCACACGGTCCGCGGCTTCCATCAGGGACACCAGGAGGACATCCCGCACGTCCGGGTCCAGATCCCAGGAGGCCAGCGTGTCCCGCATCGCATCGATCCGGGCCCCATTCTCCGGGTGAAAGAAACGGGACTGCTCACAGAAGGTCTCCGTGAACCAACCTCGTCGGGGGGAGACGGTGGCAAGCTCGGAGAGGCGGGCCTCGACCTCGGGCAGGATCCGGGCCCGATCGACGGCCACGTAGCAGCGGGCAAGCACGTGGGCGAAGGCCAGGTGGTCATTGGCGTGAACCCGGTACCCCGACTGCTTGAGAGCATGACCGACCCGGCTGGTCCCGCTGAAGAGATCGAGGACCGTCTCGACCCCCTCCAGTCCATCGACGACCTCGCGAATGACCGGCACCAACACCCGCTTGGAACCCAGGTACTTGATCATGGCGGCGTACTCTCGCTCGGTTCCGCCTGCTCGCTCGGTTCCGCCACCTGGGTGGGCTGCGCCAGAGCCTCCCGTTCCCACGCCAGGAGCGGATCCGGAAACCACGCCTCCAACACCTCGAGGGCCGCCAGAGCCGCTTGCCACTGTTCCTGAGCAGCCAGGGACCGTGCCTCTGCCAGGCTGCCCTGAGCCCGAGCCAGGTCCAGGTGAACCCGAAGCCCTTCCGGCGTGTCCAGGACCTCCACCTCCAGGACTCGCTGGACCGTTGGCAAGTCCTGGACCTCCTCCCGGGACCACTCGGCCTGGGCATCCAGGTCCGGCTCCTCCCGGACCAGCGTGATCCGGTGGTTCGAGCCTTCACGGGTTCGACCGGTCACCTTGCAGCGACTGTTGGCTCGAAGCACCCCCAGGCCCGCCGGCCCGATGGTGTCCAGTCCTGTGCTCGAGCCACCAACATCCCAGATCGCCAGTTCCTCGGGGTCGATGACCCCTCGTCCCAGGGCCTGTCCCACGCCATCCGTCACCACGCCCGGCGGAATCTCACAGGCCGCCACCGCGAGAGACTCCACGCCTCCTGACGAGGAGCAACCCAGGCCCAGGGCCCACAAGATCGGTACACCAGTCCACATTCATCCGCTCGTGTGCGCTCTCCGCAAGACAGGACCGGGGGCCGACCCCCTGGACCACTTCACAGGGGTATCCACTCCCTGCCATCCCTCACAGGTCGCTTTCCTGTCCTTTCCTGGCGCCCCGCAACAAGACCAGTTGTCCGCCTGGACCGGCCAATGGGTCCCGAAACACCTCGGTCCAGCCTCCTGAAGCCGTGCTTCCTGGCCGAATTCGCACGAGCACCCAGGTGCCTCGCTGGGGGCTCGGACCGGCCTCGAGCAATCGACTACAGCGCGGATGCCACCGCTCCCCTCTGCCCGGGCGCAAGGTCTCCACCGAGAAGGGATGAAGCCAGATGTCCAGCCCCGCCCGGGTGCAATCGACCACACGGTCCTTCCCAACGGGGTCCCCGATGGCCTCCGCCACGGCAGCCAACGGAGAGCGATGAAGGAGACGACCGGCCCCAGGGCCTGCATCCGGAGACCCCGGGGTCCTGGCATGGTCCAGCCGCGTACCCGGATGAAGCCACCAGGCAATCCCCAGCCCGAGCACAGCCAGGAAGGCCACAGCCAGGGCTCTCCGGGGCCGTGACACCCGCTCGGCCAACACCACAAGGCCACTCCCCACGAGGGGTGCCCAGAGAGCAGCCCACGGAAGCAGGTAGCGGGCTTCCACCCCCACCAGAATCACCGCTGGAACTGCGGGCAGCATGGGCAGCCACAACAGGAGTGCTGCCCACCGATCTCCCTCGGGTCGTCGGAAGGCCCCCAACACCCCGAGCAGGAGAAGCAGCGCCATGGGAACTGGCGTGGCGCCCTCGGCGCGGGCCAGGTTGGCTCGCAAGGTCTCCCAGGCGCAGGGGGTCCACACCGCCCCGAGCCCCAGCGCAACTGGCGTCTCGTCACAGTTCGGCGGGCCCTGTCGGCCGTGGAGTTCCCGCTGAAATTGGACCTGTTCCGCCAACGGGGTCAGCTTCACGGGGATCGAATCGAGAACAGCGCTCCCGAGACCCATGCTGAGCCCCCCGGCCACAACCAGGAGAAGCCCCCCGCGGCGCCACTGGGTCCTTGTTGCAGCGAGCAGGGCAAGGCTGCCCAGCACACTGGCGGCCAGCACGCCACCGCGGACATCGGCCCCCACACAGAGCCCCAGGCAGGACCCGGCGACGACAGACCAGCCCCAATGATGTCGGAGAGCCGCCAGGCCAGATGCCAGGCCGGCCACCACCAGCAGGGCGACCAGGGGGTAGGGGGTGCTGGTGCGGGCAAACAGGGCCAGATCGGGCCAGGAAACCAGGACTCCAAGCCCCAGGAGCGCTGGCCACTGGCCCCACAAGGCGCGCCCCATCCACCAGGTCAGAGGGAGCAGCGAGGTCACTGCGAACAGTGCCAGGACCTGGGAGGCAGGCACCAGCCCTCCCATCCACGGGGCGAGCCCCAACAGGGCCCAGGCATGCAAAGGCCCACGCCAGGTGTGGTAGCGAGTCCACTCCTCGGTCGAGATGGCCACCGCATTCCCCAGGTAGCGC
Source organism: uncultured Enterobacterales bacterium (assembly GCA_964567625.1). Classification (GTDB taxonomy): domain Bacteria; phylum Myxococcota_A; class UBA796; order UBA796; family CAJQPC01; genus CAYFPX01. The sequence continues at coordinate 67,679 of CAZMNK010000004.1, read as the reverse complement.
TGGACATCGATGCCCAGGGGTTCCGAGAGCGGCGCCAGGGAAAGGGCGACCATCCCAAACACCAGGGTCACCCCCAGGACCAGGAGGGTTTCGAGCCGGGCTGGAAGCACAGGCAAACGCACGGCAGGACCTTAGCGGACGGAAGGGGTCTGCCGGAACTGCCGCTGGCGAGCTAGGAATCCACAATGCCGTTCAAGCTTCAGTCTCCTTTCCAGCCCGCAGGCGATCAGCCCCAGGCCATCGACGCCCTCGTGGCGGGGCTCGATGCGGGCCGGAAGCACCAGGTGCTGCTCGGCATCACCGGCTCCGGCAAGACCCTGACCATTGCCAATGTGATCCAGCGGGTCCAGAAACCCACCCTGGTCCTGGCCCACAACAAGACCCTGGCTGCCCAACTCTACGGCGAATTCAAGGCCCTCTTTCCAGACAACGCCATCGCCTATTTCGTGTCGTACTTCGATTACTACCAGCCCGAGGCCTACGTCCCCTCCAGCGACACCTACATCGAAAAAGACAGCCTCATCAACGAGCAGATCGACAAGCTCCGGCATGCCGCGACCCGGGCGCTGCTGGAGCGCAAAGACGTCATCATCGTCGCCTCGGTCAGCTGTATCTACGGCCTGGGCTCACCCGAGGCCTACCACGGGATGATCCTGCCCCTGGAAAAGGGCCAGACGATCAGTCGGCAGGCGATTCTGCGCAAGCTCGTGGAGATCCAGTACCTGCGCAATGAGACCGACTTCCACCGAGGAACTTTTCGGGCCCGGGGGGATGTCATCGAGATCTTCCCCGCCCATGAACAGGACCAGGCACTGCGTGTGGAGCTCTGGGGAGACGAGGTGGAGACCATCTCGCTGATCGATCCCTTGAGGGGGATCCGGCTGGCTGCCATCGAGAAGACCTGTATCTACCCGGCCAGTCACTACGTCACCCCCAAGGACCGCATCCAACTTGCCCTCAAGACCATCCGGGCCGAGCTCGCCATGCGCCTGGAGACCCTGAACGCCGGGGACCAACTCCTGGAAGCCCAGCGGCTGGAACAGCGCACCCTCTATGACCTCGAGATGATCGAAGAGCTCGGCTACTGCAGCGGAATCGAGAACTACAGCCGACACCTGACGGGCATGGAGACCGGAGAGCCACCGCCAAACCTGCTGGACTACTTCGGAGAGGACTGGTTGATGGTCATCGACGAGTCCCACCAGACCGTGCCCCAGGTTGCCGGCATGTACCGGGGCGACCGGGCCCGCAAGGAGACCCTGGTCCGCCACGGTTTCCGGCTTCCTTCGGCCCTGGACAACCGACCCCTGCGATTCGACGAGTTCGCCGAACGTCTTCACCAGGTCATCTATGTCTCCGCCACCCCCGCCGACCACGAACTCGAGAAGGCCGAGGGAGTGGTCGTGGAACAGGTGATCCGGCCCACTGGCCTGGTCGACCCGGTGATCGAGGTGCGCCCGGCCAGCACCCAGGTCGACGATCTGCTGGGCGAGATCCGAGCGGTCACGGCCCAGGGGTGGCGTGTCCTGGTGACCACGCTCACCAAGCGCATGTCCCAGGAGCTCACGGACTACTTCTCCGAACTCGGGGTGAAGTGCCGCTACCTTCACTCGGACATCGACACCCTGGAGCGCATGGAGATCCTCCAGGCCTTGCGGCTGGGGGAATTCGACGTGCTCATCGGGATCAACCTGCTGCGGGAGGGGCTGGACCTTCCAGAGGTCGCCCTCGTCGCAATCCTGGATGCCGACAAGGCAGGATTTCTGCGTTCCGAGCGCAGCCTGGTCCAGACCATTGGGCGTGTCGCCCGCAACGCCCAGGGCCGGGCCATCCTCTACGCAGATGCCGTCACCGACGCGATGGCCCGGGCGATCGGCGAGACTGACCGCAGGCGGGCCATCCAGGAGGCCTACAACACCGAGCATGGCATCGTGCCAAAGACCGTGGTGCGAGAGGTGCTGGACCCCCTCGCCAACCTGGTGAAAGCGCCCAAGAGCCGGGCGGAAAGAGAGCGGGAAGCCGGGGGCCCTCGTCCGCCCCAGCCGCCACCCGACGCCATCCGACTCACCGAACTCCCGGAGACCCTGCGCCGCCTGCGCCTGGAGATGAAGGCCGCCGCCGAGAAGCTCGAATTCGAACGTGCCGCCGAGCTTCGTGACCGCCTGCGATCCCTGGAATCGTGGGCCATGGAGGCGACAGGTGAACTGCCCACGTGAATCCCTGTACGAGGCCCTCCTCGGCCACAGTCCATCGACTGTTTCATCCGGCTGTCTTCGTGTGGCCCGATCCGCCCTGGTTCGAACCTTGGTCCCCGAGGTCCTGGAAGCGCCCATCGCCGAGACGCAGTAGAGGGCCCCTCTCCTCTCCAGGCCAGACGCGCCATGTCCTCCGTCGCCGAAGAAGCTGAACGTCGCCGGACTTTTGCCATCATCAGCCACCCGGATGCCGGCAAGACCACGCTGACCGAGAAGCTCCTGCTGTACTCGGGCTCAATTCACCTGGCCGGCAGCATTCGGGCACGCAAGACAGCACGACACGCTGTCAGCGACTGGATGAAGATGGAGCAGGAGCGGGGCATCTCGATCACCTCTTCGGTGCTCCAGTTCGGACACCGGGGATCGGCGATGAACCTGGTCGACACCCCGGGTCACGCCGACTTCAGCGAGGACACCTACCGGACGCTTGCCGCTGTCGATTCCGCCCTGATGCTCATCGATCACACCAAGGGCGTCGAGGCCCGGACACGCAGGCTGTTCGAGGTCTGCCGCATGCGACAGCTTCCCATCGTGACCTTCATGAACAAGCTCGATCGGGCAGGGCTCGATCCCCTGGGCCTGATCGACGAGGTCGCCGAGACCCTGGACCTCGAGGTCGTGCCAATGAACTGGCCCATCGGACAGGGCCAGCATTTCAAGGGGGTCGTGGACATCCCCACAGGCGAGGTCTTCGTGTTCTCCGGTGGGGAACACGGGACAGCCCGGGTGCAGATTCAGAGTCGCCCCTCGCTGGCCGACGCGGTCGACCTGTTGGGCCAGAGCGTGGTGGACGAGACCCAGGAGCAGGTGGACCTGGTGACGATGGCAGGGTCCGAATGGAGCCTGGAGGGGTTCCTTTCCGGCGACCTGAGCCCCATCTTCTGGGGATCGGCCATGAGCAACTACGGGGTGGAGCCCGTGCTGGACTTCCTGGCGGAGACGGCCCCACCTCCAACGACCCGTGAAGCCCGGGACGGCGACAACACCGTCCTGATCACACCCGAGTCCCCCTTCTCCGCCTTCGTCTTCAAGATCCAGGCGAACATGAATCCCCGCCACCGAGATCGGGTGGCCTTCCTGAGAGTGGTCTCCGGGCACTTCGAGCGGGGGATGGACGCCGTGCTGGGTCGAACCGGGGAGCGCTTGCGCCTGGCCAAGCCCCACACCTTCATGGCCGGGGAACGCTCGGTGACCGACGAGGCCTGGCCAGGGGACATCGTCGGGCTCTACGACCCGGGGAAACTGCGCATCGGCGACACCCTGAGCGCCCAGCAACCTCTTCGGTACAGTGGCATTCCCCGTTTTGCCCCGGAACACTTCGCCCGCCTGGTCCTCAAGGACCCCATGAAGCGCAAGCAACTGGACTCCGGACTGAAACAACTGGCCCACGAGGGCGTCATCCAGGTCTTCGTAAAGCCCGACGTGGGCCGCCAGGATCCGGTCCTTGGAGCGGTGGGGCTGCTGCAGTTCGAGGTGCTCAAGGAGCGGCTCAAAAACGAGTACCGGGTCAATGTGGTGCTTCAGACCCTCGAGTGGAAACTGGCCCGCTGGATCGGAGGCGATCCCGAAGCCTTGAAGTGGTTCAAGGGGCGCCGGGACTTCAGCCTGGTGGAAGACCGCCACAAGGACACGGTCTTGCTCGTCCAGGCACCCTGGGCTCTGAACTTTGCGCTCCGAGAGGCCAAGGGTCTGGAACTGAGCGATGTCGAGCCCCTCTGAACAGGACCACGAATCGGTCCCTGCGCCTCTCCCAGTACGGCCGGGTTACGCAGGCGGCACCTTGGGGGCCTCGTGTTCGCTCTGATTCTGCTCACCACTGGATGCGCCTACGACGTGGAGAAGTGGTGGGAGGATCTGGCTGAGGCCGAATGCACCTGCGTCCGCCCGGGCGATGTGGACGCCTGTGTCGAGGAGCGCATGGCGGCATGGGAAGACAGCGCGTACTGGGACTGCGCCGACGATCGCGCACCCGTCAGTCGATGGGAGGTCCGAGAGTGGACCAAGGACTACAACAACGACTGCAGCGTTCCAGACAAGCAGATGCCGCTTCCTGAAGACTCGGAGTGGTATCTGAGCTGCAGCGACTGAGCGAGCGGATCAAGCCGCCTGGCTGATCGACGAGGATTCGATCAGAGACC
>CAZMNK010000004.1:0-63186 GCA_964567625.1 uncultured Enterobacterales bacterium | reverse complement strand
TCCGCCTCGGGTGCTGCCTCCACCTCGGGTGCTGCCTCCACCTCGGGTGCCGCCTCCGCCTCGGGTGCTGCCTCCGCGGGCGAGGACTTCTTCTGTCCTCGGCGCCGCTTCGTTGTCTTGCCGGCCTCTCTCCGAGGTCCTGCCGCGTTCTTCACGACTTCCTCTTCGACAGTTCCCGCCGCGCGGGCCTCGGCCTGCTTCACGATATCCAGGGCGGCTCCTGACTCGATCAGTGTGCGCAGCCGCGTCAACTCGCCCAGGATCAACTCCTTCTCCGGGGATCCGTCCGGGGCGGCCAGCCAGGCGGCATTGAAGGCCTGCTCAGCCTTGAAGATCTGGCCCGCAAAAGCCTCGATCTCGCCACGGGCGGCCAGCACGGTGTAGGTGGCCCCGAGCTTCCTTTCCAGCCGGTCCAGGGTCTCGATCGCCCGCTGGACATTCCCGGTCCGGACCTGGACCCTGGCCAGGGCCAACTGCACATCCGTCTTGGCCTGGCCCATCTTGCTGGCCTTGCGCAACAGCCACTCGGCGCGCTCAAGATCTGCCTCCATGCCGACAGTCAGCCGATCCAGGTGAAGCTGGGCGAGCTCCAGGTAGGCCCGACCATTCCGGCTACTGCCCTTCACCGATGTCTCCAACAGCTCCTTGGCTTCGTCCCAGAAAGCCGTGCGGCCTTCCGCATCGGCCAGGCCCCTCTGGCGCATCAGCGAACCCAGGCGCTCCACATGATGGTGACCCTCGGGTTCCAGGCGAACCGCCTCGCGCAGGAGTTCCTCGGCCCTGTCCCAGGAACCAGGCCCCTGGGTAAGAGCCAGCTTGCCCAGCAGGGAGTAGGTGTCGGGCATCATTGGTTGCAGGCGCAGGGCGTCCTTGAGCAGGGTCTCTGCGTCGGTTGGACGCCCCTGGTCCAGGAGCAGGTTCCCCAGACGGCGCTTGAGCCGGGCGTTCTCCGGAAAGACTGCGATGGCGGCCTCCAGGACCGAGATCGCCCTCTGGATCCCCCTCCTGGTCGACAACTGCCACCCCGCCTCGGCGTGGAAGATCTCAGGCGTCGGACAGGACTGCTGCGCCTTGGAAAAGAGCTCTGCAACAGTGCTGGCCTCGGCATTCCTGGCCACAAGCACCTCGGTCAGGAGCATGGTGGCTTCCGGATTGCCTGGGTCCTGCTTGATCAGCTCCCGGGTGAACTGCTCGGCCAGGTCCAGGCGGGGCTGACGTGCCCCCAACATGCCCCGAATGCTGTGCAAGCGAGCATCATTGTCCGGCCACGGCATGCTCCACTGGCTCCGGTCACGCCGGGCCTCGACCAACAGGCGATTGCCGAGTTGGATCAGGTGGAGTTGGGCCAGGCCCTCCTCTGCCAGCTTGGACGACTCCAACAGCAACTGGGCCACGTGCTCCAGGGTGTCGAAGTCCGAGGTCTCCCGCCGCCCCATCAGGTTCCGAACAACCGGGTGCACATGGAATTCCTTGGGACTGCGCTCGCTGAGACCGTCCAACAGGCCCAGGCGCAGGAGTTCCAGGCGCATCGCCCTGTTCACGCCCAGGGTGGTGATGACGCTGGCTGGAACCGGCTCAGGCAGGTGGGCCAGGAGGGCCAGGGCCGTGCGCTGATCGTCGGTCAGCCTGTCCAGACGTCGCTGCAGTCGACGCCGCAAGGACTCGGCATCGTCCGGCCCCTTGAGCCGGAAGAACTTGGGGTCATCGAGCAGCTTTGCCTGGTTGTCCGCATCTCGCCAGGTGATCGCAAACAGCCTCGTGGCGATGGGATGCCCAAAGGTCCGCTCGTGGACCATGCCCATCTTGTCCCGAGGGATCTCGGAGGCGTCGTAGTTGCTGAACAGGTCATAGAGCTCGCGCCCCTTGAGCCCGTGGAGTTCCAGCACATTGAGCCCCTCCGCCTCTCCTTCTCGGAAGAAAGCCGGCCTGCGGGTGGACCGAAACACGATCGTAGGGGCGTAGCTGGACTTGAGCAGGGCCTCGAGCAACAGGCCCAACCGGTCCTCTCGCCAGATGGCACCATCCCGCCCCAACTGGTACTCCAGGCCACTGATCACAAAGACCTTGTTCTTGAGTTGCTCATCCTGGAGCAGCGCGATCAAGGAGGCGATCACCTCGATGGGGGCTGGACGGGAGCCGGGCAACAACAGCGTGCGGTGTTCCTCGTTGCCCGTCATCTCCACCAACCGCGATGCCAGGGTGGTGAAACCGACGCCCCGCGCCAGGGCCAGGTCAGGGACACGAGAAAGGTTTTCGTCCTGGGAAACCGTGCGGTCGATCAGCCACATCCGACCGATGCCTCCAGACCCACAGACGACCACCGGACCACCAGCCTGAAGCAAGGGAAGCAGGGCAGCCGTCTCCTCCTCGCGTCCCAGGAAGGCCAACTGGGGGGCCCGTCCCGAGGCCTTGCGCCGCGATGACTTGGCAGCCTGTTCTTCAGCGGCCTGTTCCGACGGGATTGGAAGGCTCTCCAGGAACTCCCGAGAGCGCTGCTTGATCTGCTGAAGCTTCAGGGATCGCAGAGGATGAGGAAACAGGAAGGGATTGAACTGCTTGGCCACAATCACCAGCCGAGGCTTGTGGGACCAGGTTCCAATTCCTCGGTTCAACTCCTTGAGCGCTGCGCCGTCCTTCAGAGGGTCCGGCTCGAGCAGTACCAGTACGCTCCCCTCTTGCCCGACCATCGCGCCCACCGCTTCGGGGGTTGCCTCGGGAACGTCCGCGGCTTCCGTGCCCCCCAGAGCCAGCAATGGAAGCCCACTGCGCTCCACGACACCGGCGACAAAGCCGGGGTCCGCCCAGGCCCGTCCCCCCACAGCGATCACACAACGCTCCTCTCGGAGGGCGCCCAGAATGCGCTGCATCGAATCCTCCCCGGTTCCAGCAGATCAAGGGCTGGAGCCATCCTTCAAGAAATCCGGGGTCTAACGTTTGATTTCGGGGAGCGCTTCTATACTTCGCCGTCATGGCATCGGACCTTCCCAACGGATTCGAACTGATCGGAGAGTTGCTGGCCTCCCATGGAGACCGTTCACGCCACTCCGCAGTGCATCCCGATGGCCGAAGAGCCCAGGTTGTACAGGGTGATCGGAGACTCGTCCAAGAGGCCGCAGGCCTGCCCCAGGGCGGACCCTGGGCAGAGCTGACCTGGGGACAGGGCCCCGAAGGCACCTGGGTCCTGATCCCCGAGGATCGTTCGATCGCGCTGCAAGACCTCCGCCAGGAGGCCTCTCCTTCCATGGCCTTCACCATCGGCCTGTTGCTCCTGGAGGCACTGGAGCCACTCCATGAACAGGGGCGCTGGCACGGTCACCTGGATCCTGCTGGCATCGGATTCGACTCCCAGGGACGACTGCGCATCCTGCCCGCCCTCCACGGGGAGAGTGTCCCCGATCCCTCGGGTGAAGAGTCGTCCATGGCCCTGGACTGCTGGCTTGTGGCCGGCATCATGCTCTACCTGTTGGGCCTGGACTTCCCAGCCCCCGCGGTCATGCCAGAGGACCTGACCCTGGACGGCATAGACGACGCCAGAGGCAAGCTCTTCCTGTCCGGGCTGCTGCGAACGAAACCCCGCTTCCGCCTGACGCCAGCGCGATTCGCTCGCCAGGCGATGGGAGCGGTCTTCAGGGGTCGGACCGAGCAGGAAGAAGCCCTCAGGGGATTCCTGGAACAAGCAGGACTCGGCAAGGCCCTTCGGCATCCAGGCACCGTGACCCTGCCTTCCGAGGACGCCGATCCGGCAACGCTCCTCGAAGATCCCAAGATGCTCGTGGTGGTCCCGGATCTGGAGCCGGAGTTGGAACTCGAGCCAGCGCCAGAGCCAGCGCCAGAGCCAGCGCCAGAGCCAGAGCCGGAGTTGGAACTCGAGCCAGAGCCAGAACTGGAACTCGTGCCGGAGCCGGAACCCGAACCCGAGCCTGAGCCTGAGCCTGAGCCGGAACCGGAACCCGAGCCGGAACCGGAACCGGAACCGGAACCCGAGCCTGAGCCGGAGTTGGAACCAGAGCCAGAACCGGAGCCTGAGCCAGAACCAGAACCAGAGCCAGAACCGGAGCCTGAGCCAGAGCCGGAACCAGAGCCAGAGCCTGAGCCTGAGCCTGAGCCGGAACCAGAGCCAGAGCCTGAGCCTGAGCCTGAGCCGGAACCAGAGCCAGAGCCGGAGCCGGAGCCGGAGCCGGAGCCGGAGCCGGAGCCAGAACCGGAGCCGGAGCCTGAGCCAGAACCAGAGCCTGAGCCTGAGCCAGAACCAGAGCCTGAGCCAGAACCGGAGCCTGAGCCTGAGCCCGAACCAGAACCGGAGCCTGAGCCTGAGCCCGAACCAGATCCTGAGCCAGAACCGGAGCCGGAGCCTGAGCCAGAGCCGGAACCGGAACCCGAGCCGGAACCAGAACCAGAACCAGAACCCGAACCCGAGCCTGAGCCGGAGTTGGAACCAGCGCTGGAGTTCGAACTTGAACCGGAAAGAGAGCCCGAACCGGAGCCCGAACCAGAACCGGAGTTGGAACTCGATTCGGAGCTGGAACCGGAGCCCGAGTTGGAACCCGAGCCGGAGCCGGAGCCGGAATCAGAACCAGAGTCGGAGCCCAAGTACGAGGTCGAGCCCGAGTACGAGGTTGAACCAGAGCCGGAACCAGAGCCGGAGTTGGAACCTGAGCCAGAACCGGAGTTGGAGCCCGAGCCCGAGCCAGAACCAGAGCCAGAGCCAGAGTTGGAGTTGGAACCAGAGCCAGAGCCAGAGCCAGAGCCAGAGCATGAAACCTTTCTGGATCTGGACCCGTTTCTCGCTCCTGCTCCTCCGATCCCGGACCTGCCGTCAACCCCTGCCGACCGGGCGCCAGAACCCTCACCGATCTCCGCGAAGCCAGTTCCCTCGATCTCTCCCCCTCAGAACAGGCCTCGCGATTCCAGCGCCTTCAAGACCCCCGTGGACCCCAACACAACCAGCATCCTGTCCCGACAACCCCACCTTGGAGACCTGGATCTGCCCGGAGCCATCGGCGTAAAGAACGACCCAAGCAGGGAAGACGAACTCGGGGCTGGCAAGTGGACGCAGACCGGAGGACGAACCTTCGAGGAACTCGCCCGCAGTCTCCCCAGCACCCCCGTGCGTGAGTTGACGATTGAGGGCGGGGGGCTGCCGTGGGGTCGGATTTTCTTCTTCGGATCCCTGATCTTTCTCGTCCTCGCCTGGTGGTTCTCACAACCACTGGACCCAGTCGAAGCACCCCCAAAGACCCCCACGCAGAATCCAACCCCGGCTCTTCCCACGCGGGTCGATGCCGCGGCCGATGGGCCAGGAGTCACTGTCCTCACCACCCCGGACGGCGCCCTGATCACCCTGGACGAGCACTCCCTGGGCCGTTCGCCCGTGCGAGTCCAGGTCCCCTCGGACACCGACCTCCACGAACTGTGCGCTGTCAAAGGCGCCCTGAACAGCTGCCGCACCCTGACGGCGGAGGATCTGCTCGCCACCGACCCCTTCCTCCTGGATCTGAACGCCCCCTAGAAACGTCCACGGGAAAGGGAGCGACCACGCCCGGTGTGGAGGTCTTGTCTGCTCATCAGGGAGGCACCTCTCTTCTGAACCACGGAGCCCTCGTGGCTGACGACCGATGCAGGGAGGGTTTCCACACCGTTACCCAGAGAGCATGACCACCCTGGCCAACCGTGCGGCGGCACTACCCACCTCCAGCGGTGTCTACCTGTTCCGGGATGCCGAGGGCGCCGTGCTCTATGTGGGCAAGGCCAAGAACCTGCGGGCTCGGGTGCGCCAGTACCTGGCCGGCCAGGACGAGCGCACCATGGTCCGCTTCCTGGTGGCCCAGGCCCACGACGTCGAAATCGTCCTGACAGACAGTGAGAAGGACGCGCTTCTACTGGAAAACACCCTCATCAAGCGCCACACCCCTCGCTACAACGTCAAGCTCCGCGACGACAAGAACTTCCTCCATCTGCGGATCCATCCCAAGAGCCCCTGGCCCCACTACACCCTTGTCCGACGCATTCCGAGGGATGGCAGCCGAACCCATGGCCCCTACAGTTCAGCCCAACGAGCCCGCCGAACCCTGGACTTCGTCCATCGGACCTTTCGGCTGCGAACCTGCACGGATGCGGTACTCCTCGCCCGCAAGCGCCCCTGCATTCTCTACCAGATGGACCGCTGTGTAGCCCCTTGCGTCGAAGGTCTGACCACACCTGAGGCCTATGCCGAGCTGGTCCGTGACTCGATGCTCTTCCTGGAAGGGCGCAACACAGAGGTGCTGAAGCGCCTGCGAAACCGGATGTCAGAGGCCTCGGAAGCCGAGGAATTTGAAGAGGCGGCCCGGTGGCGAGACCTGATCCAGACAATGGAGCGAACCCTGGAGCGCCAGCGTGTGGTGGACCCTGGCCTCCGTGACCGTGACGTCTGGGGGGTCTTTCGTGAACTGGATCGGGGGGTGGCCGTCGTGCTGCCCGTGCGTGGCGGGATGATGCTCGAGCCCGCCGCCCTGCCTTTTGAGGGGCTGCTCGAAGAATCGCCGGACCTGCTCTCGTCCCTCCTCAACACCTGGTACGGCCAGGGACACCAGGTGCCCCCGGAGATCCTGGTGCCCACCCTGCCTACCGGTGCCGAGGCCCTGGCCGAGGTTCTCTCCGAGATCGCCGAACGAAAGGTGCGCCTGTTCCAACCCCAACGTGGCGACAAGGCCAGGGTGCTCGAACTGGCCCACCGAAATGCCCGGGACCGCTACCGCCGATCCACCCAACGCAGCGATCGCCTGCGACGGGCCCTGGCGGAACTCGGGGAGATGCTGGCACTCCCACAGGCACCGCACCGCATCGAATGTTTCGACAACTCCAACCTCCAGGGAGATCACCCGGTCTCCAGCCAGGTGGTGTTCCTGGACGGCGAACCGGCCAAGAAGGAGTACCGGACCTACAAGATCCGAACAGTGGCGGGCCCCGACGACACCGCCACGATGACGGAGGTCCTGGGTCGTCGTTTTCGGCGAGCGACCGAAGAGGGAATCTTCCCGGATCTACTGGTGGTCGATGGCGGCAAGGGACAGCTCAATGCCGCCCTATCGGTGCTCGAGGAGTTGGGCCTGAGCGAACAACCGGTCATCGGACTGGCCAAACCACGAACCGAGAAAAAGCGTGGAGAGACCGCCCCGGTGGACAAGATCATCGTTCCCGGAAGGCGGGACCCGATCCTGTTGCCAGATCACCACCCCTCGCTCAACCTGCTGCGACACATCCGGGATGAATCCCACCGCTTCGCCATCCGATTCCACCGCAAGCTCCGACGGAAGAGCACGCTGGCCTCGGTGCTCGAGGAGATCCAGGGCATCGGGCCCGCTCGACGAAAGGCCCTGCTGAAGCACTTCGGCAGCGCCCGGGCAATGGAAGATGCCACGGTCGTGGACTTGAGCGCCGTCCCCGGCATCGGACATGCCACGGCCCGCCAGATCCGACAGGCCCTGGACCAGGCCCAGGGCTAACGGCCCAGCACAAGGTCCTTGATCTGGTCCTCGACCTGGCCTTCTTCGCTGTTTCCCTGGTTGGTCCACTCGATGACCATCTCCTGGTCAATCACGTAGGTCACCGGTGGATAGGGAGACCAGGAAGCCGTGCTCACCGAGCCGTCGAGGGGCCGGTAGAGCACGGTGTCCAATCCATTCGCCGAGGCCCATTCAGCAGCATCCTGCACACTGGCCTGGGTCTGGACCTCGTTGGTCATCAACATGGCAGCGGTCACAATGCCCCACTCGTCCGCCAGAGCCTGCTGCCAGCTGCTGATTTCCTGGAAATGCGGATCGGTGGCGTCCCCAAAGGTCAACAGCACCACGGAACCAAACTGCTGGTACAGGGCCCAGATGTCATCACTCTGGTCCGGTGCCCGGAGGTTGTAGGCCACGTTTCCGTTGCCGTAGCCAGTGCCGGTAATGTCCAGGCCTGTGTCCGCGCTGTCCGCGCTGTCACCGGTGTCCAGACCCGTCCCTCCGGTGTCCGCAGTGTCGTTCGGTGTGCTGGTGTCGCCGGTGTCCGTGTCCCCACCCGTTTCGAGCGGCCCGGTGTCCGCAGGGGGGTCCACGCGGTCCCCAGTACCTCCGAAACCATCGTCCCCGTTCTTACAACCGGTCAGAATCAGCAGCAGAGCCAAGGTCTTCATCGCCACGCAAGATAGCATCGGCCGCGATGACCCACCCGGACCTCTCATTGCTCACCACTGTTCGGGCAGACCTGGAGAATGCCCGCCGAGTCCTGGTGGTGACCGGTGCCGGCATCTCTGCCGAGTCCGGCATTCCCACCTTTCGAGGCGAAGGGGGACTCTGGGAAGGCCACCGCCCCGAGGACCTCGCAAACCCGGCAGCCTTCCGCCAGGATCCAGCCAAGATCTGGCGCTGGTACCGCTGGCGTCGAGGTCTCTGCAACGACGCTCGACCCAACCCGGGACACCTGGCTCTCGCCCGGTTCGAGGCACGGAGACTCCAGGACGCTGGATGGACCCCCGAGGTGGGACTGGCCGATTCCCCCATCCTCCTCGCCACCCAGAACGTCGATGGACTCCATCCCCGTGCAGGGAGCCAGGCCCGGGTGGAAATGCACGGCAACATCGACACAGGCCGCTGCACAGGTTGTGGCGCCATCGCCCCCCTGGTTGAGAATCCGAAGGCCCCCGAGGCTGCAGTGCCCGCCTGCACGGACTGCGGCGCAGCCCTGCGACCCCACATCCTCTGGTTCGGGGAGTCCTACTGGCCCGGGGTGCTCGAGCTCTGCCTCCACCACGCCGAGCGGGCCGACGCCTGCCTGGTCGTGGGAACTTCGGGCATGGTCTGGCCTCCAGTCGCCATCGCACTGAGGGCCAAGGAAAGCGGGGCGAAGCTCATCGATGTGAACCCGAACCCTTCCCAGGTCACCGAAGCGGCAGACCACTGGCTGCAAGGGCCCTCCGGCGTGCTGCTTCCCAGGCTGCTCGACCCCTGAGTCAGCCCCCGAAGCCGGTGGTCGCAAACACCTGCGGCCGATCGTCGAAGACCACGGTGCGTTCCGGCCACCGCAGCGCCGCCAGGCCACCGACAAAGTCCTGTCGCCCCTGCCATCGCTCGAGGAAACGCCGACCGACGCTGTAGTCGATGCAGAAGACATTGCCGCGGGGCCCCGCCCACCCAAGGGAAGGGACCTCGTCCCACAAGTCGTCCTTCCCGGGATCGGCTTCTCCGCGCCGCCGCCAGTAGTGGCCCACCACCACCGCCGCGTCGTCGTCATAGTGCTCCCACCAGCGACTCCGCTGCACCACTCGCCACTTGCCGCCCACGAAGAAAAAGTTCTCGGGGCCCTTGATGGCCTCCTCTTTCCCGGAGGTCAGGACCTTGATCGGATTGCCAGCCTGTTCGGCCAGAGACACGGCCAGCATGCCCGGCAACAGGACATCGGGCCGGATCGAGGGGTCCTTCAGCTTTGCGAAACGAGCCCACTCTTCCTTGGCGCGGGCCAGGAGACCCTCTTCTCGGAGCCCCTGGAGCAACGTTTCCTGGAACCCCTTTGCCACCCTGGCGATCTCCCCGTCCCCTGGCAGACTGCCCAGGGACTCCGGGTCCCAGCATGCATGGACCACCCTCAGGTCCTCCCGCTCCAACACCAGCGGCAGACCGGCCATGAACCGAAACAACTCCTCGCGCTCCCCGGGCGAAGTGACCTGAACACTGGGAAAGGCACGACGCTCCACCCGGCCGTCTTCTTTCCACGGGTAGGTGTCCTCGTGGCCCAGGATCCAGCCGTTTCCCTCCTTGCGGTCTTCCTGGAGCAGGTTGAGTTCATGGTTGCCAGCAATGCACCAGGCCAGCCCCGCCTCCACGAGTTGCTTGACCCGGCGCACCACACCCGGGCTGTCCGGTCCACGGTCCACCAGGTCCCCCATGAACACCAGGGGCCGCTGGGCGACACCGGCATCCGGGTCACACCCCAGGAGGGCGAGGAGACGGTCCAGCGCCTGCAACTCCCCGTGAATGTCCCCGATCAGATCCAGGGGACCTTCGGGCAGGGGCTGGATGAGTTGGGGCACGGCCTCCAGGTAACCCCGAAGGCCGCCGGGTCGTCCTACAGGAAGCCGTACTCCGGACCGTCACCACCCTCCGGCGGAACCCACTTGATGATCTGGTAGGGGTCCCGGATGTCGCAGGTCTTGCAGTGCACGCAGTTGGAAAAGTCCACCTGCATCTCCTTGCGACCGGTCTCCTCGTTGGGGACCATGTTGTAGACCTGGGCAGGGCAGAAGCGCTCACAGGGGTTGCCGTACTCCTCGGCACAGCGGGTGGCGCAGATCTCCGTGTCCTCGATGAGCAGGTGGCAGGGCTGGTGCTCGTCGTGCTTGGTGCCCGACAGGTAGACATCGGTGAGCTTGTCCACCAGGTAGGTACCGTCGTACTTGATGTCTTCCCGAGAGGGCATCTGGTTGCTGTTGTGGACGTGGCTCAGTCGCTTCATGCTCTCGTGGTCGGCATGGTAGGGCGCCGTCTTGCCAGGCCCGAAGATCTTCTGCAGACCGAACCGAACGCCTCCTCCCAGGAAGCCGTGGTTGGCAAAGCCAGCGTGGAAGTTCTTGGCCGGCTCCATCTCCTCCCGGATCCAGGAATCATCCACCCGCTGCTTGAAGCCCGCCAGGACCTCTGTGCTGGCATCATCCTTCACCAGCGCTTCCATCGCGGTCTCGGCCGCGAGCATGCCGGACTTCATCGCCAGGTGGATGCCCTTGAGACGGGAGGCATTCAAGAAGCTGGCCGAGTCACCGACGATCATCGCCCCGGGCGCGT
Organism: uncultured Enterobacterales bacterium; assembly: GCA_964567625.1. GTDB lineage: Bacteria > Myxococcota_A > UBA796 > UBA796 > CAJQPC01 > CAYFPX01. Next base: position 52,390 of record CAZMNK010000004.1, on the reverse strand, counting down.
AGAGCTGAGGAATGCTGTTCCACCCTCCGATGGTGACCGTCTTTGCCCCGTACTTGACCACCTTGCCCTTGCCGAGCTTCTCTCGGATCTTGGGGTGGTTCTTGAGTTTCTGAAGCAGGTAGTGCACGTCGAGTGAGGGGTCCTTGTGGTCCAGGGCAACCAACAACCCGATGCACATCCGGTCGCCACCCATCGAGTAGATGAAGGACCCACCAAAGGCGTCCATGGCCAGGGGCCAGCCGGCGGTGAGCCAGACCTCGCCCTCCTGGACCGTGCCCTCCGGGAACTCCAGGACCTCCTTGCAGCCAAGCTCATAGGCCTGGGGCAGGGACTCCTGGTCCAACTGGAAGCGATTCATGAGGATGCGGGTCAGGTGACCCCTCGGTCCCTCTCCAAGGATGGTGACCTTGGCCTCCAGGTCCATGCCGGGCTCGAAATTGTCCTTGGGCGTGCCATCGGCATCGACACCCTTGTCGCCACAACGAACCCCGCTGACCACCCCTTCGTCCTTGCCCAACAGGTCCCAACCAGCGAACCCGGGAAAGACCATCACGCCCTTCTCCTCGGCAATGCCGGCCAACCACTGCTGGAAACGACCGATGGAGACGATGGGCAAACCCGCATCGTGGAACTCGGGGGGCATCAGCGGCGCCTTGAACGCCAACTGCTCGGTCAAGAAAAACAGGGATTCCTTTTCCACCCAGCGCTCCAGGGGAAAATCCTCCCGATCCCGCCAGTCGGGGACGAGCTCGTCGAGCGCCCGGGGGTCCACGACTGCACCGGAAATTGCGTGAGAACCGATCTCGCTGCCCTTTTCGATCAGCGCGATCATCGGCTCTTCCAGGACCTCTCCCTGGATGCTGCCGTCGGCAACACCCGCATTGTGGGCCTCGATCAGGTCCATCAGTCGAATGGCCCCTGCCAGGCAGGCGGGGCCCCCACCCACGAACAACACATCGACGGGCATCGCTTCGCGTTCGACTTCCATGAACTCAGCTCCTAGCAGGGAATGGAGGGTCGCGTATCCCCCGGAGCGCACAGCGGCATTGGCCCCGCTCAAGGCAGGCGGCTACAACCACCGGGCTTCCAGAGAAAGACCATGAGTCCCACCCGCCGAAAGTGGCTCTTGTTCGGGATCACGAACCTGATCCTGATTGGCCTGGACCAGATCACCAAGGTCTGGATCCGCAACAACATCCTGAGTCGCCGAGACGCCATTGACGTGATCGATGGCTTCTTCCAGATCGTCCACGTCACCAACCATGGCGCTGCTTTTGGGAGCTTCGGGGATATGGGCGACCTGAACAGTCGCATGATCATTTTCCTGGGCTTTACGGCCCTCGTGCTGGGCTTGATCGTGTGGCAGATCCACCAGCTGGTCGAAGAGGACAAACTCCTCACCTTCACCCTGGGCATGATCACCGCTGGTGCCGTCGGAAACGCCATCGACCGGGCCCTCTACCAGGGTGTCACCGACTTTCTGCGGTTCTACGTCGCCCGGGGCACCGAGGCCTGCGCCTGGCTGGCCCCCCGCTTCAACACCTGTGAATACCCCTCCTGGAACGTGGCAGACGCCTGCATCGTGGTCGGCGTCATCCTTTTCCTGATCCACTACCTGTTCTTCGAGGATCGAAAGGGCGAGGCGGATCTGGTCGGGGAAGGTCCCACCGCAACCGAAGGCGCCTGATTGCACCCGATCCTGTTCACCCTCCCCAACGGCTTCGCCATCCACACCTACGGCGTGATGGTCGCCATCGGTGTGCTCGCTGCCTCCTATTCAGCAGACTGGTGGGGTGAACGAGACGGCCTCCCCGAAGGCTTCTTCCGCGAAGTCGGCTTCTGGGTCCTGGTGGCAGGCATCATCGGGTCACGGGCCGAGTACGTGCGGGTGAACTGGCACCAGTTCGACGATGATCCAATGCGCATCCTGGCCCTTCGAGACGGGGGCCTGGTCTTCTACGGGGCCCTGCTCGCCGCCCTGCCCACCCTGGTCATCCTGACCCGAAAACGGGGACAGAACCTCCCCAAGGTCCTCGACGCCATCGCCCCCGCGATTCCGATCATGCACATGCTGGGGCGACTGGGGTGCTTCGCTGCGGGTTGCTGCCACGGGCGCCCCACCGATGCGGCCTGGGGTGTCACCTTCACCGACCCGGTGTCCGTGGCACCCATGCACGTGGCTGTACACCCCGCCCAGCTCTACGCCGCCACCTACCTGGCCCTGCTCGTGACCTTCCTGATCTGGCTGCGAGGGCGCAAGCGCTTCAATGGGCAGATCATGCTGGCGTACCTGTCGATCTACCCGGTCCTCCGATCCCTGAACGAGCTGGCGAGGGGCGACGTGGCCCGAGGGTTCGTGTTCGAAAACCAGATCGGACAGGTCCTGAGCAACGCCCAGGCGATCTCCCTTGCCATCGGGGTCTGCTCGGCCATCGCCTGGCTCCTGCTCTGGCAGGCCGCCGTCAAGGCGAAGAGAGTCCCTGCTACACAGCCGTCTCCGACCCCGGAAGCCCCGGACACCGAGGAGTCCTGAGGCACCCCCGGCTCAGGTGGGCGGACTTCCCGACTCCGCCGCCACCACCAGGCGCTTCAACAACTGGTTCTGCTCTTCGAGCAGGCCCAGAACACGGTCTTCCAGGGAAACCTGGCGCTCATGGATACGCGCCATCAGCGCTGTCCTGGCCGCCTCCGCCTCGCTGGCCCACAGCCCGTTGAGCACAATGGGCCGGGTGCCCCCGGTTGTCTCCAGCACCAACAGCGCAAAGAACCACCCCCTGCGCACGGAGACCGAGCTGATCTGTTCGAACTGGATGGTCTCCTTGTCCCGCTTGATGATCCCGTTCTTCTGGTAGAGCACGTGGTTCTCTTCCAGGGTCACCCGGTCCGGGAAGAAGACATTGCCGGCCGTCCACCGGCTGGACTGGAAGGTGAGCATTTCCATGGAGCCTCCAGGTTCGAGGGTAGACCAGGAGCTCCAGCCCTGTCCCGGACGCCAGCTGCGCCAGCTCTCGCGCCGACCATCCGAGCGCAGCTGGACGGTCCCCTGGGTGTCCGTTCGCAGCACCTGGGCGCCCTGTCGAAGATAGCGAGACACGACTTCCGGCCGCGGATGGCGGTAGCGGTTTTCCACCCCACTGCAGGCCACTGCGACCCTGGGCGCCAGTGCTGCGACCAGGGCAGGAGCGGAAGAGGTCAAAGACCCGTGGTGGGGGATCTTGAGCCAGTCCACTGGGGAGATGTCTCCCCTCAGCAGGGCCTCTTCCCCCCGCTCTTCGATGTCTCCAGTCAGCAGCAGATCCGTCTGGCCATGGGTGATGCGCAGCACGACAGATGCCTCGTTGAGGTCGTCGATCCTCTCCAGGAATTCCAGTGACGGGTGGAGCACGTCGACCCCATCCAGGCTCGGCTCATGGGGGCCTATCAGCGGGACTTCTCTCTCCTGGGCAGCAACCCACAGGTCCACGAACCCGTCTTCTTCGGGCCGCGGAAACCGGGGGACTCGCAGCCCGCCGACACCCAGTTCTTCGAGCACCGGCAACAGACCCCCGGCGTGGTCCGGGTGGGGGTGGGTCAGCACCACCTCATCCAGCCAGAGGATGCCAGCCCGACGAAGCCAGTGGAGCACCCTTCGAGAGGGAGGGCCTCCATCCACCAGCAGCCGCCCGCCACCCGGAAGTTCCACGAGCGTCGCATCCCCCTGGCCGACCGCCAGGAAGGTGACCGTCAACACTCCGACCCCATGGGCTCGCAGGCATGCGGCAAGCGCCAGGAACAGGGACAGGCCAGGGCGAGACAGCGCCCCGACAGCTGCCACAACCAGCGCCGCCCCAAGGATTCCCACCGACGGATGAGCCACCGGTCCAGCGACCCACTGGAGCCATGTAAACGCCACCTCCACCGCCCCATCCGCCAGCCACACCGCCCCTGGAAGCCCAAGGGCCCCGAGCAGGGACGCCGGAACGGCGACCCCACCGATCAGGGGTACTGCGAGCGCATTGGCCAGGGGAGCGGTCCAGGCGACGTCCTGAAAGACCCAGGCCACCAGGGGCAGCGTGCCCGCCGTGGCCCCCAGGGTGGCGGCCACGGACCCCGCCAGCCAGCTCACGGGCCGTGGAAGGTCCGGTGGCAACCACCGAACCAGGCGCGGAACAACCCACAGGATTCCGGCCACGGCGCAAAAGGACAGGCCAAAGGCCAGGGTGCGGACCTCCCAGGGCGAGGAGAGGGACACCGCCAGGGCAGCGCCTCCCAGCAGGTTCCATGGCCGCACACCTCGACCCGAGGCAGCCCCCAACAGCACCCCCATGACCATCCAGAGGGCCCTTCGGGCGGACACCGCAGAGCCCGCCGCCGCGGCATAGGCCCAGCCGGCAGCCAACCCGGTCAGCACCGGAAAGAACCGCAGCCAACCCGCCCCCAGGAGGGGCCACAGGGCAATCCAGGGGCGACAGAGCGCCCGGCCACACAGAGCCCCCAGGCCGGCAACCAGCCCCACGTGCAGTCCTGAAATCGCCAGCAGGTGCCGGGTCCCTGTGCGGCGAAGAAGATCCAGGGTCTCGGGATTCACCCCTCCCCGATCCCCGGCGGCCAGGGCCCGCAGGACCCCCCCGTGGCGCGCCTCGTCAAAGGCCGGGGAGAGCCTCTGCGGAACCCCGAAGATCTGCACCTGGTCGACCCGCAACCGACTGGCCACTCCCTGGGACCGGGCCAGGGCAGACGGGTCCTGTTCGCCGGGGAGTGCCGGGTCGAGCAAGGGCACCGATCGCCCGAAGACAGCCAGCAGGTCCCCCCGCACGGGCCCCGGCTCAGGCAGGTCCAGGAGGACCCGGCCCTCCTCTGGAACCCCGTCCAGAGACCGAACCTGGACGAGCACCCGACGACCCGAGGCCGAGAGCACCTGGCCCATGACTGCATGCCGCCCCTCCAAAACAAGAGGTGGGGGCGCTACTCGGGGTGCGGTGATCCCGAGCAACAGGATCCCTGCCCAGGCCGCAAACAGCGCGGAGCGAGCCCCGTGACGGGCTCCGAAGAACCCGAGCAGACCACACAACACCGCCCCGACCCACGCAGGCTCCCAGGAGCCGGGCGTGGCAGACCCCAGACAGACGCCCAACACAGCGAGGAGGCCCGGTACCAGGAGAGGGTCGCGCACTTTGCCCAACCCCTGGCAAGAGCCAGGCCCGGAGCACGAAGGGACCGAGAGAGGCCGGGTGTGTCGATGGCGCTCACCTGGTGACGACGGGCCATCGACACCTCAACCCTTGCCGGTTGTCACCCCTCCACCAGGGGAGCATTGGGGCTATTCCGGGGTCTCAGCCGTCTGTGCGTACTGGGCCACCAGGTTCACCATCTCGATCTCGGCGTGGTCTCCCGCCGGGGACACCCGGGCGACCTGGACCCTGTTCTGCCCCACGGAGATGATCACCATGCCCACCGAGGGCAGCATGGAGCCCGGCGCCACGACCACCTCCGTGCCATCTGGAAGCCCGAGTGCAGCCCGCGGTGGCTGTGATTGGGCGATGGTCCCCAACAGGCGGACCCCCCAGGCGGCGCTACTCGGCAGACCAAACAGTTCCGAACCCTGGTCTTCCAGGGTCTGGGGCGCCTGGTCTGGTAAATCGTCACCGGAACCGGTGGCAGGCTCCTCCTCCGGGGCCGCCACGGGGATCTCTTCTGCGGCGGTGGCATTGGGGCCCCAGGGGTTGTCGAACCCGTCCCCATCCTGCGCTTGCGAGCCCTCTTCGGGGTCGACCTCCTCGAGCTTGGCCTGGAGAACTTCCTCGGCGTCATTGAGCTGACTGGCCAGGGCAGTTGTGGCCCCCTGATCCGCAGAGGACGAGGCATCCTGGGCCCCATAGGGTTCCAACAGGCGCCAGTTCGGGGTCGCCTCCTGGCAGCCGATCACCAGCATCATCCACAGCATCGAAGCCTCCAGCCCCTGGATTCTATCGTGGAGGAGTCAAAGGCCCCTCGTCAGGGGGGTGCGGAGTGTCACCTCAAAGCTGGCCGCAAAACGATTGTCGGAGATCGCCCGGTACCGGTGCTCGCTATTGCCTGGAATGACCACAGGGCGCCAGTCCGCATCCTGGCTAACCACGACCCCATCGGCCCCGTGAAAGACCGTCTTGATCTCGACAGGCAGGTCCAGTCCCGAGAGGTTCTTCAGCCGGACCTCGATGGACAGCCGGCCGTCGTCCACCCGATCCACCCGGTGGCCGGACAGTGCGACCAGCCGCCAGGAGTAGGTGTCCGCCACCAACACGGCACCCGCCACCGGAAAATCGACAAAGCTCTGGACCGAGCGGATCTTGGTGGACACACACCCGGCGGCCAGGCCGACCCACATCGCAACAGCGATGAGTGTGCGCGAAGACATAGTGACTCCATCCAGTGGATGCGGAACATATCCGATGACAGTCCATGACCCGGGTTGTCACTTCCCGTTTGGAGTCTAGATTCATCCCATGGTTCGAAGAATGCTGTTCCTGCTGACAACCACCATGGCACTTCTATTCTCCACGCCCCTGCCTGCCGCAGAGTGGGCGCTGCCTCCTGAAGCGCCAGACATGGCTGCTCGGCTGGACCCTCCTCCTGCAGCCCCCAGAGGATGGGTGACCCTTCACGGGCTCTACGCGCGGGTGCACGCTCCTTCATCCCTGGCCGGCCAGGCCCAGCGCCTGGCGAACCATGCTGCACGCTCGGTGCCGGAGATCGCGCGGCGCCTGGACCTGCCCGCTGGACGCACAATGGACGTCTACCTGGCAGACAGCGATGCCACCTTTCGAGAGCTCCAGCCGGGGCGGGTTCCCGCCTGGGCAGACGCCACAGCCTGGCCCCAGAGAACCCTCATCTTCCTGCGGGACAGCCACACCCGAGGTGGCGTCGCTCGCCCCATTGAACAGGTCCTGGACCATGAGATCACCCATGTCCTGCTGGGAGAGGCCTTTGGCGCCCGTCCGGTCCCCTCCTGGCTTCAAGAGGGCCTGGCTCAGTGGGTGGCCGGGGAGTACGGCCCGGAGACCACCCGCCAGATTGCCAGTGGACTGCTTGGGCGCGGGCTGCTGAGCCTGAAGGATCTGGGCCATGGCTTCCCCGACGATCCCTTGCGAGCCCGGCTGGCCTATGCCCAGAGCGCCGATCTGATCGGATGGCTGGTGGCGGAACACGGCCTGGAGTCGGTCCACACCCTGACCCATGCCCTGTCGCGAGGAGCGCCCTTTACCGCGGCCTTCCGTGAGGCGACCGGCGAATACCCCGAGGACCTGGACGCCCGCTGGAGAAGCCGGCTGGACAATTCCCTGATCTGGCTGGAGCCCCTCACCGGGGATGGCGTGTGGTGGGGTATTGCAGTGCTCGGATTGATGGCTGCCACCTTCACCGTGCGCCGTCGCAACCACCTCACCCGCGAGCGGTGGCGCAAGGAGGAACGCCTCGAAGCCCTCCTGCTCCGCCTGCACCGGATCCAGGCCTGGCGCCGCCAGAACCTGGAAGGACAGAAGGCTCCGCCTCCCAAGGACGTCTGGGAGGACGCCAGCCAGACCCGACACTGACGAAACCGCGAACTCTCAGTCGTCCAACATCAGGTCTCTCAGCGCTTCTTCCACCTCGTCAAGACCCATCTCTGCCGGGTCGACGCCCTGAAAGAAGTCCTGAACAAACACCTGGAAGGCGCCCTCGTCGTGTTCGATGCTGACCTCGTCCAGGCAGGCCACATGCGCCACGGAAAGCCCCGGGTAGCGCTCACCCACACTGACCGGCACCCGGACCTCCAGAGGGGCCTCTTCACCCACCAGCCATGCCCGGCAACAGACCTGGGCCGGAACGACTTCGCCGATGCGCAACTGGATCTTCAACCGGCGCTCTCCCAGGAGCTTGGCGGGCAACGGCACCAGGATCCTGGGACCAAGTTCGGCCCCATTTTCACAAATTCCGACCACTGAAAGAACGTCCACGGCGACCCGCCGCGTCGACCGCAGCGAGAGCTCGACCGCCAGCCCCTCGGGCGTCAATGCACCAGGGTAAACAGTGATCTCCAGGTTCATGGCTGCCCCGGAAGGGTCATGATTCGTATAATCGCGCACTTGCCGGGTTCAAGCAGCACTGCAGATGGTGATCGCAGCCCTCACAGCGATGATGCTCGCCGGATGCGAGCAGGAACAACGGGCTCCTCGGCCCGATCCGGCCACCTTTGGCCAGCCGGCCATCGACACCGCGGTGGAGCCATTGAGTGACTTCGTAGAGGAAGAGGTTCCGACGGGGGCCAACCGCGCTCCAGTCGTCCGCCAGGCCCGCATCGACCCCAAGAAGCCCAGGCGCGACGAAGATCTGCAGGTTCTGGCGGATCTCCACGACCCGGACGGGGACCTCTTGCGGACCCTGTTCCGTTGGTTCATCAACGAGAAACCGCTGTCTGGCGCCACGGGCAAGAAGCTCACCAGCGGCCCCTATAAAAAGGGCGATGTGGTCCAGGTGGAGATCAACGTCACCGACGGCCCCAACGACACCGTGTACATGACGGAGGGGGTCACCATTCAGAATTCTCCCCCCGTGATGATCAAGCCGTCCAAGGGGGCCGCGAACCTGGACGGCCTGGTGATCGATGTCAAAGACCCCGACGACGACCCACTGACCTTCTCCCTGGAAGATGCGCCGCCCGGCCTGAGCATCGACTCAGAGGGGGTGCTGCACTTCAGCGCCTCTGACGAGATCAAGGAGACGACGTCCTACACAACCCGAGTCATGGCCGAGGACCCGGAAGGTGAACGTGCCATCTGGGAGTTGAAGCTGACGCTCAACGCCGCAAAGGCTGCCTCCCGCAAGTTCACCCCGACCGGCAGATCAGACGCCACAGCCGAAGAAGAAGACTGACCCCACTGCTCACGGATGAGGGTCGAGACCGAGAGACCGGCACTGCTGGATCGCCCCGAGCAGCCGGGCCAGTTCATGCTCCTGCTCGCCTTCGCCGTCCAGCACGAGGTCCGCATGGGCCTGTGATGGCGCCACGTGCTGCCGATGCATCGGCCGAACGGTTTCCAGGTACTGGCGCAGCACATCTTCCGGCGTGCGGCCCCGTGCACGGATGTCCCGGGCCAGTCGACGGGCCAACCGCAGGTCGTCATCGGCCTGTACCCACACCCGAAGGTCAAGGCAGCGCCTCAGTTCCGGGGTCGCCAACACCAGAATGCCTTCGACCAGAAGCACCGCACAGGGCTGCACAAGTTCTCCTTGTGGGCGCCGGGTATGGGTCCGGAAGTCATAGTCCGGCAACTCCGTGGGCCGACCCGCCTTCAGGGACGCCAGGTCCGCAACCAGTCGCGTCGTGTCCAGGGCATCCGGGTGGTCATAGTTGTGCTGACTGGGGTCGGGCACATCCAGGTAGTACCGATCATGAGGAATCCACAGCCCCTCAGACCCCAGGACCTCTGCCGCACGACGGACCAGGGTCGTCTTGCCCGAAGCCGTTCCCCCGGCAACACCGACCACCAGCGGCCGGTCAGGGACGGCTGCCACGCTCCTTCTCCCGGACCTCGTCGGCAGCCTTCACCTCATCCCGAGTGCCCCAACTGTAGCTGTTGATGCCATCCCCATAGGGACTCTTGGTCTCGACACCCTCCTGAAACCAGTGGGCATCTGCACGACGCGAATAGGCAATGGCCAGGTCCAGGGTGCCTGCCTGGGAAGGCTCCAGCGTCCCCATCAGAGCCTCCGAGATCAGGCCATAGGACTTGCGGGACGATGCCATGTCGGCCGAGTCAATCTCCGCGACTGACGAGCGAAGGTAGGAAAGTTGTTCTTCGTTGAGCTTGACCTTGTCCAGGGACTGGGCCAACTCCAGCTGACGGCTCTTGACCGCCGACACATCCTTGTCCGCCAGCGCCTCCCCCAGGGCAAGGTAGACCCGCAACACCGGCTCCATCGTGAGGTTCTTGCAGCAGTGCATGGCCTGGCGCATCAGTGGCTTGGGCAGAGGAGCAGGCTCCGGGACCTCGGCCTCCGTCGATTCGGCCACCGCCTCTTCTGCTTCTTCCGCTGGCGCCTCTGGCGACGCGCCACAACCGAGGACACAGCTCAAGAGGCTGACCAGCATCCAGTAAAAGCGGCCTCTGGCCATCGTCGCTCCCGGGGTTGGAGAGACTACCTCGCGGCCGGCTCTCCTTGCTCACCGCCCAGCATCAGGACGTCCCCAACGCGCACTTCGGCACAGAGAATCGCCCCGGGTTCCGTGACCATCGCTGCTGCTTCCACCTGGCCGTTGATTCGCCCGGAGCTGACCACACGCAGGACGCCTCGAACCCTCATGCGTCCATCCACCCTTCCCGCCAGGATGACCTCTTCGGCATCGATCTCCCCTTCGACCCGACCATCGACCCCGATCTCCAGCACCTCATCGCTGTAGATCCGGCCCTGAAAGTGCCCATCCACGCGCACCCGACCCTCAAAACTCAGGTCACCCTGGTAGGTGGCCCCACGTCCCAGAAAGGCGTTGAGCGGGCGCTCGGTCGAGCTGCTCACTCGTTGCCGCGCAGCGCCGTGATCAGACGCTCCAGGTCCTCGTTGGAGTAGTACTCGATGGTGATCCTTCCCGCGCCCCCACGCTTGCGAGGGTGGATGAGGACCTGGGTGTTCAATGACCGGGTCAACATCTGGGAGGCATAGTCCAGGACACGCTCCCGGCGTTCCTTGACCTGGACCGTCCGCGTCACCCTTGACTGGGTGCGAGCCAGGCGTTCCGTCGCCCGAACCGACAGGTCACGAGCCAACACCTGGCTCAGGATCTCCTGCTGGATCTCGGGGTCATCCACGGCCAGCAAGGCCTTGGCATGTCCGGTGCTGATCCGTCCCTCGCGCAGCAGTTCCTGTACCCCTTCTGGAAGACGAAGGAGGCGCAGGGCATTGGCGATGGTGGTGCGGGTCTTGCCGACCTTGCGAGCCACCTGTTCCTGGGTGTAGCCATGGTCCTCGACCAGCCGTCGATAGCCCTGGGCAGACTCGATCGGATCCAGGTCCTCCCGCTGCAGGTTCTCGACCAGGGCCAGGGCCAGTTGAACCGCCTCATCCTCTGCATCGTGGCGCACCACGACCGGGATCTCATGAAGGCCAGCGAGACCGGCGGCACGCCAGCGGCGCTCACCTGCAATGAGCACGAACTGGGAGGTCCCCACCGGTCGAACGACCAGCGGGGTCAACACACCGTGCTCTCGGATGGAGGACGCGAGTTCTTCCAGGGCCGACTTCTTGAAGTGACGACGGGGTTGCTCGGGATTCGGCTGGATCGCATCCAGGCCAACGGTGCGGAGCACCCCACTGACAGCATTGCCGGCATCATCCAGGATCTGGTCGGGAATCAATGCCGAGAGACCGCGGCCCAGGTGGCGGCGGCGGGGGTTTGCGGGGGAGTTCATCAGGCTGTCCGTCGCTGGGAGGAGGAGGAGGCATTTCGGGTGAGAAGCTCCCGGGCCAGGGCCAGGTAGGCCTGGGCGCCAACGCTGGAGGGAGCGTAGGACAGGGCGGGCTTGCCGTAGGAAGGCGCCTCGCCCAGTTTGACATTGCGCGGGATCATGGTGGTGAAGACTTCTTCCCCAAACACGGTGCGCAGTTCGTCGATAACCTCGCGACACAGGTTCGTGCGGTGGTCTGCCAACGTGACCACGACCCCTTCTCGAGCCAGCCGGGGGTTCAGCGCCTTGCGGACCTCACTCATCGTGCGCAGCAACTCGCCCAATCCCTCCATGGCGTAGTACTCCGCCTGGACAGGAATCAGCACACTGTCCGCAGCGGCGACCGCGTTGACCGTCAGGAAACCCAGCGAAGGTGGGCAGTCCAGGATGACCCACTCATAGCTCTCTGGAATGTCGGCGAGCGCCTTGTGCAGCCGCATCTCGCGACCAAAGCACTGCATGAGCTCGACTTCGGCCCCGATGAGTTGCCGGGTCGCGGGCACCAGGTGCAGGTCATCCAGGGCCGTGGGCAGCAGGACGGAACGCAGTGAAGCGTGGTCCAACAACATGTCCAGGGTTCCCTGACTGACATCCTCCTTTGGAAAACCAAGTCCGGAACTGGCATTTCCTTGAGGGTCCAGGTCTACCAGCAACGTGGGCTGGCCCAGGTGGGCGAGCGACGCGGCAAGATTGATGGAGGTCGTGGTCTTGCCCACGCCTCCCTTCTGGTTGGAGATCGCAAGAATGCGCGGCATGGCCTTCGGCGGTCTGGAGGGGATGGGGCGCGGCCCCTGAGTGGCGCCGCGGGGGGAAAACCAGCCTACCGAATCAGTCTTGACAATGCAAGAGTTGTCCCATGTCGCACATGAGATTCCTGGGAATTGTTCCACGTGGAACCTCTTCCGAGTTCCCTCGCGCGCACGAGGGCGCCCGGATCAATTCCCTGGAAAGAAGACCCCGCGCACATGTGCTGTGGTCGACTTCCGCAAGAGCCCCGTGGGTTCGATGTGGAGCTTCACGGCGGTGGCGGGCCTGCAGACAAGATGGTGCACCAGCTGGGCATCGGTCTCGGAGCATCGGCCGCCAGAGACCTCCACCGTCACCTCGTCCTGGGCGCTGATGGTCAGGGTCCACTCCCCCGCCTTGAGTTCCAGGTCCGTGCCGGCCTTGGGCACAACCAGCCCCTCTTCCTTGAGGTCCAACCTCCCGACCCGGATCGCCACCTCTGCCGTGAGTTCACCAGCCGATCCCCGCAGCACCGTGCGACCCGGGAGAATTCCATAGAGCATTTCCTTTCGAAGCCGAGCCACGGACGGGTCGTCCACCTCCTGCTTCACGGGAACCCCTTCCACCGACTGGCCCGCCAGGTCCAGCACGATCCATTGAAGCGGCTGACCCTCTTCCGAGCCTGCCCTCAGGGAGAAGCTGGACTGGGCTGGCTTGATGGCGGAGATCAACAGGCAATTCAGAGGCACACTCTGCGTCAGTTCCCCGGCCTGGACCTCCAGCTGGGTCCGCCCCAGGCGCTCACAGGCCACGCTCCCATCCTTTCCAAGCCGGGCCACAGACTCGTCAGCCACGGCAACTGCCACCAGGGGAACCCGGGGAAGCTCCTCGCCTGCGGCATCGAGAACCCGTCCTTGCAGGTCCACTCGTCCAAGACGATGGGACACCACCTCTTCAGGCAGTTCGATGGCTGCCACGGTGGGACCACCACAGCCGTTCAGGGCGACAAGGGAAACCAGGAACACAGGTCCTCCCGGACTTCAGACAGGGCTCTTGCGATAACCCACGGCCTGTCGAGGACGCTCACCGAGGGCATAGTGTTCCACGTGGAACACCTCCAGTCCCGGCACCTCTGGTGGGGTTTCGCGGGCAGCGAGCAACACCGCGATGCCACCTGGCCGCAGGAGTCGACCGGCCTCCACCAGGTAGTCCATGGGGGGGCGATAGGCCCGGCTGATGATGCCGTCCCAGACCCCGGCTTCCAGCGCCTCCGACCGGCCATGAAAGACCTCGAGTCGGGAGAGTCCACTCTCCGCCACCACCTGCTCCAGAAAGACCGCCCTTCGCTGCCTGGACTCGACCAGGGTCACCCGAGCTTCCGGGTGGCGAGATGCGAGGGCGACTCCCGGAAACCCGGCGCCACTCCCCAGATCGACCCAGCCTCCCCTGGCATCCAGCCAGTCCACCGCCCGGGCGGCGTCCTCGAAGTGGGGCTCCAGGGGACCGGGCCCGACAAGGTCCATCGCCTTGCGCCACCGGGACAACAGGGTCTTGTGGGCCTGTTCCGCTGGCGTCAGTGGTGTCACGCGGGATGACCCCGCCCGCGCTGCCGGGCCACCCACACCGAGAGTGCTGTGACCGCAGCCGGTGTCACCCCCGGCAGACGGCCTGCCGCCCCCAGGTCCGTGGGCTGCGCTTCCGCCAGGCGCTGCTTGACCTCGGTGGACAGTCCCGGAATGAGCGCGAAGTCCACCCCGGCCAGGGCAAGACCGGCCATGCGACGGGTCTGACGGGCCTTGGACCGGGCTCGGCGGAGGTACCCGGCGTACTTGGCATCGGTCTCCAGCCAGGTCGCCACCTCCGGCTGGACCTCCGGCAAGCCAAAGGCCAGGACCAGGTCCGAATAGCGCACCTCAGGTCGCCGCAACAGGGTCTCGAAGGTGGCGGGCTTCTGGAGCCCTCCCAGGTCATGGGCCGACAGGGTGGCCAACACCTCGGCTGCCGGGTGAACCGCCCCAGCCAGGGCCTTCTGACCGGTGGCAGCCTCCTGCTTCCGCACCTCGAAGGCCCGCCAGTCCGAGTCCTCGACCAGCCCCAACTGGCGCCCTCGGGGCATCAGGCGAAGATCCGCGTTGTCCTCCCGGAGCAGGAGACGATGCTCGGCCCGACTGGTGAACATGCGGTAGGGCTCTCCTCCAACCCCGCGCGTCACCAGGTCGTCGATGAGCACGCCAATGTAGGCCTCGTCACGCCCGAGCTCGAAGGGCTCGCCACGCGCGGCGCTGACCCCTGCCACAAACCCCTGGACCGCCGCTTCCTCGTAGCCCGAGGTTCCATTGACCTGCCCCGCCAGGTACAGCCCCGGCAGGGCACGGTGCTGCAAACCACGGTCGAGATCCCTGGGGTCAGCAAAGTCGTATTCGACGGCGTAGCCATGCTGGAGAATCCGCGCCTGTTCCAGTCCGACGATGGAGTGAAGGACCCGCTCCTGGGTCTCGGCCGAGAGCGACGTCGACAGGCCGTTCACATAGACCCGATCCGTGTCCAGGCTCTCGGGTTCCAGGAACAGGAGGTGACGCTCCCGCTGAGGAAAGCGAACGACCTTGTCCTCGATGGAAGGACAGTAGCGGGGTCCGGTTCCGGAGATCTGGCCCGTGAACATCGGTGCCCGGTGCAGATCGGCTCGAATCAGGTCATGTGTGGTCGAATTCGTGTAGCCCACGTGGCAGGAGATCTGGGGGAGTTTCTGGGCCGAGGGGCGAAAGGAGAAACGGCCCTGAACTCCAGGCTGTTCCCGCAAGGCCCCCCACCGGATGCTGTCCGCAGCCACCCTGGGGGTCGTGCCGGTCTTGAGACGGCCCAGTCGCAACCCCAAGTCCCGCAACTCATCGGCCAGGACCTGGGAAGCACCGTCCCCGATCCGGCCTCCGGTCTGGCGCTGCAGGCCCTGGTGCAGCAGCCCGCCCAGGAAGGTTCCGGTGGTCAGGATGACGGCCCCGGCCTCAAATAGACGCCCGTCCTGGAGACGCACCCCGTGGACGCGAGATCCCGTGCGCAGCAGACCGGCCACCTCTCCTTCGAAGAGCGCCAGGCCGTCGACAGCCTCGAGTTGCCGCCGCATCTCGGCCGGGTAGCGCAACACGTCCACCTGGGCCCGACTGGACCGCACGGCCAGGCCCTTTCGGGTGTTCAGTTGACGGAATTGAAGGGTCGTGGCATCGGTCACCCGCGCCATCACACCGCCCAGTGCATCCAGTTCTCGAACCAATTGGCCCTTGGCCAGACCTCCCACCGCCGGGTTGCAGGACAACCGGCCCACATGGTCCAGGCGCAGAGTGATCATCGCCACCCGACAACCCAGGCGCGCGGCTGCAGCAGCGGCCTCACACCCGGCGTGACCGGCACCAACAACCACGATGTCCCACAGGGTGTTCACGGTGAGGGCTTCTATCCCTTAGGCTGCGCCGATGAAGCGTGCTTGGCCCGTGTGTGTGCTCGTGGTGGGAATGCTCCTGCCCTTTGTGACCAAGCCCGTCCATGTGGACGACGCGAATTTCCTGCGGCTGGCCCAGGGGGCCGCCCAGGATCCCTGGCGACCTCACGATGTGCTCATCAACTGGCAGGGAACCACCGAACGGGCCTTCGATGTGCTGTCCAACCCGCCGGGCCTCGCCTGGTGGCTGGCCCCGGTCCACGACGCCAGCGAGGTGGTCCTGCACCTCTGGATGTGGCCCTGGCTGGCCCTGGCTCTCTGGGGTTGCTGGCGGCTGGGCCAGGTCCTGGTGCCGGCGTCTGCGGGTGGTGGCCGCGCCGCCCTCCTGGTGCTGGGCACCGCGCCAGTGGTCCTGCTCGGCGCCCAGTCCCTGACCCCGGACCTGCCTCTCTTCGCCTGCACCGTGGCCGGGGTGGGCGGATTTCTGGGCTCTTCCCGCCGAAGTTGGGCCTGGGCACTCCTGGCGGGCTTCGCCTTCTGGTTTCGCTACTCCGGTGTCTGCCTGGTGCCTCTGCTGCTCTTTGCTGGCTGGCAACGGGGACGGCTGCGGGACGCGGCGATGGTGCTCCTGCCACCTGTCCTTCTCCTGGGCCACGACCTGGCGGCCTATGGCCAGATCCACGCCACCGCGATGGTCGGCTTCCAGGCGGTTTCTGGTAGCGGTCAGGACCTGGTACGCAAGACCGTTGCCTCCCTGGCGATGCTCGGAGGGGCTGGACTCCTGCCACTGGTCAGCTGGAACAACCGTGCGGTCCCTGGAATCCTCGTCGGCCTGATCCTGGGCGCTGGAGCCGCGGGAATGAGCGGCCAGACCGGACTGCCCCTGGCCATGACTCTGGCATCCTGCGCCGCCGGTGGCCTGGCCTTCAGTACCCTGAGACGAGCCCGACGAGATGACGTCCTGCTGGCTCTCTGGGCCCTGGGCGGCCTGGCCTTCCTGCTCGTCCTGCGGTTCTCGGCAACCCGCTACTGGCTGCCCTTCCTGCCGGCCCTGGCCATCGCTGCTCTTCGCCTGAAGCCCTCTTCCCGACAGTTGATGGCTCATGTGGCCGTGGCGGCCGCACTGGCCCTGGCCCTCAGCGTCGATGACCTGGGATTCGCCAGGGCCCAACGAGACGCGGCCATGCGCGTGGCCTCCCTGGGACCACCCGGTACCTTTGCCGGCCATTGGGGCTGGCAACACTACCTGGAGGCCGAGGGCTGGCAACCCATCGAGGACAACGGCCCCGTCTCTCCTCCTTTTGCCGTGGCCTCCACACCCTGGCCCCAGTCCCCCGCACCCGACACCTGCCTGCGAGAGGTCCTGTCCTTCGAGATCGAGGACCACGGGTGGGGACCCCGGGTCCACACGGCCCAGGGTGGCGCCAACCTGCACGCCTTCCTGGTGGCCGGGGATCCGCCGGTGGAGACCTATGCGCCCTGGTCGTTTGGCGATGAACCCTATGAACGGGTCATCGTGTACGGCGCCTGCAAGGACTGAACAGGGAGCCTGGAGCCCCCGCAACGCCAGGGGAGAGGTGTTCCACGTGGAACACCTGTCTTCTGTCCAGGATCACTCGATCCAGCAGGCAGCGTCCACCAGCAGTCCACGCCAGCCGGACTCGCAGTTCTCCGCCATGCGCGTCCACTGGTTGACCTCTCGCCAACTCTCGGCCACCACCAGGTCCTCGGGGGCGTCATCCACCAGGGCTCGAGCGAGAGCCTCTGCCTGTTCATAGCGCAGGGATGGATCCAGCTTGGCATCGGTGCGCCAGAGCGCCACAGAGAGCGCTGCAAGCCAGTCCAGGCGCCCTGTCTTCTCCGCCCAGGCAAGGGCTTGTTGGCTGAGCCCCACGGTGTTTTCTTCGACCCAGTTCTGCGGGTCTCCCAGCTGGACAGTGAGTGGAACCCGGGTGGGTCCCAGCAGGGTTTCTGCCCGCTTGTGAGCCTCGACCGACAGCGCGTGAAACCGTTGGACAGACTTGCGCTGGGAGGGATGGGCAGCCCAGACCACCATGCGATCGTCCGCCATGCAGCCTGTCCGGATCTGCGCCTCGGAACCCACCGGTGCAACCCATACGCCACCGGTGGACCTGTCCAGTTCGCCCGAAAGACGGACCACTGCGGGACGACCTGACGGAACCCGGTGGTAGTTCGAACCGGTGAGAAGTTTCACCTCCCGGGTCTTCATCAACAGGATCACTTCGGGAACCTCGGGCCCCCGCAGGTTGCCACCCACGTCGAGAACCACGCCCCCCATCGGTCCATTGCCACCCGCCGGCAGGCAAACTGGCAGTCCATCCCGGGGGAGGGGAACCGCCTCCTCCAGGTCCGGTCGCTTGGCCCCGTCCCACCAGCCATCACCGTCGGTGTCCCAATTCGCCGGGTCCGTCCCCAGGAGTTCCTCGCCCAGGTCCGGCAGGCCATCGCGATCCAGATCGACCAGCGCCTGGCGCTGCTTCTCTGCCCCGGCAGCCACGATGCCCATGACCGACTCACCCTGGGGGCCCACAGCCAAAAGCAACCCG
The DNA here is from genome assembly GCA_964567625.1 of uncultured Enterobacterales bacterium. Classification (GTDB taxonomy): domain Bacteria; phylum Myxococcota_A; class UBA796; order UBA796; family CAJQPC01; genus CAYFPX01. Next base: position 34,226 of record CAZMNK010000004.1, on the reverse strand, counting down.
GCAAATTCGTCCCACCCGAACAGCCGGGTCTGAGGCCAGAAGTGCACGGGGTCGACAAAAAGGGAAGCCAGGCGGAACAGGCGAGCTGCGCCCCACCAGCCGGCCACGGTCGGCTGTGAAGGATCGAACGTCGGGATTCCGATGTCGTCGCTGGTCCAGGTAAGCAGGTCGGGCATCGCCTCCAGGGGCCGCCCATCATCCGGGACCCGGCTGACCGTCCGGGCGTCCTGGCTGGCAATGCAGTCCACCAGGAGCTCCAGCCGGCCTACTGACAGGGTCGTCGGCCCCTCCCCGATCCAGGAGCGGGCAACCTCCCGCACAATCGCCAATTCATTCGGTCGACGGCCAAAGATCGAAATCCGGTAGAGGCCCTCTGCGTCCCGATGACCCTCCACCAGCTGCTCCCCGACCGGTTCGAGACTGAGGATCTCCACCTGGGGGTGCCCGGGGGCGGCCCAGCCGGTGCACAGCTCCGCAGCCTCCCAGGCCATACGGGCTGTCCTGGCGGCACGGGAAGGCTCACCCACAAAATCAGGCGCAGCTGCCAAGGCACCGGTGATGAAGGAGAAGAGAAGCATGGCGTCCCTCGATCATACGCCCGAAGGCACTATTTTCGTCCCTCCGAAACCGACGCCACCGTCCAGGGCGGCCTCCAGTCGTTGCAAAGACTCCACGATGGCACCCCGATAGTGCCTCTGGCCCCACAAATACCCCCCCACGTGACCCGCCTTGATCCACCGGAGTTCGGCACCGGGCCAGTGGCCTTGCAGCAACCGGGTGGAGTGCGGCTGGACGAAGGCATCCTGGGACCCGGACACCAGGATGCAGCACTGGGGAATGATCGGGGGCGGCAGCGATGCCACGGACAGGGCGCTGAGCAACGTCTTCAGTCGTTCCCGGGCAGCTTCCTGGTCCCCACCTGGTGCCAGGGCGGTCCAGTCCACGACGTAGCGCAGGACCCCATCCAGGAAGACCGCGGTCGCGGAGTGTGAACCGGCAAGAGGGACGGCGGCCACCGGAAAGGGGCAGGAGGCAGCGGTCATCGCAGCGGTCTGTCCACCCATTGAAAAACCGCTGACGCCCAGCGTCCCGTGGCCCTGGGCATGAAACCAGGCCAGGAGGCTACGCGCTTCCTGGACACAGGCGCGCCCCATCACCAGCAGGTCCGCGACAGTACGGACCGAAGACCCGTGCTGCTCGGGGGGCGCACGGGTGCCGTAGTAGGGGTTTTCCAGGAGCAACGAGGCGATTCCTGCCCTGGCCAGCGGGAGCGCCAACCGCATGCGTCGCTTGAACCCGAACTCCCCGGTGGCCGCCAGGTGGAGACAGAGCGGGCCCGTGGCAAGCCCGTGAGGACGAACATGGCGGACAACCGCATGACGGCTCTCGAGAGGCAACCCCAGAACCTCGCCTTCAGGACTGGCAAAGACCCCCTCACGGACCTCAACCCCTGCCTGCCCTTCCCAGGGGCTCCAATCGACAGCAATAGGCGCCACGTCTTCCCGATCCGTGGGAAGCCTCGTGACCACGTCCAGGCGGTCCGGGTCACCCCAGCCATCTGAGAAGAAAGGCCGGTGACGCATCACCTTGACGAATGCCCTGTCCAGCCAGCTTTCCATCACAGAAGCCTCATAGCCGACCCTTGAAACCGGTGGGCACCGACTACCGGCAATCGATAGGCTGGGGCTCCCCCCTGGAGAATCTCCCCCCGTGATCGCCGTCGAGCTCTTCCGGTTTCCACAGACTGCCGGCGACCCGCTGGAAGGCCTGTTGGCCTCGGCTACTCGCAACCTCGAGCGCCACGGCAGCCTGCCCTGGATGGTGATGGGGGTCAGCGCCACCGAGCGACTGGTTGTGGTCGGTGCAGGCACCGAACCATCCCACCTGTCCGCCATCGAACAGGCGCTCTTGGCCCTCCCTGAATGCACATGGACCGTCCTGGCGGGCCAACTGCCCCTGGCCTCCGGCGCTGGATGGCTGGAGCATGCCCTTGTGCGCCAGCTGCAACCCAGCGGTGCCTGGACTGCCTGGGTTCGCCCCCAGACGGACACGCCCCAGGGGATCGCCTGGCTGGGCGACTGGGCACGGAGAGACGGCGACCAACCCCTGGAAGAGGACCCCTTCTTCCCGCCTCCTTCGGAAGACCTCGTCCAGCTGGCCCGTCCTGCCCCACCGCCCACGGCAACCTGGAGCCAGGATCTTCCCGAGGGTGTGGAGAGGGAGGAGATGGTGGACCAGTTGGGCGATTTCGCCTGCCGCTGGTTCTCCTCGGAAGGCACCCTGCCGCCCATGGTGGTCCGCCAGGTTGCCAGGAGCCTGGAGGGACTCGTGCTGCCGGAGAATGCCCAGGCCTCCGTGCTCTCCGATGTGGCCATCCGCTGGGCGAACCAACCCGAGACCCTGGCCGTGGGGACCTGTCGTCGAAAGGCATGGCCAGCTGGAGGACGGGGCGGCCAGCAGATTCACGTGGTCTGGGAGGTCCGCACCGGACCGGCCTGGGTCTGGTGGCGACGCTACCGGGTGGAGGAGCACAAGGGCCGGTGGGAATCCAGCACCGGCCAACGAAACCTCAGGCCGGCGGAGACGCCCCGGGCGTGGCTACCCTGACACGCCGCTGCCGCCGCTTCCAGCCCTGCCAGAGTTCGTGGGTACAACCGATGGCGCAGGCGACATGGTGAACCCCCAGCCAGACCCAGCCCCGAAACCCCAACTGGCCCCCATAGAGCACGGTCACCCCAATCGCAGCCATCACCCAGGCCAGGGCGATGATCACCCCCAGGTCGGGCAGCGTTCGCCCAGGGGCAGGGGGAGTGGACAGGGTCTCAGGCATCGGGCTCTCGGATGTGTGCCACCACCACAGTCGACGGAGGCACCACTCTGGAGCCTACAAGATGTGCCGTTTGCCCTCGGAGGTCCAGCCGCTGGCCAATGACCTCCTCGACCCATAGCCTCGGAACATGGACCATCGTCCGGTCATGGTGCCCGAGCGGGCCACAGGCATGCGCCTCGACGCCTTCCTGGCGCGGCGCTTCCCACACCTCTCACGCTCCGCTGCCAGCCGAGCGGTGCGAGAGGGGCATGTGTTGGCGACAGACCGCTCCCTGAAGCCCTCCTCCCTGGTCCGAGGAGGAGAAGTGTTGCGCCTGACCATGCCCGATCTGCTCGCCAGCGGCCCTGAACCCCCCTGCCCGTTGGTGGTCCACCAGGACCCGCGACTGGTGGCCTTTTCCAAGCCACCCGACCTTCTCTGTCACCCGGTCGGGGCCCAGTTTGCCTGGTCACTGATCGGTCTTGCCCGCAAGCGTTTTCCAGGCGAGGAGCTCCGCCTCTGTCATCGCCTGGACCGGGACACCTCGGGCATCACGCTTCTGGCGCGAGACCTTGCAGCCGACCAGCATCTCAAAGCCGCTTTCAAGGCTCGGAGGGTACGCAAGACCTACTGGGCGATCGTCCGTGGCGACCCCCCATGGGAGACCCTGACCGTCGATGCCCCTGTCGGTGATGACCGTGACAGCCCGATCGTGTTGAAGCGGGGTGTCACCGCCGACGGCCAACCGGCAAGGACCACATTTCGCGTGCTCGCCAGACTGGGGAGTGTCTCCCTGGTCTCTTGTCGACCCCACACCGGCCGTACCCACCAGCTCCGCGTCCACCTGGCCCACGCCGGGGCACCGATCCTGGGGGACCGGATCTATGGCCAACCCCCCGAGGTCTTCCTTTCCCTGTTTGAGAAGCGCCCACTCCCTGACCTCCGGGAGCGACTGGGTCACCCTCGACACTGCCTGCATGCCCGGGCACTGCATGCGCCCCACCCCGATGGCGGAGAGGTTCACATCCGCGCCCCCCTGCCTGCCGACATGGCCAGCGTGCTCCAGCGGGCCGGACTCAAAGACGAATTGAGCTCCTGATGCCCAGGCCATGCCCCCGGTCAACGCCTCCTAGGGTCCAGGGCACCAGCGCAGGTTGCTGAAGAGAGCGCACCCGTCGATGCGCTGTGCCCGGTAGAGCCCATCGAACTCTCCGATAAAGTCCAGGCGCCAGGTGGGTACATCCTGTTGCGGTTCCAGCTCGATGAGAGCTGAGCGCCCGTCCGGATCCGCGGAACTGCAGTCCCAGCAGTGACCACGAGCCACCAGCACATTCCCGTCCTCCAACAGGTCCGCGTCTCCCCAGACCGGCTCCAGCCAGTCCTCCTCCGTCCAGTCCCAGACCTGTTGGAGGGTGCGAGCGGCCAGGTCGAGGGTGTAGATCACCACCCGGCTATACGCCCCCCCGGGCCGGCCATGTCCATTGTCGTAGACGACCAGGGTCTCGTCCGTCAGCTCAGGGGCGTGCTGCAGGTAGAACCAGTCCTCGTCGTCCGCCGGTTCTCCAGCCTCGTCCAGCAGTGTGAAGTCCCCGCCGACCCCCAGGGTCCACGAGAACAGCCCCGTGTCCCGATCCAGCCGGACCAGGGCATCCTGGTCTCGGAGACTCACATAGATCGCCGGGCCATCCCGGTCGGTGGTCCACCAGGCGGAATTGGCATGGTAGGGGTCCTTGTCCGACTCCGGAAGCGGCAACTGTCCGGCATCGACGGCCTCCTGGCTGTCCCAGGACCAGGCCAGGTCTCCGGAGTCGGGGTCCACCACCTCGATGCCAAACCCCGTCCATCCCTCCTCTTCTGTGGACAGGGCGTTGTCGGTGCTCACCAGGCTGAGCACCGTCCCGTCCGCCAGGCGCTCCACATGGTGATGATGCCTCTTCCCGATCCGGGGGCTGTCCCCCTGGTAGAGGGTCTGGCCCTCCAGGTCGATCTGGTGCGGTGGGGCTCCATACCCGCCTCCATAGAGCACGCTTCCATCGTCGAGAAGGCGGCTGTCCACGTCGCCCGCAACCTCTTCCTCCAACAGGTGGTACCAGCGAATCCGGCCCGCCGGATCCACGATCAAGAGCTTCTGCTCATTGGCCTCCAGCCCGTTGAGCAGGTGATTGAAGAGGGTGTAGCCCGAGGTCGTCCCGGTCACGGTCCATGCCGGCGCCCACCCCGGCAAGGCCTCCGTGGTCACACTGAAGTCGAGCGCGGCTCCCCCGGCTTCCACCTGGCAATCGTAGGCGGTGTCCCCGAGAAGTCCGTAGAGCCCGAAGCTGTGCTCCGTGGCTATGGAAGTCCAAAGCTCGTGGACCTCGTCCGGGTCCTCGGTGGCCTCGCAGCGAAGATGGACCGCATCCTCGGTGTCCAGGCTCACCCGGAAGTTCTTGGCCAGGACCAGGTCCTTCACATCGGCGATCATCACCCGGATCCCATCTCCGGTCACGGTCATGGAGTCGGGCTGGCACGAGAGGACCAGGGTGAGCAGCCAGGGATGGCCGGATAGGAAGATCACCGCTACACCCTACCGCCACCCCCCATCCAAGGCCTTGTCATGGGCATCCGAAGTCGCCTCAAGGGCCGCCTGAAACGACTCGCTGGCGACCAACCCCAGGCCGTCACGCCAGAGTCACCCACTCCAATTCCGCCATCGAAGAGCGAGCTCAAGCCCGCCCCTGCGAGCCCTGAACCACCCCCGGCAGTTGCCACGGAGGTGCCGCCCCCAACCCCGGAGGCCACGCCTGCAGCCCCCAAGCCCGTCGACGAGGAAAAGGTGAAACGCCATCGAGCCAAGGCCCAGCGGGGAGTGCTCAAACACCTCGCCAACAAGGGCGGAACGATGGCGATGAAGGATCTCCACGACTTCAGCGAACAACGCTATTTCATCGCCCATGCCGGGTTTTCGAAGATGATGGAGTTCTTCGTGGACAACCACTACGTCGATTTTGACCAGGACACCTACACGGTCAACCTCTCCGAGGGTGGCCGGGAGTTCATCTCCACGCCCTGACAGAGCTTCCCGGGCAGGACCTCATCCCCGAGTGACAGGGATGGCCCGGTTCGAGGCTACTTGCTTCGTGCCGGGGCCTTGTGGGTCTCGTCGGGGGAGACATGGCCGAAGGTCTGACTCGACGCAGCACTGACCGCTCGAGCATAGCCCTTGGGCAGGGGTTCCTGGAGGATCTCCCCGGAATTGAGGTAGTGGAACATCTCGCCATAGTGGTGCACGTCAAACTGGCTTGTACGGCGCAGGATGTGCCAGGGACGAAGGTCGTCGGGGTGGTTGAGCCCTGAAGCGGCCAGGAGTTCCATCAGGGTCTTCACCGTCTCGTAATGGAAGTGTTGGACCCTCTTGGCCTTGTCTGTCACCACCAGGCCCTTGACCAGTCGCGGATCCTGGGTCGCGGCCCCGGTCGGGCAGTCGTTCAGGTTGCACCGGAGCGCCTGGATGCAGCCCAGGGCCAACATGAAGGACCGGGCGGCATTGCAGAGGTCCGCGCCAATCGCGATGCGCTTGGCCACACCAAAGGCCGTCATGACGCGACCCGAAGCGATGAGTCGGATGTCCTCCCGCAACCCGAATCCCCGGAGCCCGTTGTGGACGGTCACCAGGCCCTCGACCAGCGGTGAACCCACGGAGTTGCTGAACTCCAGGGGAGCGGCACCTGTGCCTCCTTCGCCCCCATCCACGGTGATGAAGTCCGGACTGATTCCCGTCTCGATCATCGCCTTGCAGATGGCAAAAAATTCTCGGCGCTTGCCCAGACAGAGCTTGAAGCCCACCGGCTTGCCACCGCTGAGATCCCGCAACTGGGCCACGAACTCCAACAACCCGGTCGGCGTGTTGAAGCTCTTGTGGTACGCGGGGGAGATGACATCCTTGCCCATGGGCACGTTGCGGATCCGGGCGATCTCCGCCGTGATCTTCTCCTTGGGCAGGATGCCGCCCTTTCCGGGTTTTGCGCCCTGGCTGAGCTTGATCTCGATCAGCTTGACGTGGGGATGATTGGACTTCTCCTGGAAGAGATCGGGGTTGAAGTTCCCCTCATCGTCCCGACAGCCGAAGTACCCGGTGCCGATCTGCCAGCAGAGATCCCCGCCGGGCTCCAGGTGGTACTGACTGAGGCTGCCCTCGCCGGTGTTGTGGAAGAACCCCCCGGCAGCAGCGCCTCCGTTGAGGGCCCGAATGGCGGCGGCAGACAGCGATCCAAAGCTCATCGCCGAGATGTTGAGAACCGAGGCGGAGTAGGGCTGCTTGCAGTCCTTGCCCCCGATGACGACCCGGGGCTGCTCCTTCGGCTTGTCCTTGGGCACGATCGAGTGGTTGAGCCACTCGTAGCCCACGGCGTAGACGTCCTTGTGGGTCCCAAAGGGCTTGGTGCTCAGCTGTTTCTTGGCCCGAGAATAGACCACTGAGCGCTCCTCCCGGTTCAACGGGCGGCCCTCGAGGCCCTGCTCGATGAAGTACTGCTGGATCTCCGGACGGATCGCTTCCAGCAGGTACCGTCCATGCCCGACCAGCGGGTAGTTGCGCAGGATGGCCCGCTTGGTCTGGATCATGTCCCGCACCCCCAAGAGGAACGGGGGCACCAGCAGAACCAGTACCCAGAGGATGCTCATGGAAAGGGTCAGGGCCCCCAAGACCACGGCACCAAAGGCCGCGGCAAAGAAGGACAGAAAGACCATGCGGCCCAGGGCGTGCATATTTGTGTCGGCGCTTATGCCCCGAGTCTACCGAATCTCCTCTGCCCACAAGGCTCACTCGCAATATTGAAGGTTGGCAAAGAGATCGCAGCCGTCAATTCGCTCCGAGCGATACAGACCATCGTCTGCATTGGGAAAGCGCACTCGCCAGACAACTTCTCTGGTTTCCCGATCCATCTCGAGGATTTCGGAGCGCGAATCCGGGTTTGCACCCCCGCATTCGTCGCAGTGTCCGCGGGTGATCAGCAGGTGGCCGTTGCCCAGGTCGTCCACATCCCCCCAGATGGGCTCCTGCCAGCCCTCCTCGGTCCAGCTCCACGTCTCTCGGGCGGTCCAGCCATCCAGATCCAGTTCCATTTCAACGATCCGGCTGCCAGTGAGCCGGGTGCCATTGTCATAGAGCAGGAGAAGGTCCCCGTTTAGCTCCGGCGCATGCGAGGCTGTGAACCAGTTCGAGGCGGCCTGGGGCACTCCGGCACTGTCGAGCAGGGTGAAGTTTCCGGGATTGCCGATCCGCCAGAGGACCTCGTCGGTCTCGGGGCTCATGCGCACGATCTGACCCATCTCGAACAGGCTGACCAGCACCCCCTCCCCATCGCTGTCCTCGATCGGAACCAGGGCGTTGGGATGCCAGGGGTCTGCATCGTCATCCTGACGACCCAACTGCCCCGAATCCACGGCCACCTGGCTGTCAACGGTCCAGCGCACGGTGTTCGCATACAGGTCGACCTTCTCCACCGCAAACCCGGTGAACTCCCCGATTTCGTCGGTGTTGCGAATGCTCGACAGCATCAGCACATCCCCGTCATCCAACAATTCCATGTGGTGATGGGTACGGCCCTCGGTCGAAGGGCCCGGTGCCACCCACTCCATCTTTCCCGAGAGGGTCACGATCGAGGGCGGTATGCCGGAGGCACCCCCATAGAAGATGTGCTCATCCTCGAGGAACTGGTGGTCCAGATCCCCGGCGTGGCCAGGATCCAGGAAGTGGAACCACCGCACTCGGCCCTCGGGATCCAGGATCAGCAGCTTGAGCTGGTTGGGTTCTGCCGTCTTTTCCAGGTGGGACACCAGGGTATAGGCCCCGGTGCGGCGGCTCTCATCGTGTTCGGCCACACTGGTCTCCGGAATGTGCGCCACCTGTTCCGCGGTGCGCACCCGAACTTCTTCGGTGACCTCCAGCGAGGTCAGGGAACAGGTGTAGTCCTGGTCCGGCAACAACCCATGAAGGTCCAGTTCGTGGCAGATGGCCTGATCTGAGCCGAGCTGGTGAACCTCCGCGGTGTCGGAATCCAGGATGCAGGACAGTGCCAGCGAGGCGCTTGCCGTCAGCTTCACCGAAAAGGAAACATGATGGGGCAGGGCGTTTTCCGTGTTCACGTCGATTCCCATGAACCCGAAATCCCGGTTCACATCGCCGTGATCACAGGTCACGTCATCCCCGGTCCCGGTGTCATCTCCACCACTGGAGCAGGCGAAAAGAGAAATCAGCCACCACATTGCGGACCCAGGATAGCCACGCCCCGGGGAAGGGCCGCAACTGTAGCCACCCTCCAGGCGTTGGTTTTCGGGGCCCGAGAGACTCAGGGGCCCGGGTGTTGAGCGGCCAGCGCCTCCGCACCCCGGCGAGCGACCGCCACAAACCAGGCGGCTCCTGTCGCCAGGGCGGTCTCGTCAAAGTCGAAGCGGCCGCTGTGGGCCGGACAATCCTCTCCCCCCGGTGGTCGCGCTCCGAAGCGGATGTAGCAACCCGGCACATGACGCAGGAAGAAGGCGAAGTCATCGCCCCCCATGTTGGCGCAGGCCAGGGGAACAACCCGGTCCAGACCCACAATCTCCACAGCGGCCGATCGGGCGATCGAAGTGGGACCGGGGGCATTCTTCAAGGGCGGGGTGCCCTCCGTCAGAGACACGCTCACCCGGGCACCCTGCTGGGCTCCGACCGACTCCGCAATCCGCACCACGGCCTGGCGAAGCTGCTCTCGCACCGCCGGGTCCTGGGTCCGCAGGGTGCCTTCGAGCCGCGCCTGTCCTGCGATGATGTTGGGGGCCTGGCCTGCCTGGAAGATGCCGACGCTGAGCACCGCTGGGTGGGCCGGGTTGATCTCGCGGGACACGATGGTCTGGAGCGCCATGACCAGTGCGCTGCCGATCACCACTGTGTCGACGGCTTCATGAGGCCGAGCCCCGTGACCCGCACGGCCCCGAAGTTCGATGGCGAACGTGTCGGTGGACGCGTTGACCGGGCCATCGGTCACCACCAGTTGGCCCGCATCGTAGCGCCGATCGATGTGCCCTCCAAAGATCAGGCCCACGTCCTCCAGGCAGCCCCCCTCGATCAAGGCCCTTGCACCGGTGGCCTGCTCTTCCGCGGGCTGCCAGATCAGCCGAACCGGAGCGGGGAGTGGCCCACGCCGAAGCAGTGCAGCAGCCCCCAGGAGCATGCTGCTGTGTCCATCGTGACCGCAGGCGTGCATCACACCGTCGTTCACCGAAGAGAAGGCCAACCCGGTCTCCTCCTGGACTGGAAGCGCGTCCGTGTCCGCCCGCAAGGCCACCCGAGGGACGCCCTCCGGTCCCGGAAGGTCCACGACCACCCCGGTCCCTCCGACCCGACGGGAGGTCAATCCCAACTCACCCAACTCGGTCTGGAGCACGTCAGCCGTTCGATGCTCGTCCCAGGAGAGTTCAGGGTGCCGGTGCAGATCCCGGCGCACACGCACCATCTCGGAGAAGACGGTCTCAGGGACAGGCAAGTCGGTCGTCAAGGTCAACCAGGGTATCAACAGGCTATCGTCGGTCGATGCCGCTCTCTCACGGAATCCACCACTTTTCTCCAACCCTGCCCTTGCACGTGATCGAGGCCGCCCAGCCCGGCCCCACGGCCCTGGTCCAGGCCTGCATTCACGGCGATGAGATCGCAGGAGCTCATGCGCTCTTCGAGTTGCTGGAGGAAGACCTGGCCCCCCGGCGGGGAAAGTTGATCGTGGTCCCTGTCATGAACCCCCCCGCCTACCGGGCCAGGCAGCGCGCGGCGCCGGGGGGACTGGACCTGAACCGCTGCTTCCCCGGGGACGCGGAGTCGCCAGACCGGGAACGCCGGCTGGCCAGGCAGTTCATGGATCTCGTCCTCGATGAACGCCCCACCCTGGTCGCCACCCTCCACGAGTCCCACAAGCGCTTCGACCCCCAGGTCGTCCCGTCTTTTGGCCAGACCCTGGTCTACGGCGTCAAGCCGATGCCACCGATCCTGGGACGGGTGATCGACCAGCTCAACATTCGATTTTCGAGCGACGAAGAGCACTGGGCGCCCCTGTACTACCCGGTGGCCACCAGCAGCACCGAGGTGATCGTGGAAGCGATCGACTGCGTGGGTGTCTGTGTGGAGACATGGATGGGATTCGAAGAGCCCCATCGTGTCCAGATGCTGAAGTCTGTTGTCCAGCTCCTGCTCGCCGATGTCGGGCTGATCTGAACGAACAACAGGGAGATGAAAGAGACTCTTGACCGGCGGTGAATTGCCGCCCCTACCCATCATCGGAAATGATGATATCAGGGGTCGAGGCGATGGTTGCCTCCATTGACGGGCGAGTTGGAGGATGGCGAAGCTCAAGTTGAAGCCTGACGAACGTGTCGTCACCGCTGACAACTGCCTTCTCCACAAGGGGCCAGTGGCGTTCCAGGGTGAGTTGACCCTGACCACCCTGCGCCTTGTCTGGATCCCGACTCGCGGCCTGAGCAGGCTGGCCGGGGCCAGGCCGCTGGGAATCAAGCTCAAGTTCGTCGAAGGGGTGGGGCTGACAAGCGTCAACAAGATGCTGACCGTCACGGTGTCAGGCAAGACCCACCGCTTCTCCGGGGTCGGGGCACACCGGATGAAGGAACGACTGGACCTGCATGTGGCCGCCGAGGGGGGTCAGGCCCTGACAGAGGAAGATCGGGCCGCGCTCGAGGAGACCGTGCTCTTCCAGGAAGACGTCCTGATCTACCTGAAGGGCAACCTGAGCACCAAGGGCCTTGCCGTGCTCACCGACAAACGCCTGCGCCTGGAGACCAAGAAGGGCCTGGAGACAGCGCTGCTCGGGGCCTTGGACATCGACGCCGAACTCCACCAGGTCGAAACCAGCCGCTACAACACCCTGGCAAACAAGCTGGAGATGGTCATTGATGGCAAGGACGTCGTCCTCGGCGGTTCCAACACCTCCAGGTTGTTCCTGCTTCTGCAGTCCCTCAGCGGTCACCTGGAAGGAACCACGGTCGGGTTCGAGTGCGAGGGAAGGCTGTACAAGGGCCCACTGGCGATCAAGGGCAACCTCCTGGCCAACCAGGACCGAGTTCTGTTCTGCCCGACCTCCCAACTGGACAGCCTTGTGGGCGCCCAGACCATCGACCTCGACATCCCCCGGATCTTGAAGGTCGATATCCAGGGTTGGCCCGAACAGAGGCTCGTGATCACCGACATCAAGGACCAGGACACGGTCTTCATGGTGACAGACCCTCAACAGCGGCTGGCACAGCTCCGCATGCTGTTGATGTCCGCCCGGCAAGAGCCTCTCTTTGTCGATGAGCGCCAGTCTGCCGTCGACGACGACAAGGCAAGGGCTGCACTGCGCAAGGCTGGTCTCTCGAGCAACTCCAAGCACTTCTACCTGATCGAGTGGTGTCTGCTGCACCACGGGGAAAGCGCCTTCTCTGCCGGTTGGCTGATCGTCACCACAGACACCGTCTTGCTCTTGAAGCCGGGCAAGGGCACGCTGTGGCAGCAACCCCTCTCGGGCATCAAGCGAATCCACGACGGGAAATCAGAGGAGGGCCTGCGCCTGGCTGTGGGACAGAACATCCACCACCTGTTCCCACAGGGAGGGCGGGAGTTCATCAACCACTTCTGGTACCTGGTCGGCCAACTCAGGCCCGAGACCCAGCTGGACTATGCCCAGCCCGAACAGCCACTCCAGAAGATCCTCGGCCGGCACGCAACCCTCTCGATCAAGCAGGATGGCTTCGAGATCTTGTCCACAGAGAAGGTCTCCATCAGCCACAGAAGCGGGAAACTGACCATCCGATTCGCAGCGCCTCTTGAGACCGCCCCGATCGATATCGGGGCACCCGTCCACATCGAGCTGGCCCGACATGACGCCCGATACATCTTCCACACCGTCGTGCTCGAAGAGCACTGCATGGGGGCGGCCGGCGGCGGACCGGCCACCATGGTCGTGGATGAACCCGATGACGTCGTCGCCTTCAGTCTGCGCTCCAAACACCGCATGCAACTCCATGGCAACCTGACGGTCTGGGTCTTCAAGCTCCAGGAAGATTTCCCGATGGAAGGCCTGAGGTTCGGGCAGGAAGGTGCCTTGAAGGTCCAGGACAAGAACCAACGGGGACCCATCATTCCCGACAACCTGCTGCCCCTGGACGCGTCCGCGCTTCCCGAGGAGGCCCGGGAGCGAGTCGAGAGCATCGTGGGTGCCGGGGCCCTGGATGGACTGGACTTCCTGGGCGTGGGAAGAGGTCGCCTGGTCAACATCTCCGGGGGCGGGTGCGGCATTCGGATGAAGCAGCAACTGGCCACCTTCAAGGCGCCTCTCCATCGACTCGTCCTCAAGACCTTCCTGCCCTACGAGGGAAAGCTGCTCAAGGTCCAGATAAGGGTGTCCCACGAACAGGCCCAGGCTCCGAGACAGAAGGACTGGTACTACGGCGTGTCCTTTGTGGGACTGCACCTCTCCGTCGTGCGGGCCATCACCACGATCCTCGGAGAGCTCGAGCGACGGGAACTTCGGGAAAAGGCAGACCAGAAGCTCCGAGAAATGGAGGCCCAGGAGGAGGAGAGTCCGGCCACTCAGAATGAAGGTCCGAAGTCCGAACAATAGCTCTCCGCGGTTCAGAACGACCCCAAGGCCTCCTGCACACTCCAGCCTGCATTCATCAGGCTCCAGCACAGCAGCCCCACACACAGGCCCGTCAGGGCTCCACCTCTGGCGCTGTTCTGACGCGGTTCGCCCGGGATGACGCGATCCCGAAGGAGCAGGGCGCAGATCCCTCCCGTAAACAACCCGCCGATGTGACCCAGGTTGTCGATGCGAGGCACGCTGAACCCGATGACCAGGTTCAACACCACCCAGGGGGCGAGTCCCCGGACCAGGAGCTTTCGAAGACCCGTCGGCAGGACACCGCGGAAACGCCAACCAAAGGCCATACAGGCCCCCATCAGGCCAAAAATCGCGCCGGAAGCCCCCACACTGCTCGATGCAGGCCCCAGCTGCGAGAGCAGTGCCCCCCCGAGCCCGGACACGACAAAGAGCGTGAGCAACCGGGCCCGGCCATAGAGCGCTTCGCAGATCCGTCCCAGGCCAAAGAGGGCCAGGCCGTTCAGCCCCAGGTGAAACCAGTCAACGTGCAGAAGAATGCAGGAGACCAGCCGCCACAACTGGCCGATGGCCACCGCTTCGGAGATGCGGGCACCGGCCACCGCCAGGCTCTCGGCACTGCGCGCATAGAAGAGGGCTCCCCCGATCCCCACGCGCCCGGCGGCGTGGTCCAGTCCGCCCACCCCCAGGTGAAGGGACACGATCAGCACCAACAGGCTGACCGTGACGAGGGGACGCCGAGCCAGCCCGACCACAAAGGCATCCAGGGTGGCCTCTCGATCCAGGGCTGGCCCCAGGAAGATGGCCTCGAAGCTCGGGGGCGGTCGGGTGCCAGCGCTCACGGTCCGACCTCGTAGAGTCTCACCCGCTCCAGCGGTGCCCGCACCACCCCGAATGGAAGCGGGCCCAGGGTCTCGGCGTGGTAGCCAATGCCCTCCTCCAGGTCCAGGACCCTCAACCCCAGGTGGTCAGAGGCGACAAGCTCGGTGATCAGGGTCAGCCGCTCCATGGGAACCGGCGCCGGAGAACTGTGAACCGGTACCGCCAACACGACCCCCTCCGGCAACTCCTCGCCGGGAACCCAGGCCGTCCATCCCTCACGCTCCATCCGCCAACGAAAGGTCCACTCGCCGGTGTAGCGCCCGGTCTCCGCCTGGACCGAGGCCCGGGTCGCCAGCAGGTCCACTGCCTTGGCCTGGCGGGACTGGGCAAGTCCAAGGGCCAGGGCCAAAGACACCCAGACCAGGCTGCTGATGCGAGCGACCAGCTTGCCACCCGGGGTGTTCTCCGCCGTACGACCGACCAGCACGGCCAGGGGAGGGGCCGCCAACAACAAGTAGCGCCCACCGGCGTAGTTGTGGCCCAGCATGACCCCCAGGATCACGGCCAGGGCCCAGCCCCCCAGCAGGACAGGGTCATCCCGATCCTTCTTCCGGCGCCGGCGTTCGGAGGCCCGCGGCATCAGTCCCCAGACCGCACGGGAGGCCAGCAGCATGCCACCGGCCGCAAAGAGAATCAGAAACGGAGCATGGACCGGCCCCAACTCGTCCAGGCCCACCACCAGGAGCACCGCCACCGCCATCAGTGGCAAGACCACCAGTCCGACTCTCCGCCATCGACTGGCCACCAGCAACACCACAGGGCACACCACAAGCGCCAGGCGCACCAGGGTTCCGAATACCCGACCGGCCAGGGGCCCTCGACCAATCTCCGGTGCCCGGGCCAGGACCTCGAACAGGTGGAAGCCCCCGTACTGAACCCACAGCAACAGTTCAACGGAACCCCAGACCAACCCAAAGGACACCCAGGCCGGCCAGGCCTGGCGGAATTGTCGTCTCTGGATGGCGTGCAGGACGATCACCGGCACCAGGACCAGGGCCGGGTACTTGAAGGAACACGCCAACCCCAGAAAGACCCCGGCCAGAGCCGCAAACTCCAGGTGGACCCGGTCTCTTCGACCCAGGGCTTCTCGCCACGCCGCCATCCCCGCCGTGCCCAGGGCTGCGGTGCCCAGGTCCGGCATGAGTCCACTGTGGATCGCCAACAGGACCACCGGCGATGCCAGAAAGACGAAGGCCGCGGTGTGGGGCCGACGGGTGGCGTTCTCCGCGAGCTTCCCCATCGAGAATCCCAGGAGCAGAACCCAGGGCAGGGTGGTCAGGATTCGCAGGAGGAGTCCCTGGCCCACCAGGCCACGCCAGGCCCCGACCCACCACAAGTGCCCTGGTGGATGAGCGTAGACGAAAGCGTTCTCCACCCGTTCCGCACCCCAGGGCTGCCATCGACGCCACCAGTCATAGGGCCGGAAGGGGTGGTCCGCGATCTGGCCCGTGATGGCCAGGTAGCTCTCCTCGTCGAGCACCAGCGGCTGTTCCAGGAAGGGCAGCCACAGGACCACCAGAGCCAGTGGGAGCCAGCGGGAAGGCCTCAGACCCTCCTCTCGCTTTCGGCTGCTCAGACCGAGAGCGCGAATTCGCGCAGGACGTCGTTCAAGGAAGTCTTACGGTCGGTGCTCTCCTTGCGATGTCCGATGATCAGCGCGCAGTTCAGCTGGACCTCCCCGGCGGGAAATGTCTTGGGTCGGCTCCCGGGCACGACCACCGCTCGGGGGGGAACAACACTCCTGTGAATGACCTCTTGAGGGCCCGTGACATCGATGATCGGCGTGCTGGCGGTGAGCACCACATTGGCACCGAGCACGGCCTCTTCACCCACCAGAACCCCTTCGACAACAATGGACCGAGACCCGATAAAGGCCCCGTCCTCGATGATCACGGGCCGGGCAGACGGAGGCTCGAGCACCCCACCGATGCCCACCCCACCGGACAGGTGCACCCCCCGTCCGATCTGGGCACAGGAACCCACGGTGGCCCAGGTGTCGACCATGCTGCCAGCCCCCACCCAGGCCCCGATGTTCACGTAGCCGGGCATCACGACGCAGCCCCGCTCCAGGTGCGACCCGTACCGAACGGTGCCGGGAGGCACGATGCGAATGCCCTGGGCGGCCAGGTCTCGCTTCAGTGGAATCTTGTCGTGCCAGTGGTAGTCGCCCCGCGCACCTTCCACCATCGGCGCATGCCTGAAGTAGAGCAGGATGGCCTGCTTGAGCCAGCCATGGACGACCCACTGGCCGTCCTGCTTTTCCGCGACCCGAAGGGACCCGCTGTCCAGGAGGGCCACAGCTTCCTGGGCGACGGCCCATGCCTCGTCCCCGCCCGTCTCGCCGGCCCAGGCCGCCTCCACCCGCTGCCGCAGGTCCGTTCCGCTCACCCGGCACTCCTCCCGCTGATCTCTCGGTTCGCCATTCGCCAGACTTCCACCGCCTCCCGGCAGGTCTCCAGGTCCGGAACCAGGGCCACTCGGACGTAACCCGCCCCCGAACCTGTGAGCCCCAAGGTGCTCCCCGGACACACCACGATGCCGTGGTCCACCAGCGACAGGGCATAGGCCTGGTCGTCCAGGTCCCCAGGAGCGCGTACCCACAGATAAAAGGTGGCCTCTGACGCCACGATCTCCATGCCCTCTTCCCGAAAGAAGCGTTCCATCACCCGGCGCTTGGCGGTAAATCCCACCCGGCGGGTGTCCACATGGTCGTCGTCCTGCCAGGCCAGCTCGGCCCCGGCGTTGATCGCATCCATGGGAAGCACCCCCGGGTTGACCCGCAGCTTGCGGAGCCAGGCCATCACCTCTGGATCGCCGGCCACGAATCCCGAGCGATAGCCGGTCATTCCAGATCGCTTGGACAGTGAGTGCACCACGAGACAGCCCTCCGTGGAGACCTCCAACAGGCTGGGCGGCCTGTCTTCCACGTAGATATCGGCGTAGCACTCGTCGTTGACCAGCAGGATGTCGTACCTGCGACAGAGGGCATGGATGCGCGCCAGGTCTGCCAGGGGCGTCACAGCACCCGTGGGGTTGTGGGGGCTGTTGATCCAGAGCAGCCGCGTGCGGCGAAGCAGGTCCTCCGGAAGCTCCCAGGGACGAAATCGGAAGTCGCCGCTCAAGCCGACCGGGTGGGGTTCTCCACCTGCGAAGAGACAACCCCGCCCATAGGCCGGGTAGCCCGGGTCCGGAAAGACAACGGTGCGATCAGGGGCTGCTGTATCGATCACCAACAGCGGCAGGTGGAAGACCAGTTCCTTGCTGCCAGAGGTGGGAAGGATCTGGCTGGAGGGGTCCAGGGACACCCCGAATCGCCGGTTCATGTACCCGGCGATGGCCTCTCTCAGAGCTGGGGCACCGAGCACATTGGGGTAGGTCGAGACCTCCGGCAACGCTCCCCGGACCGCATGGCGCACGGCGGGCGGCGTGGCGCCGTGATCATCCCCGGTACCAAAGTCATACAGCGTCCGCCCGGCGGCCAATGCCCGCGCCTTGCGGGCATCGAGAGCCACCTGGGGGTAGATCGGAAGACCCGTCAGTACAGGGTTCAGGCGCACGGGCGGAGTCTACCGTGCCAGCACCTCGGCAGCCGCACTCTGCCCGGCGATCCGGCCGGTCATGAAGCAAGCGGTGACGGAGCCCGAGAATCCCTCGCCCACCGCCGCTGTGCCCAGCATGCCAGCGACTTCGCCCGCCGCATAGAGTCCCGCGATCGGATCTCCTTCTTCATCCAGAACCCTTGCAGACAGGTCCAGTTCCGCGCCACCAAAGGCCTTGGCGGCACCGGAAGACAACTCAAAGAGCGTGATCGGGTCCCCACCAAAGGACACCAGGTCCTGGGGCTTTTTGTTGAAGGCGGTGTCCTGGCCGGTGGCCACCATGACCTCGTAGGCGTCCAGAGTCGCCTCAAGGGCGGCCACATCCATGCCCCAGTCCTCCGCCAACGTTGCGGCATCCTCGTACCGCCAGGCCACTCCCTCGGCGATCAACTCCTCGAGCGCGAGAACCTCCTCCACGCCCCGTTCCTCCCAGTTGTAGGCGGGAGGCATGATCGGTTCTGAATCCACGACCGCCGCCGGAAACAGGGCCAACAGGCGACCTTCTGGAAAGTCCTGGAGCCGGTGGCTGAGATGAAAGCTGCGGGTCTCGTCCTCGTTGACGACCCGCTCGGCGTCCAGGGTCACGATCAGGGAGCGAGTGGTACCGGGAACCACCAGGGCCTCGCCCTCGAAGTCCTCCCGGGGGTCTGGAATGGAATGGACATAGACCCCGTAGTTCCCCGGGTTGTGTACTGCAGCCCCCGCCTCTTCCAGCAGGTCTCGCCCCCCCCCGTCGCTGACATGATCCGCCTCAAAGAGCACGGTCAGGCCCGCCAGGTCCTGCCGGTCCGCCTGGACCGCCTCCAGGTCCCGGGCAAACCCACCGGTGGCGATGATCGTGGCACCAGCCTCAATGGAAAAGAGCTCGCCGGTCAACATGTCGGTGGCCTCGACCCCCACGACCCGATCGTCCTCAATTCGCAGGTGTTCGGCCTGGGTGTTGACCCAGACCACGTCGCTGACCGCCTCCACCAATGAGACCACTGCTGGCCCATGATCCGGGTGCGAGACGAGATGCATGCGCGGGTTCACCCCCGCGGAGGGGTCCTGGTAGACATCCCGGACCTCGTTTCCGAATTCGTAGACCAGCCAGGCCAGCGTCTCTGCGGACTGCTCCAGCAGCCTGGTGACCCAGGGGTCCTCTGCATCGCCGCCAGTGAAGAGTGCCCAGTCCGCCCTGGCTTCCTCCACCGTGTCCTCGATCCCCAGGACCGCCTGCCAGGACGTGGCGACACCGAAGAAATTGCCCGCATACAGCCCGGCTCCACCGGCACTGTCCTTCCGTTCCAGGACGATCACCCGAGCCCCGGCATCCTGGATCTCCCAGGCCGCTGCCAGGCCTGCGGGCCCGGATCCGATCACCAGCACGTCCGTCTCCACACCGGTTGCCGTGTCCGTGTCCGTGTCCGTGTCCGTGTCCCCGCCAGTGTCCGTCGGGCGGGCCGTGTCCGAGTCATCGACCGTTCCAGAACAGGCCAACAGAATGTGTAGGAGCACCACAAGCATGTGGGGAGCATCTCCCGATTCCAGGCGACTTGCAACTCACGCAGCCGGTTAGAGGGGACAGATGTGGATGTGGGTGCTGTCGGGCTGCATGCTGTTGGAGCCCCAGTGGAAGACCCCGGTGGACCCCGGGGACAACACAGAGATCCTCTTCGAGGTTCCCCAGGGGATCTCGGCTCTGGGCCTGGGTCCCCACCTGGAGGCGGAGGGGCTGATCCGGGCTTCATGGAACTGGGAGGCCTACCTGCGCCTCAACGATGCGGGCAGCTGTCTCAAGGCCGGCCGTTTCCGCGTTTCTCGTTCCATGGCCATCCCGGCGCTCCTGGAGACCTTCTGCGGAGTGCCGGTGCCCGACGATGTACCTTTTGCGGTGCTGGAGGGCTGGCGCATCCATGAGATTGACGAGGCTCTCACCGGACAGGGCTGGATCGACCGAGGACAGTACGCTGCCCTGGCTCGCCAGGCGGACCTTTTTGACCTGCCCATCGCCATCTCTGGCCACTCCTTGGAGGGCCTGCTCTTCCCGGACTCCTACCGGGTCGAGCCCGATCGTTTCGATCCCGCCAGGTTCATCCAGCGCCAGCTGGACACCTTTGGCGCGGTCTGGCGAGAGCTGGCCTCCCAGACCTCCCGGCCGGCCTACGAGATCGTGATCATGGCCAGCATGGTCGAGCGAGAAGAACCCAGACCCGAGAACCGGGCCCTGGTGGCCGGTATCCTATGGAAGCGCCTGGACAACGACTGGAAGCTGGGGGTCGATGCCACCAGCCGGTACACCCTGGTGAACTGGAATGACCGGCGAGCCTTCCTGAAGAACCTGCGGAATGCCAACGAGCCCTACAACACCCGCCTGCGGGATGGCCTGCCTCCCGGGCCCATCGGAAACCCAGGCAGGACCGCCCTCCAGGCCGCTGTTCAGCCCGAGGCCTCGGAGTGGTGGTACTACCTCCACGACGCCGACAAGAATCTCCACCCGGCACGAAACGCCCGGGAACACGCCCGAAACCGGCGTCGCTACGACGTCTACTGAAAGGACTGGTCCCGGCCCAGGGCCTCGGTTCGTCAGCCGCGGGCGCGAGAACCCCTGGAAGAGCCGGAATGCACCAGCGTCCGCAACACTTCCAGCAACTCAGGCACCTGGAGCGGCTTGGGCAGGACCCTGTTCTGGGTCTCTTCCAGGAAGCGCCGGGCCTCCCGGGTCACTGCCCCGCCGGTCATCAACACCGTGCGTTCCAACAACTGGGGTTGGTGGGTCTGGATCCAGCGGTAGACCGCGACCCCGTCCATCCCGGGCATGACCATGTCGCAGAGCACCATGTCCCACTTCTTGCCCTCGCTCAGGCGATCAAGGGCCTGGGCCCCGGTGACCGCACAGGTCACCTCGCATTCGCGGCCCAGGCGACGTTCCAGCGCACGGAGCAACATCGGTTCGTCGTCGACCACCAGGACTCGCGGGCGCAGCGGATGGAGGGTCTCCTCGGTCGGCTCATCCTCCACGTCGAGATCGACCTCGCTTTCCGCGGCAATCGGCAGGCAGACCCGAAAGGTCGCCCCTCGGCCCGGGGAACTCTCCACCTCCAGCTCGCCTCCGAATCCGCGAACGATCTCCCGGGAGATCGCCAGGCCCAGGCCCGACCCCTCGCCGGAGGTCTTGGTGGAGAAAAAAGGTTCAAACACCCGTGCCAGGTTCTCGACGGCGATCCCTGCACCATTGTCGGCGATCTCCAGCACCACCTGGTCCTGCCGGGCATAGGAGCGCAGGGTCACCTGCTTGGGGGCCTCACCATTCGGAGCCTGGGCCGCGTTGACCAGCAGGTTCACCAGCACCTGTGAGAGGCGACCCTCCTCCGCCAGGGCCAGGGGCGTGGGATGCAGGTCCCGACGAATGCGCGTCTTGTGCTTGATCTCATGAGAGGCCAGGTTCAGCGCCACCTTCAGCGCCTGCTCAACCCGCACCGCAGTCAGTGCGGCCTCTTCGGTCTCCACCCGGGCAAAGGTCTTCAGGTCGGCGACGATGTCCCTCACCCGCTGGGCACCCACATGAGCGTCTCCAATTCGAGCAGCCAGGTCCTCCACCCGTTCCTCGCCCGCGGCCATCCCGGCCTCGGTGAGCAGGTTTTCCGCTTCCTGGCGACCCAGGCGCTCCACCAGGCCCGCCTCCAGGACCTTCAGGCTGTGGGCCATCCCCGGTAGATCATCGAGCACTCCTTCCAGGTTCATCAGGATGAAACTCAGGGGGTTGTTGATCTCGTGTGCCACCCCAGCTGCCAGGGTCCCCAGACTGGCCATCCGATCCGACCGGGCCATGCGAGCTCGGAGACGGCGCCGTTCGGTCAGGTCCCGGAGAGTCACGTGCAGGGCCGGCTGGCCCTGGTAGTCAATTCGAATCGCGGCCACCTCCACGTGGATCTGGCACCCTCCCGTGGCGATCAGTCGCAACTCCTGGGGCGCAAGAGACAACTCCAGGGGACCATCGAGAAGGGCACGGGTCGTTTCAGCGAAGCACTCCAGGTCGTCGGCGTGCACCCACTGGCCCACCGGCGAATCCACCAATCCCGCCAGGCCCTCACAGCCCAGCAAGCCCACCAGCCGCTCGTTCATGGCGGTAAAACGACCTTCACAGATGACGGCCACCGCATCCGAAGACCGCTCGATCAGCGTGTGAAAGCGCTCCTCGGAACGGCGCAAGGCCACTGCCAGGTCCAGCGAGGCATCCCCATCCTCCAGGGTGCTGCTGACCGCAGACTCTTGATCATTCATGGTCTGTCCTCGCCGGCCACCCCCCCCGGAGCATCCTTGCTCCGACGATGACCTGATCGGAATCTTGCCACGTCAAGGCCCATGAAGCCAATCATTATGAGAAAATGGCATCTAACCATATAGTTTTATAGTGTTATTATGATTATTGGATGACTGGATGAGAATGGACCGAGACCCAGGCCTTCGGGTCTTCGTGGCAGGAGCCACCGGCTACACCGGTCGCCACGTCGTCCAACAACTGGCCCGGAGTGGCCACACCGTCTTCGCCCACATCCGACCGGGCTCGCCCAGCCTGGGCACCTGGGGCCCCCGTCTCGAGGAGTGGGGGGCGACCCTCGACACCACCCCCTGGGCACTGGAACCCCTGGTCGAGACCTTGAAACGCCATCAGCCCACCCATGTCTTCTCCTTGCTGGGCACGACGGCACGGCGCCAGAAGACCACCGAACCGGAAGCGACCTACGAGCGGGTGGATCGAGACCTGTCCCTCCTGCTGCACCAGGCCGCCTGCAGCACCTCCAGCGCCCCCGTTTTTGTCTACCTGTCCTCCCTGGGGGCGGACCGGCCGGGCAGGAGTGCCTACATGAGGGCGCGTTTTGAGGTGGAACAGGTCCTCTCGTCGAGGGATCTGCCCTGGATCACGGTGCGCCCCTCGTTCATCACCGGGCCCGACCGGGACGAAGATCGCCGGGGAGAACGCTGGGTGGCCGCCACCGGCGACACCCTGCTGGCCGTCCTGGGCACCCTGGGCGCAAGGACCCTGCGAGATCGCTACAGCTCGGTGACCGGGCAACAACTTGCCCAGGCCTTGATCGCGGTGGCCCTGGACCCGGAGACCCGGAACTGCGTCGTGCAGACCGACCAGTTGCGTCGATTCATGGGGGCCCGGTAGACCCCACTCCCTTGGGGCTCAGTCCGCCCGAGAAGGACACCCGATGTAGATGTCGTCCACCCGGTGTTCATTGCTCACCGTGCTGGTGCTCGCCGTAAAGCCGATCATCACCGACTCCAGGGCATAGTCCGGCACCGTGCCGGTCAGCACTTCGGCGTCATCGACCGTCACGGAGACCTCTCCATTGTCAAAGAAGACCTCGACCTTTCGGGGTCCCGCATCCTGGAACTCTGGCGCCGCCGCCGCGGCCAATTCCAGGATCTGCAACTCATCGTCCTTCAGCCAGTCGGTCTGCACCAGTGCGATCAGATCGTCAGCGGAGTCGTTTCCATTCTTCACCATGTCGATCTCGACGGCGTAGCCAGACAGGCCCCCGACCCCGAGACCGGCGTTGTTCGCCCCCACGCTGGTGGCATCGGTCTCGGACAAGAAGGCAAAGGTCATCCCTTCTCCGCCATCACCCCCACCGATTTCAGCGGTGAAGCGGGCATAGAAGACGTCGCCAGGAATGGCGGTGGGAATGAAGGCCGTTCCGACCTGGGAGGCAGAGGTGCTCGTGAGCCTCAGGTACCCCTCCTCGGTCCCCACGAACTGGCCGGCACTGGCGTTGGTCGTCAACTCATCGGCATCCAGGAGTCCGTCCAGGTCCTCGTCGAAGAACGGCCGATCCGCCACGTAGTCGCAGTCGTTGTCCAGGCCATCGCAGACCTCGGTACCCCCCGGGTAGGCCTGGTCGCTGGTGTCATCGCAGTCGGTGTCGTCGGCCACATACCCACTGGGAAGCTCACAGGCGACGAGCTTGATGGCCCGGTCGCCAAAGCCGTCCTGGTCGGCATCTGCGTAGTAGGTGGTGCCATCCACAGCGTCGATGTCCACATCCCCGTCGCAATCATTGTCCTGGCCATCACAGATCTCGTCCGCCAGGGGATTCACCTCGGGATCGTTGTCGTCACAGTCGTACTCGGGCCAGTAGAAGTTGTCGCCGTCCTTGTCCTCGGACGTCACGGAGCCCGTGTCCCCACTGTCGATGCCACCACCACCGCAAGCGAACGAAAACAACATCAACGGGGACCAGATCATGGAAGCCTCCACCAGGGAGCGGCAACGTAGCACGCTCCCTGACTCGATCCTCCGGCAACCCGTGACCAGCAAGAGGGGCGGGCCTCACGGTCCCTGGGGCATGGGCCAGTCCTCTCCAAGTCAACAGATCCCAGCAGACCACGACACCGAGAGCAGCCTATCGACCCACCATCACGTTGAGGCCTTCGATAATGTCGCCCGAGACCTGCCGGCGGCTGTAGACCACCGCCACCCGGGTCTTGCGGATCTGGCTGCCCACGCCGACCTGCCAACCGAACTCGTGGCCGAAGCCCCCCTGCAGGGTGGCGGTACTCCAGTCCACCCGACGCTCCGAGTGCTGGAGCAGAGCCGGGGAGATTCCCACGATGCCGTGAAGGACCTCAGGTCCCAGGTAGAGCACGACTGGAAGTTCCACTCCCAGGCTGTCGTGAAGACTGAGATCGCTCAGGTCGTAGCGGTTCTGGAAGACATCCACGCCAATCTCAAATCCACCTGCCGTGTTGCGCCAGCCCACAAAGGTGCCCACTCGAATGTCTCGACCATCCCCCTCCAGGCCCTGCAACCACATGCCCTCCACCCGGGTACGGCCGCCGAGGTTCTCACCGACCTCGTAGGTGAAGCCGATGGCTCCGCCGGCCCGCATGACAGGATCCAACTGGTTCTGCTCGGTGACGCTCCAGAGACCGAAGCCCGGGTCGATGTAGACCTCACGGTCCTTCCCCGCCAGGGCATCGCTGGAGAGCCCGAAGAACGTGGCAAAGACCACGAAGAGCGCCATGAGCTTTCGAAGCGTCTTGGAAATCATGGCTCGTCTCATCACGGTCACGTCACGATGGACACCACAGGACGCCCGGCGCGCTACCGCTCTTGCAATGACCGACCCACCAGCACCCCGCAGTGGAAAGCCAAAATTCGAGTTCCCGCCCGGGGGGAGCCCTTTACGAAGCCGGATAGGGGGCCGACATGACGGCCCCCCACGAGCTGGATCGCCTCCGTGCCGAACTGGACGATCTCCAGCACACCCTGATGGTGACTGCTGCTCGCCGCACCGCAGTCGTGCGTCAGATCGGGGCCCTGAAGACCGGCGATTTGCGGCCCCTGTTCGACCGCCAGCGAGAACAGGAGGTCTACGCCCGGGCCCACGATGTGGCCCTGGAGGTGGGCCTGGATCCCGGGGTGGCCCGCAGCCTCATGCAAGTTCTGGTGGAGTTCAGCCACGACGAACAGGACGCACTGGGCCGGGAAGCCGCCCCGACGGGCCCCTCTCGTCGTTTCCTGGTGGTGGGAGGCGACGGCGGGATGGGACAGCTCCTTTGCGCCCAGCTGCGAGACCGGGGCCACACCTTGTCCGTGCTGGAGCACGGGGACGGCCAGGACCCCGCCAGCCTGGTCCACGCCGCGGAGATCGTGATCATCGCCGTCCCCATGGCCGCCGCGGTGTCGGTCATCCAGAACCTGGCCCCGCTACTCCGCAAGGACCAACTCCTCTGCGACATCAACTCCCCGATACGCTCGGTCTGCGAGGCCATGGAGGCCTCCTGTCCCGGAGAGATCGTGGGCATGCACCCGATGTTCGGGCCCACGGTGGGAACCTTGCGCCGCCAGAAGATCGTCTGGTGTC
Source organism: uncultured Enterobacterales bacterium (assembly GCA_964567625.1). Classification (GTDB taxonomy): domain Bacteria; phylum Myxococcota_A; class UBA796; order UBA796; family CAJQPC01; genus CAYFPX01. The sequence continues at coordinate 8,464 of CAZMNK010000004.1, read as the reverse complement.
CGGTGCGCCCCGGAAAGCTCGCCGCCTGGTGGAAGAAGGAACTCGGACGAATGGCGGTGGAGCTCGTGGAGACCGATCCGGCAACCCACGACCGGATGATGGCGGTGGTCCAGGTCCTTGTTCACTTCTCCACGCTGGTAATGGGTGAGGCCCTTCGGCGAACCGGCGTGGACCTGAAGCAGTCCCTGGCCTTCACCAGCCCGATCTACCGCCTGGAACTGGCCTTTGTGGGTCGACTGTTCACCCAGGACCCCGACCTCTACGCCGAGATCGAGATGTCGAACCCTCACGGCGAGGAGGTGCGCCGATGTTTCCGGGACGCCGCTTCAGCCCTGACCGAGACCATCGAGGTGGGCGATCGAGAGGGTTTTCGACAGGCTTTTGGCCAGGTCCAGGACTACTTCCAGGACTTCGGGGACGAGGCGATGGCGCTGTCGGACTGGATCATCGACCACCTGGTGGCAAGGCCCTGAAGGATGTCGGAGCCCGGACCACAGTTGGACTTCCTGGACAAGGTCTGCGTCGCCGGGTCCAGCGCAGAGCTGGGCTGCACCAACTGCCCGACCTGGGAACTGGAGATCGACGGGACCCTGGATCCCGCCCACCTGCGGACGGCCCTGGGCTGGCTCCTGGTCCGCTACTGGCCCGCACGAGGGCTCGTGTTTCCCGGGGGCGAGAAGCTCCTCAGAGCGAAAAGGCTGAATCTCCAGGTCACCGAACAGGTCCCGGTGAACGAGTTCCTGGAGATCGTGGAGACCGATCAGGCCGGGCTTGTGACGATCCAACAAAGGGTCCGGGATCGCCACCTGGACTGGACCCGCCAGTGGCCCCTGCACCTGACCCTGGTACAGATCGGACCCTCCAGAAGCCACCTGTTGATCCAGCAACACCATGGCCTGGCGGATGGTCGGTCCTTCATGGCGATGCTCGGGGACCTGAACCGGTTCCTTGCCCTCGCCGCGGACGGCAAGGAACCCACCACTGAGCAGCTGGCACCCGTCGCCAGAAGGGGAGAGTTGGAACCCCTGGGGCTCGGCCCACTTCAGACCTGGTGGTGGGGGTTTGTGGGCTGGTGCTGGCTCACCTTCATGCTGATCCGGGGAATCCTGCGGCCGCTGACGCCACTCTTCCAGAACCTCCCCACCGACTACCTGGGGTCCAATCGCACCCGACACCTGGATCTGGATGACCGGCAACTGGACACCTGGCGGCCCCGCTACCGGGCAGCCGGGTTGAGCCTGAACACCGTGCTGACGGTGGCGCTCTTCGTGGCGAACCAGCGCTGGAATGCCGACCACGGCGTCCAGGCCCGAAAGACAAACGCATTTCTCATCGCAGAGACCCGACCCCGAGAGGGCGGGTTCGAGAGCTTCGCCAATCACCTGGCGTCCTTTGTGGTGGACCTGCCCCTTCACAAGGACTGGCCCATCGAACGGCTCCTGCAGCACCTGCATGACCAGATGCGATTTCGAGCCTCACGCCAACTGCATCTCAAGCGCTATGTCTTCGAGCGGGCTGCAGGACTGCTGATCCCCCTGGGCTGGCTTCGCAAGGCTGTCCTCCAGCCGGCCACGGTGCCGGTGAACCTGAATTTCTCGAACCTGATCCCTCTGGCCTTTCCCCTCATGGAGGGGCAAGGCTGGATCGGCACCCGCTGGCGCATCACCACCCCTGTGACACCCAGAACCGCCGTGGTACTCACCGTGATCCGCTACCGAGGACAGTTGACTTTCAACTTCAACCACAAGGTCGGCATCGTCTCCCAGGAGCAGATCGAAGGACTCGTGGACCACTTCCAACAGGCCCTGGCCGACGTCACTGCAGCGCTCCCCACAGCGCCTGACTAAGGTGCGACATGCTTTTCGCCTGGCTCCTCTCCGCCCACGCGGCACCCCTGGACACCAGCTGGTACCTGGCCTACACCGGCCGACCCGAAGCCGCAGCCGGTGCCGCCGCAGAGACACTCCGGACCGACCCGACCAGCGTGGATGCCCACCGACTCTATGTCTGGGCACGGGCCTTCGGATTGCGAGAAGGTCCTCTCCTCGAGGATCAATACCGAGCCTGGGTAGCAAACGGAGGAGGAGAGGCCGCAGAGTTGACCCTGGCCTGGATCCTCTCCTGGCGAAACCCGGAGCCGGGCGCCTGGTGCGAGGAACTGCATGATCTGACCACGCCACTGCCCGAGGGTGGCGAGAACCGCTACTGGGCCCAGCGGGTCAAGCTGGAGTCCTCGCCTGTCTGTGGAGGGGATCCCCAGGCCCTGCTGAAGGACCTGCTGGAGCTCGGAGACACCCTGGATCTGGCCAGGCCCTTCGGCCTGGAGCTGGCTCTCTCCCAGGGGCTCGTGGACAGCGTGCTCCAGGAGGAGATCGTGGCCAGCCTGGACACCAACCCCTGGTCTCTTCTCAACGTGCTGGGGCTCTGGTCAGGGGCCCAGGGTCCCCGCCTGAAGGAGACCCAGGATGCCGTGGTCAGCATCGCTCGTACCCACGCTGAGGGGGAAGACCCCCACCTGGTGTGGGCCTCGATCCAGGTTCTGGGCTCGATCCAGGACTTCCAGGGGGTGAGCCAGTCCTCCCGACACCTGGCCCTGCTCGACCCCGAGGCACAACGTGCTCCCCTGGCCCGTAGTGGTGAGGTCGCCTGGGTGAGTAGACCCTTTTCTGCAGCCATCGCCGCAGAGATCGGGCTGGTAATCGAAGCCGCCAACGAAGAGGACCCCGCACTGGCCATCAAGCAACTCAAACGGATGGGAGGCCAGCTCGGCGTGGATGGGCCCGGTCGCCAGGCCTGGCAGCTGGAGTTGGCGGCCGCCCATGCCCGGCAGGGCAAGGACAAGAAGTCCTTTCGACATCTTCGAGAGGCCTGGGCCGCCGATCCCACGAACCCCGAGGTGGCAAACCAGTTCGCCTACACGGCAGCCTTGCGGGGGGAGAGCCTGGACGCCGCACTCCTTGCCATCGACAACACCCTGGCGCAGCCTGTCCGCTGGGATCCGCGGGGGACTCACCTGGCCCCCGACTATGGCCACTGGCTGCGAACCAGTTCTCGTGAACGCGGGGCCTGGCTGGACACACGGGGGTGGGTGCTGCACGCCATGGGTCGAAACCGCGAAGCGGCCCTGGCTCTGGAGCAGGCCCTGTTGATGGAGGCCGGCGACAGAGCGGTCCAACACCTTCACCTGGGCCTGGTCTACGCCGACCTGGGCAAGGACTCCCTTGCGCTCGACCACCTGGGACGAGGACTGGCGATGGGCCAGGAAGAGGAGCCCGTCCTGAACACCCGGGCCCGCCAGAAGGCGGAAGGGCTGTTCAACCACTCGCACTGGGCCGCTGGGGGACTGGAGGAGTGGCTCAAGACCCTGGCACCAGCCCTCCCAGGAGAACCGAAGCCCCCCTCAGAGATCCAGGGAGGCCCCAACCCTGGTGAGGATTTTCCCGACCTGCCCTTCTTCGTAGACGGGGATCCGACCTTTATTTCTCGGTTCCCCGGCTGGCGGGTGGTGGACATCTGGGCCACCTGGTGCTCGCCATGTCTGGAGTCCGTGCCACACCTCGAAGACCTGGCGAAGACCTGGGCGCTACGAGGAGTGACGTTCCTGGCACTCTCGGTCGACGAAGAACCCGAGACCCTGAAACACTGGCTCCAACAGAACCAGCCCCAGGGCCTGGCGCAGGGGTGGATCGGCCCAGCGGGCCTGGCCGAGCTGGGTCTGGATGGCATCCCTGCGGTCTTCGTCATCGACGAGAATGGGGTGGTCCAGGCCAGCATCCGGGGATGGTCCGGCCCCGAGGATACTCGCCTGGAAGACGCACTGGAGGAAACTATGATGGTCCATCCGGTAGAATCCTCGGACACGGAGGAAAGATGATCACCCTTGTGGTCAAGGAGCCCGGTCAGGCCGACCGAGTCTTTCAGCAGGATGGGCATACCCTGGTCATCGGGCGAGCCGAGGATTCGGACCTGGTTCTTCCCAACATCTCGGTCAGCCGACAACACGCCAGCATCACGGCAAGCCCGGACGGTGCCCAACTCGAGGACCTGTTCAGCGAGAACGGCACCATGGTCAATGGCATCCAGGCCAAGAAAGAGTCGCTCCAGCCCGGAGACACCTTTCAGGTCGGCCGCTATTCCATCGTGTTCGTGGCCACGAACGACCAGGCACCGGTCTACAACGGGCGCCTGACCGAGACCATGCCCCAGTTCCACTCCCGGGAGTCGATCAACGTCCAGGACCCGACCTACCGCTACAGCCCGGAGATGGTGAAGAAGCTGATGGCGTCTCGCAGGCTCTCCACGAACGCCGGACTGTTGAACGAAAACGACGCGGACACCCTGTGGCGCCTCGGTGAAGGGACCCGAACCCTCGGACGCCTGGGCAGTACCATCGAGATCCAGGGGCTCTTCCTGGGCAAGACTGCTGCGGAGATCTCCTGGACCGGAACCGGACACCAGATCAAGAAGGTCACCACCTGGGGAACGCTGAAGGTCAACGACCGCAAGGTGACGGAACGCCTGCTGCAGGAAGGAGACGTGCTCCAGATCGGCAACTCTCAGTTCCACTACGTCGTCAAGGAATAGGGGACCCATTCGCTACGAGGGCTGGAACACAAACGGCTTCACCTGGCTGGCCGGGGTTACCCGCCCGATGCGCGGCCTCTAAACTTCCCAGGTGCTGAGCCTTCTCCTCCTGGCAGCCTGCAGCCGCAGTCCCCCCGATCGGGTCGTGATCTTCGGAATCGACGGCCTGGAGCGCAGCTACCTCGAGGAACGCATGGCGGATGGCGCGATGCCCTCCTTCTCCCGTCTGTACGCCGAGGGAGTCGTGTCGGACATGGCCACCCAGTCTCCCAGTTTTTCCCCAGCGATCTGGACCACCCTGGCCAGTGGCTACAAGCCGGCGATACACGGTGTGCCTGGATGGACCCGGGCCGATGGAACCGTCCCCAGTGGCGCCGATGTGCGGGTGGATCGCCTCTGGAATCGAGTCTCCTCCGAGGACCAACCTGTTGCGGTCATCGGATGGCTCATGACCTCGCCCGCCGAAGAAGTCCAGGGTGCGCTGCTCTCTGAGCGCCTGGTCTGGCATCGCACCCCCGACAGCTACCACCCCGCCACCCCGATCCCTGACAACCTGTTGTGGCGCCGTCAGGAAGGGGCCTCGTGGCCCCCGGAACTGGCCGAGCCCATCGGCGACATGATTCCCACCAAGCGCTGGCTGGCCCGCCAGCCCCAGGGCTGGCAGCTCAATGCCCTGGGACGGGGGCACCACCCACTTCCCAAGGACGAGACCCACCTGAGGGTCTTTGAAAAGCTCGTCAACCCACTCGAGGCTCGCCTTGGCGTCCTGTACTGGATGAGCATCGACCAGATCAGCCACCTGTACTGGCCCTTTGTCGTGGATGAAGCCGTGGCGATCATGGAGGCCAATCCCGACGCCCGGCGCAGGGCCTATAAACGTCACCCGGCCTCGAAGTCCGGGAGCGACCACAAGTACTTTCCATGGGTCAAAGCCCCGATTACCGGCAAACAGATCGCCCTGGGGCGGCGCTGGATGGAGGACACCTACACCGCCGCCGATGACGCTCTTGCACGGGTGATGGCCCAGGTCGATCCCGCCACCACCACCCTGATCGTGCTCTCAGACCATGGTTTCGAGGCCGGCGCCAAAATGCCAGCGCTCGATGCCCGTCACCGGGACGTCGGCTTCCTGGCCGCCTGGGGACGGCGGGCCGAACAGGGAACATCCAGCACGAAGCCCCACCTGCTCGACCTGGTTCCCACCATCTGTGGCCTCCTGGACCTGGAAGCAGCCGAAGACATGCCTGGTCGGGCCCTCACGGAACTGTTCGATGTGACCCCACCCCGTCGTGGCGCTTCCTGGATTCGCCCTGAAGCCCCACAGGCCCCGAGCACTGAGCCACCACCGGAGGCGCTTCAGGAGCAGCTAAAGCTCCTCGGATACGTGGAGTGAGGGCGGCCCACGAGATCGTCGCCAACACAGGCCCAACAGGCCCAACAGACTCCAGGCGGATCCCACAGGTCCCGCCTGGCACCCACAGACCCTGTCTTCCGTGCTGGCCTCCGGACACACCGGCTCGCCCGAAGCGCCGGAGTCACCCGGTTCGTCGGTTTCCGCCGTTCCGCCAGAGTCCCCGGGGACCCCTGTGTCTCCTGGCACTTCACATAGAGCGTCCAGGTCCAGGCTGACCTCCCACAGCACCGCCCTCACCAGCCGATCCGCGGTGACCAGGAGCCGATCGCCATCCAGGGTCAGCCATGGCCGCATGGCGCCGTCGGGGGGTTCAAGGTCGCTGATCAGCACCTTTTCCACGACCTGGAACTCCTCGTCCAGGACCAGGAGCCAGACCTCTCCGGTGTCCGCAGACCAGTTCGCGTCGAGTTCCTTGCCCATCGTCGCGACCAGGAAATGGGACCCGATCCGTACCAGGCCCGTCGGCCACCAGATGCCCGCATCCCCATCCAGGATCGGCTGCTGGATGGGGCCCTCCACCAGGGCCAGATCTGCGTCGTAGACATTGACCTGGAGTTCCCCCACGTAGTTCCACGTCCCGACCAGGACCAGCCGGTCGTCGGCCTCCAGGAGTGCCGCACCGGAGACCCGTGGAGAGGCCTCGAGTTCCTGGGGCGCACCCACCTCCCCATCCTGGAGAGAAAAGAACCAGCTGGGATCCCCAGGATCCGGGCCGGTGTGCGCCACCCCGGAAAAGGTCTGCCCACAGACCACGGCGGGATCGTTGTGGACGCGGCCCGGCTCGGCCTCCTCGATCACCATCTCATCGACCAGGTTCAGGTCGGCGTCCAGCCAGTGGGCGTAGCTGGAGTCGTCGTGGGTCTCGATGGTGGACGACGCCACATGGAGGTAGGACCCATCCGGGCACTGCACCAGGCCATGGTCCACCAGGTTGGTCTGGTCGAGCACCGGAATGATCCCATGCTCGTCGGCCCACCAGCCATCGTCCTCATACAGCGGGGCCCGAACCAGGTCCCCTGCATTCCCCCAGGCCAGCCACCAGCCATCCTCCAACAGGACCGGCCGGGCAAAGGTTCCTGTGACGCCCAGGTCATGGCGCTCGGAGACCGCCAGGATTCCCGAACCCTGCGCAACCACAGTACTCAAGCCCCAGAACCACACATGACCACTCTACAACCCGCTGTGGCTCCTGGTTGGTATGGTTTCCGCAATTGTGGAATCGTTGATTGACCCCAGCTTTTGGACGACACCTCGGGTCGAGGGGGCCCTCGGTGTCCCCCTGAAGATGTTCCTGGCCTGGCTCATCGCCTCTTTCTTCGTGGCTGCGGTCCACCACACCCTGCCCAGGCCCTGGCGTAGCCCCTGGCTGATCGGGGCCAGCCTGGTCTTCCTGGGCTGGTTCATGGCGCCCGAGATCGCCGTCTTTGCCGTGGGCTTCACCGTGCTCTTCCACCAACTCGTGTACACCCCGTTGCTCCCGGCAAGGGCACGCCTCCCCGCCGGAGGGATCCTGCTGGTTGGCGTCTTCCTGCCCGCGGTCTTCTCTGGAATTCTCCTGCCCCACGCAGAGGGCGCCCTGGTGCGCAGCGACAAGATCGCCGTCTTCTTTCTCGTCATCCTGTTCAAGAAGGCCTGCTACGCCCTCTACGAGCAGCGGCACGGCACGACCCTCACGGCCACCCAGTCCGCGGTGTATTTCCTGTCGCTCCCCTTCCTGCTCGGCAAGGCGATCGTGATCGCCCCCTCAAACCTCTTTGCCGGCGAGGACCGGATCTCCCCACTCGAGGCCATGGCATCCGGGGCCCGGACCCTGGCCCTGGCGGCCCTGCACCTGTTGGGATTCGCCGCCCTGCTCCTGGCCCCCGTGCACCTGATCGTCACCGGGTGGCTGGTCCTGGACCTCGCCAACTTGAGTTGGTTCACGGTGTACACCGCCATCGCCTTCAACTACGTCGCCCTCTACCTGTTCCGCTATGGCTGGGAACAGATGGCCGTCGGTGGTGCCCGGCTGCTGGGCTACGACATCGCCGACAACTACGCCAACCCCCTGGCAGCACGAGACTATGCCGACTTCTGGCGACGATGGAACATCCATTTTCGAGAGATGATCGTCCGGATTTTCTACTACCCCACCGTCCTGAAACTCAGCCGACGCTGGCCTCGTCACAAGTCCAGGGCCGTGGTGCTGGCCTGCTTCGTGACCTTTGCCGGCCACGGTGTCTTCATGGTCTTCAACCGGGGGCTCATGATGCCCCTGGAATACGTCGCGGGCTGGTGGGAACTGATCATCGCCCTGGGGATCTACGAAGTCCTGCAGGCCGTGCTGGTGTCAGCGGCGCTCTTGCTCCAGGACAAGAAGCGCCGGGTCCGTTGGGGACGCCCCTACTGGATAGCCGGGGTGGTCGTGACCTTTCACCTCCGGGCGATGATGGTCCTCCTGGTCCTCCGAAGCGGCCGAGGGAGCGT
>CAZMNK010000003.1:105292-106452 GCA_964567625.1 uncultured Enterobacterales bacterium | reverse complement strand
ATCGACCAGGACTGTGACGGCAACGATGCCGACCAGGATCTGGATGGTGTCCTGTCGGAGTTGGTGGGCGGCCTCGACTGCTGGGACAATCCGAACCTTGTGCCAGAGGAGTACACCGTCCTGGCATCCGGGGGATTCAGCCAGCCCACTGCCGCCGAGGTGAGCCCCAAGGCCGACGAGGTCTGGTACGACGCGGTCGATCAAAACTGCGATGACTGGAGCGACTTCGACCAGGACGGGGACACCTACGACTCCGCGGAACACCCGGACCGGGATGGCGAGATCGGCGACGACTGCGTGGACAACCAGGAGCAGGTCGACGCGCTCATGGCCTCGGAGAGCTGGTCCTACGAGGGCAGCATCACCCCAGAGGAGATCAACCCGGGGGTCAGTGCCGACGACGACGCCTGCTATGACGGGCTCAACCTGGACTGTCTGAGTCGTGATCCGGCGGATGGCAACGAATACCCGGAAGACTACGAGGCGGACTTCGACTGCGACCAGGACGGCTTCCACGAGGCCACCGACTGTGACGATCTCGACGCGCTGGTCTTCCCGGATCCGAGCGTGGACGAGGTCTGGTACAACGGCGTGGACGAGAACTGCGACAACAACGATGGGGACCAGGATCTCGACGGCCACGACAGCTGGGTGGTTGGCGGCGAGGACTGCTGGGACGACCCCAACGAGATCCGCGAGGACTTCGACGCCATCAATGGCTTCACGCAACTCGACGCGGAGGCGGTCAATCCCGATGCCACGGAGACCTGGTACGACGGGATCGACCAGGACTGCGCTGGCGACGAGGACTTTGACGCCGACGAGGACGGCCAGAACACCGACGCCTACCCGGATCGAGACGATGCCACCGGCACGGACTGCCTGGACGACGATGCCTCAAGCTACCTCTATGCGACCGAGTTCTGCGACGACGTCGACCACGACTGTGACGGCCTGGTCGAGACCGACGACGACGCCGTGGACGCCACCCAGTACTACTTCGACGCCGACGACGATGGCTACGGCACCTCCACCAGCAAGAACTACTGCCAGCCGGTGGGCGAGTTCCGTGCCGACAACGACGACGACTGCGACGACGACGACGCCAGTGAGTACCCCGGGGCCACCGAGTACTGCGATGGCGACGACGACGACTGCGA
>CAZMNK010000003.1:102024-105192 GCA_964567625.1 uncultured Enterobacterales bacterium | reverse complement strand
ACGACTGCGATGGTGACATCGACGATGACGACGACGACACCGACTACAGCGGCGAGACGACCTACTACGCGGACACCGACGATGACGGCTACGGCGATCTCGCGGACGGTGGCACCCTGTACTGCGCCCAGCCTGCGCTGACGTCCACGGACAACACCGACTGCGACGATGGCGACAGCGCGATCAACCCGTCCGCCACCGAGGTCTGTGATGGCGGGGTCGACAACGACTGCAACGAGGTCGCCGACGACGCCGACAGCGGCACCGACTACTCCGGCGAGACCACCTACTACGTGGATGGAGACGGCGACGGGTTCGGCGACGAGACCGACTCCGGAGTGCCCTTCTGCGAGTCCTACAGCGGGTATTCAGACGATCCCAGCGACTGTGATGACGGTGCCTACGCGGTGAATCCCGACGCCACCGAGGTCTGCGACGACATCGACAACGACTGCGATGACGACATCGACGACGACGATGGCAGCACCGACTACACCGGTGAGATCACCTACTACGTGGATGATGACGGCGACGGCGACGGGGACTCCTCTGACCCCGGCACCGAGTACTGCGACCAGCCGGCCTCCACCTCGACCAACGCCGACGACTGCAACGACGCCTTCGCCGAGATCAACCTCGCCGCGACCGAGGTCTGCGACGGCGCCGACAACGACTGCGACGACGTCACGGACGAGGGCTACGACAGTGACTCCGATGGCACCCCCGACTGCCAGGACGGCGAGGACTGCGACGGGCTCGACAACGACGGAGACGAGCTCATCGACGAGGGCTACGACAGTGACTCCGACGGCACTGCGGACTGCTATGACACCGAGGTCTGCGACGGCGTGGACAACGACGGCGACGGACTGGTCGACGATGATGACGACGAGGCGCTGGACGAAGGGGGGGACCCCTGGGGCACGGCCGTGGATCTCAGCACCGCCACAAACTGGTACGTCGATGATGACGAGGATGGCTTCGGCTCCTCCGGAGCCCCGCCGGATCTGCTCTGCGAGGCGCCAGCGGGAACCGTCGCCGACGACAGTGACTGCAACGATGGCGATTCGGCGATCAACCCCGACGCCACCGAGGTCTGTGACGAGCTTGATGTGGACGAGGACTGCGATGGCGACAGCGACGACGCCGACTCGAACGTCGACTACACCGGTGAGACCACCTACTACATCGACTTCGACGAGGACACCTACGGCGACAGCGCAGACGAGGGGGCGCCCGCTTGCGAACAGCCCCTGAGTACCTCGGTGAATGCCCTGGACTGCGACGACACCGAATCAGCGATCAATCCGGACGCCAACGAGGTCTGCGACAGCGTCGACAATGACTGCGACGGGGATGTGGACGACGACGACGCAAACATAGACCCGGCAACCCAGTCGACCTACTACGTGGACGCCGACGAGGACGGTGACGGCAGCGACGCCGACTCCGGCACCTTGTACTGCCTGGTGCCGTCGACCCACTCGGACAACCAGGACGATTGCGACGACAGCGATGCCGCGATCAACGACGACGCGACCGAGGTCTGCGACAACGCCGACAACGACTGCGACGGACTGATCGACGATCTCGACGATGACACCGACTACACGGGCGAGACGACCTACTACGCGGATGTCGACGGGGATGGCGACGGCGCCACGTCAGACGGAGGACAGGCCTACTGCAATGAGCCCAGCGACTCCAGCACCAACGCCGACGACTGCGACGACGAGGACAGCGGGATCAACGAGGACGCGACCGAGATTTGCGACAGCGAGGACGTCGACGAGAACTGCAACGGCCTGGCCGACGACCTCGATGGCACCACCGACTACACCGGCGTTTCGCTCTACTACCCGGACTCCGACGGGGACACCTATGGCGACGAGGAAGACGCGGGAGCTGCCTACTGCGATCCGGACTCCTCGCTGGTGGTCGACGCCACCGATTGCGATGACGACGAAACGACGGTGAACCCCGGGGGCACCGAGGTCTGCGACGGCGCCGCCGACGAGGACTGTGACGGGGATGTGGACGAGGACGGCGCCTTCGATGCACAGGCCTGGTACGCGGACGGGGACGGGGACAGCTACGGCGACGGGGACAGCAGCATCCTTTCCTGCGAAGTGCCCACCGGGTACGTGGCCGACGCCACCGACTGCGACGACCTGGATGAGGACAGCTTCCCCGGGGGCATCGAGACCTGCGACGGCACCGCCGACCAGGACTGCGATGGAGATGTCGACGAGGACGGCGCCAGCGATGCCAGTACCTGGTACGCCGACGCGGACGGGGACAGCTACGGGGACTCGGCCGTCACCTCCGTGGCCTGCGAAGTACCCAGCGGGTATGTCTCCGACGCCACCGACTGCGACGACCTGGATGAGGACAGCTACCCCGGGGGCACCGAGACCTGCGACGGCACCGCCGACGAGGACTGCGACGGGGATGTCGACGAGGACGGCGCCAGCGATGCCAGTACCTGGTACGCGGACGATGACGGGGACGCCTTTGGGGACTCGTCTGACAGCACCGCCGCCTGCGATGCGCCCGGCGGGTACGTGTCTGACGCCACCGACTGTGATGATGGGGACGACGAGGAGAACCCCGGGGTGACCTGGTACCCGGATGTGGACGAGGACAGCTACGGGGACCCGGACAGCACCAGCAACGCCTGTGAGCGTGCTGACGAGGGGGACGTCACGGACAACACCGACTGCGATGACGGGGACGCGACGGAGAATCCGGATGTGACCTGGTACGTCGATGGCGACGGGGATGGCTATGGTGACGCCTTCAATTCCAGTGACTGCGAACGCAGTGCCAAGACCGATGTCACCGACGCCACCGACTGCAACGACCTGGATGCGGGCTCGAACCCGGATGTGGACTGGTACGCCGATAGCGACGGGGATCTCTATGGGGACCCGGACGTCAGCACGAACTGCCAGCCCAGCCTCCCGAGCGACGTGACGGACAACACTGACTGCGACGATGGGGAAGCAACGGTCAACCCGGGCGAGACCGAGTCCGCCACGGAACTCGACAACGACTGCGACGACATGGTCGACGAGACCTTCCGGAGTGCCGGAGACCTGCTGATCACCGAGGTCATGGCCAACCCCGAGCCCACCGGCTCCGAGCCGGACAACGAGTTCCTCGAGA
>CAZMNK010000003.1:79154-101924 GCA_964567625.1 uncultured Enterobacterales bacterium | reverse complement strand
AACGAGTTCCTCGAGATCTACAACACCACCTCCGGGACGATGGATCCGGGCGGCGTGTATGTGACCACCAGTTGCGACAGTGGCAGTGGCTTCTACCTGCCCAAGGAGACCCTGAGCATCGCTGCGGGGGACTACGCTGTGCTCTGCTTCGACGACACCACGCTGGGCGCCAGTTGCGACTACATCTACGGCACCGATGGCAACGACGCCTCCTCCCTGGGCGTCACCTTCTCCGAAGACTTCTGCCTGACCAACGATGGCGCGACCCTGGACCTGGACCTGAACGCCGCGAACCTGGATACGGTTGTGTACGAGGGTTCTGACGACTGGCCGTCGGACAAGGCCGGCTACTCGATCATGTTGGTGACGGGGTACTACGATGAGACCGACAACGACGATGGCCTGAACTGGTGCCACCCGGCAGACACGGAAGAGTACGACACTGGGAACTACGGCTCTCCCGGGAGTCTCGGAACCTGCGAGTGAGATGACGGCGCCCAACTAGCACCAGGACGACGAAGGACAAACCAGATGTTGCTGCTGCTGTGGACCTTGGGTGGCTGTGTCCAGTGGGAAGGTGGGGATGCTGACCTGGACGGCATCTCCCCGGCGGATGGTGACTGCAACGACCTGGACGAGAGCGTGGGCCCGGGCCAGCCCGAGATCTGGTACGACGGGGTCGACCAGAACTGCGATGGCAACGACGGGGACCAGGATGGCGATGGCGTGCTGGCGGTGGAGGCTGGTGGCGAGGACTGCTGGGACGATCCCACCACCCTCCCGGAGGACTTCACCATCGTGCCCGGGCAGGGCTTCTCACAGCCTTCAGCGGTGGACGTCCATCCCGGGGTCACCGAGGTCTGGTACGACGGGGTGGACGGGGACTGTGACGGGGCCGGGGACTTCGACCAGGATGGCGATGGCTACGACGCTGCATCGGCGCTGAACAAGGATGGCGAAACCGGTGAAGACTGCGTGGACAGTGCCGAGGAGCTCGAGGCCCTTGGCGTCGAGAACCCGGAGGGCCTGACGGCAGCCGACATCCAGCCGGGGGCCGATCCGGACAGCGATGCGTGCTACGACGGCATCAACCTGGACTGCGATGAGCGGACCCAGGCCCCCGAGAACGACACCGAGAGCTGGGACAGCGACTTCGACTGTGACCAGGACGGCTGGATGGCGGACCAGGACTGCGACGACGAGGATTCGCAGGCGGTTCCGGACCTGACCATCGAGGAAATCTGGTACGACTGTGTCGACCAGAATTGCGATGGCAATGACGGGGACCAGGACGAGGACGGCTGGATCTCCGAGAGCTACTCGGAAGAGTGCCCGAACTGGCAGGACCTGCACGGTGGAGAGCAGGCCACGGTCCAGGTCGGGGACTGTTGGGACGGGAGCACGATCATCCCCGAGGACTTCATCGCCCTGAACGGCTTTCCCCAGCCCGAGGCCAGTGAGATCTACCCGGGTGCCACCGACGCCTCCTATGACGGCGTCGATGCCGACTGTGCCGGCGACACGGACTTCGATGCCGATGGAGACGGCCAGGCCACCGACGCCTATGCCGATGGGGAAGGAGGCACGGGCTCGGACTGCGATGACAGCGAGTCCACGATTTACCTGGGGGCCCCGGAGTATTGCGACGGGATCGACCGGGACTGCGACGGACTGATCGAGGATGATGACGATGCCCTGGACGCGACCCAGTACTACCTGGACGAGGACGATGACGGCTATGGAACCTCGGAGAGCCGGAACTACTGCGAGCCGATGGGCGACTACCGGGCCCTGAACTCCAAGGACTGTGACGACAGCGATTCCGCGACCTACCCGGGCGCCGACGAATACTGCGACGACGAGGATCGGGACTGCGATTCCCAGATCGACGAAGATCACGCGCTGGACGCATCGACCTGGTACGCGGACTCCGACGACGACGGTTTTGGGGACCCGGATGTCCCCGACGTGGAGTGTGACCAGCCCACGGGCACGGTGGCCGACAACACGGACTGCGACGACGGGGATGAGACGGTGGCGCCCGGGGCCTCAGAGCTCTGCGACGGCCAGCTCAACGACTGCGATGGCAGTGGCGTGCCCTTGGATGAGACCGACGACGACGGTGACTTCTACGTGGAGTGCACCTGGGATGCCGGAGGCTGGGATGGGGACAGCAGTGTGACCGGTGACGAGGACTGCGACGATGGGGATGCCAACAGCTACCCCGGCGGGACCGAGACCTGCGACGGCACCGCCGACGAGGACTGTGACGACACCGTGGACGAGGATGGCGCCTCGGATGTGGTGACCTGGTACAGCGACGACGACAAGGATGGTTTCGGAGACCCGGGCGACACCGAGATCGACTGCGACCAGCCCTCGGGCTTCGTGGCGGACGACACGGACTGCGACGATGGCGATGGCACGGTGGCTCCCGGGGCGTCGGAGATCTGCGACGGGCAGTTGAACGACTGCGATGGCAGTGCCCTGCCCTCGGACGAGACCGATGACGACGGTGACTACTACGTGGAGTGCACCTGGGATGTCGGCGGTTGGGATGGGGACAGCAGCGTGACCGGTGACGAGGACTGCGACGATGGGGATGGCGCCAGCCACCCCGGCGGTACGGAGACCTGCGACGGCACCGCCGACGAGGACTGCGATGGCACCGTGGACGAGGATGCCGCCAGCGGTACCTCGACGTACTACGAGGACAGCGACGGAGACGGCTACGGGGATGCAGGCAGCACCCATGACGCCTGCAGTGTGCCCACGGGCTACGCCTCAGACGACACGGACTGTGACGACAGCACCAGCGCGGTGAGCCCGGGTGCGGCCGAGGTCTGTGGCGACAACATCGACCAGGACTGTGATGGGGCCGACGATGGCTGCCAGAGCGACCTGTCGACGGCGGTGTTGGTGCTGACGGGCGAGAGCGGCGGGGATGGTGCAGGTTTCCAGGTGGATGCAGGCGGGGACTTCACCGGGGACGGGGGGGAGGACCTCCTGGTGGGGGCCTATGCCAGCGCACGGGGCGGGGGTGCCGACGCCGGGGCGCTGTTTGTGGCCCCAGGCACCCTCACGGGCACCCAGGACCTGGGAACCAGTTCAACGGCCGTCCTGGAGGGCTGGGACGGGGGTGGTCGAGCGACCTATGACCTCATGGGTGGGGGAGATCAGGACGGTGATGGGATCGCCGACGTGCTGATCGGAGCCTACAAGGCCGATGGCGATGGTGAGGCCTACCTGGTGAGAGGCCCGGTCACGGGCACCTTTGACCTGGCCAGTGCCGACAGCACCATCTTGTCGGTGTCGGGCAATGTTCGGATGGGCATCTCCGTGGGATTCCTGGCACCCCAGGATGGAGGGAATGCGGATGCGGTGGCCGTGGGGGGGGACAAGTACGACGATCCAGGCAAGAACGAGGGCCAGGTCCTGGTCTTTGACACGCTGACCGCATCGGTCGACGAAGGCGATGCCCTCGCAGTCATCCTGGGGGAGCAGGAGGAAAGCAGGCTCGGCTTCGCGCTGGATGGCACCGGGGACGTCAATGGAGACGGGGTCGGGGACCTGATCCTGAGTGCGCAATACTACGCCGTCGATCCGGACGATGAAGCGGGGGCAGCCTATGTGGCCTACGGTCCCCTGAGTGGCAGCTTTGACGTGGGCGGTGCCGAAGAGAAGACCGTGGGATCTACCGGGTCCCGGCTGGGTCAGGCCCTGGACCTGGGCTCCGACGTCGACGGAGACGGTCTGGATGACGTCCTGATCGGAGCCTTTGAAGACGATGGGGTGTTCACGGATGGTGGAGCAGCCTACCTGTTCACCTCGGCCCTCAGCGGTGTGGCGACGAGTACCGCGACGGCGATCATCACGGCCACGGCCAGCGACCAGGACATTGGCTGGTCCGTGCGGTTGGGCGGAGACGTGGATGGAGATGGCATCGGGGATGTGCTGGTGGGGGCACCGAGGGTGGACACGTCGGCCGGGTCCAATAGCGGTGGCGCCTACCTTTTCTATGGGCCGCTGAGTGGCACCTACACCCTGGATGATGCCAGCTATGGCTGGGACGGGACGGACAACGGTGGCTGGGCGGGCACCTCGGTGGCATTTGTGCCCGACGTGGACGGGGACGGAAATGACGAGGTGCTGGTGGGCGCTGAGCTGGACGACACCGCTGCTGCCAACGCCGGGGCCGCCTTCCTGTTGTTGAGTACCAGTCTCTGATGATCGGGGTCCTGGGGCTGACTCTGTGGGGCACGGCCCTGGCCCAGGATGTCTGCCCGGAGCGGCTGGATGCGGCCGGATTCAAGGCTCGTGTCGAGGCGGTTCGGGAACCGGTGGCCTTTGCCGATCCGGAAGCCCAGCGCCTGATCCGGGAGATCGAGGCCCTGGTGCCCGACTGCCTGGCTGGCCCCGTGGAGACCGAGGATCTCGCGGCACTGTGGTTGGCCCGGGGAGCCTTTGAGATCCTGCGCCCCGGGGGGGATCTCGAGAAGGCGGACACCCGCCTGACCTGGGCCTACGTGGTGGGTTCGTCCTGGGCCTATGACGACATCTATGGGCCCCAGGTGCTGGATCGCTTCGAAACCATCGCCTCCCAGCTCCTGCCCAAGGGCACGCTGGACCTGTCTTTTCCCGAAGGTGTCCGGCCCTCGGCGATCTACCTGAATGGTGACCTGATGAACCGGACGGGCCCCATTCTGATGTCCGCAGGTATGCACCTGGTCCAGTGGCAGGTCGGCGATCAGTGGACTGCACAGTTGGTGCCTCTTCGCGAGAACAGTCGGCTCACTGTGGGAGGCGGCCTGCCGACCGAGGCAGCCATGCAGCAGGAGCAGTCCGGCACCTTTGTGGCCTACGACAAGAAGAAGGACCGGAACCGCGGGCTGAGCCTCACCGGGCTGGCTGGCTATGGCGGAACCCGCAACTGGGTGAATGACGGAACCATGGGCTACGTCGGCCTGGCCCTGGCCCCAGTGTTTCGTGCCGAGGTCAGCGTGTTGGCCCTGGACTTTCTTCGGGTTCGAGTGGTGGGCGGCTGGACGCCCGGGGTCATGACCGACCAGGCGCCGCTCTTTACCCGTGCGGGCCTGCTGGTGGGGCTCCACCTGGGAACGCCCTCGGCATCCATGGACGCCCAGCTTGGCGTTGCTGCGGCAGTTCTGCCTGTGGTGGTACCCGCGGGCAGTGATGCGCCTGAATTCGAGGCCACCCGTGGCCTGGGCCCCCAGGCGCGCTTCGACGTGTCCACTGGGCCGGTCATGGTGAACCTGGTCGGGACCTGGTACCTCGATGCCTTTGGCGTCGACCTGGGGGTCAACTCCGAGCTTCGCTCCCTTGCACGGGCCGGGATTCTGCCCCTGGTCGGGGTCAATGTGGCCTGGCTGAACACCCCGGCGGCATCGAATGCCCGGGACAACTACCTGGCGGTCATGCTGGAACTGGGGGGCCAATGGTCCCTGTGATCGCCCTGGCCCTGACAGGCTGTGTCGAGTTCTGGTCCATGGCCAATGACTGGGACGATGACGGCTACACGGTCGCCCAGGGCGACTGCGCCGATGTGGATCCGGACATTCACCCCGGCGTCGAAGAGGTCTGGTACGACGGAGTCGATCAGAACTGCGATGACAATGATGGAGACCAGGACGGTGATGGCTGGGTGCCGGCCGCCTACCAGGAGGTCGTCGAGGATTGGGCGGTCTTCGGCGCCCACGAGGGCATCGGGGACTGTTGGGATGACCCGCTTTCGATTCCCTCGGAGTTCCGGGTGGTTTCCGGGATGGGCTGGGAACAGCCGGATTCCGAGGAGGTCTATCCGGAGGCAGAGGACCTCTGGTACGACGGCGTCGACGCGAACTGTCAGGGCGAGGATGACTTCGACCAGGATGGCGATGGCTGGCGGACGTTCTTCCACCCGGACGTCGAGGGGTTGGTCGGTGAAGACTGCATCGACGGTGCCATCGACGACGCGGTCAACCCCGCGGGGCTGAATCCGGCCGAGATCAACCCGGGCGCGTTGGAGACCTGGTACGACGGCACGGACCAGGACTGCTCGGACCCTGCGTCCTGGGATGGGGATCCCGCAGACTGGTCGGACTATGACGCCGACGGGGACGGCTACCCGTCCGGTGTGGAGGGGAGCTGGGACGACGTGGCCGAGGACTGTGACGACACAGACTCCTCCCGCTATCCGAACCTCACCATCGATGAGCTCTGGTACGACTGCTACGACCAGGACTGCGACGGGAACGATGGAGACCAGGATGGGGATGGTGTCCTGGCGGAGGGCTACGAGGATGTCTGTTCGGACACCTGGGATGACCCGGCCTTCTTTGGTCACGGGGGCGAGACCGGGGACTGCTGGGACGATCCGGAAATGGATCAGACGCCCCTGAACGGGCACGATCCGGTGTCTGCCGACCAGATCTACCCGGGGGGAGAGGAGGTCTGGTACGACGGGATTGACTCCGATTGTGCGGAGGACTCCGACTTCGACATGGACCAGGATGGCCACGACGCGGTCGGCCAGGACAATGACAGTGGGGTTGCAGGAGATGACTGCGACGACATGGACGCCGCGGTGAATCCCGGCCAGCTGGAGGACTGCGGTACAGAGGTCGATGATGACTGCACCGGCACCGCCAATGATGAGAACGCCATCGACTGCATCTCCTTTTTCGAGGACGGGGACGAGGACGGGTTTGGCGGCAGTGGGACTCAGTGCCTCTGTGAGGCGTTGCCCCCCTTCCTGTTTCTGGAAGAGAGCGACTGTGACGACGACAACGAGGAAATCCACCCGGGTGCCGACGAGTACTGCGACCTGGTCGACTGGGACTGTGACGAGGTCGTCGACGAGGCGGGAAGTGTGGACGCCACCACCTGGTATGCCGACTCAGACGGTGACGGCTTCGGAGACGTCGGGTCCACCCAGGTCGCCTGCTCCCAGCCGAGCCTCTACGGTCTGGACGACCAGGACTGCGACGACCTCGACTCGACGGTGAATCCGGATGCCATCGAGGTCTGCAACAGCATCGATGACGACTGTGACGAGTCCATTGACGAGGAGGGGACCCCGGACGGCACGCTGTACTTCGTGGATGCCGACGGCGATGGCTATGGTGACGACGCCGACGCCGGAGAGACCTACTGCTCGGATCCCGGTAGTGGCTACAGCACCGTCGCCGAGGACTGCGATGACGCTGACAGTGCCATCAACTCCGGTGCCACAGAGGTCTGTGATGAGCTGGATGTGGACGAGGATTGTGATGGGCTGGTCGACGACGATGACCCCACCGTCGACGGCACGACCCTGTTCTACACCGATGCCGACGAGGATGGGTTTGGGGACGAGACGGACCTGGGGACCGGGTGGTGTGATCCGCCTGGCCTGACCTCCAGCAGTGCGGATGATTGCGACGATGGCAATGATGCGGTCTACCCCGGGGCCGAGGATGCCTGGTACGACGGCGTCGATGCTGACTGCGCTGGCGACGATGACTACGACGCCGATGTGGACGGGTACCAGCGGCAGGAGGACGGGGGCACGGATTGTGATGACGCCGATGACGCCATTCACCCGGCAGCCCAGGAGGTCTGTGACGAGGCCCTGGTGGATGAGGACTGCGATGGGCTCTCGGACGACGACGACACTTCGGTGACGGGCACGGTCACCTGGTTCGCTGACAACGATGGTGATGGCTACGGGGACGTCTCCAGTTCGGTGGAGGCCTGCCTGGCGCCCTCGGGCCATGTCAGCTTCGGCGGTGACTGCGACGACGAGGAAGAACTGGTCCACCTGGGGGCCTCGGAGATCTGCGACGGACTGGACAACGACTGCGACACGGACACGGATGAAGGCAGGCCAGACGCTGACGGAGATGGCACCTGTGACGGCATCGACGCCGAGGACTGCGACGGGGTGGACAACGATGGCGATGTCGCTGTGGACGAGGATCTTCCGGACTCCGACACCGATGGGATCTGCGACGACCTGGACACCGAGGAGTGTGACGAAGTCGACAATGACGGCGATGGCCTGGTCGACGACGACGATGACTCCCTGGACTTGAGCACGACCACCGACTGGTACGAGGACCAGGACGGAGATGGCTTTGGCGACAGCACGGACACGCCGGACCAGCGCTGCCTGGCGCCATCGGGGACTGTCACCGACAACACGGACTGCGACGACGCAGAGGACACCGTTTCACCCGGTGCGACCGAGCGTTGTGATGGCCAGGTCAATGACTGTGATGCCAGTGGTTTGCTCGTGGTCGAATCCGACGACGATGGCGACGGTTTTGTGGAGTGCACCCTGGACGCGGATGGCTGGGATGGCAGTGGGAGCGTGGTGGGAGGTGAGGATTGCGACGACGCTGACCCCGGGAGCTTCCCGGGCGGCACAGAGACCTGTGATGGCACCGCAGACGAGGACTGTGACGGCGAGGTGGACGAGGCCGGGGCGACCGATGCCCTGACCTGGTACGCCGACGTCGATGCGGATGGCTTTGGAAATGCGGACGACGCCACCATTGCCTGCGAGTCGCCCAGCAGCCACGTGGCCGATGACACGGACTGCGACGACGGTGACAGCAGTGAGAACCCGGACGTGACCTGGTACGCGGATTCCGATGGCGACACCTATGGGGACCCGGACACCAGCCAGACCTGTGAGCGGGCCGAGACCAGTGACGTCACAGACAGCACCGACTGTGACGATGGCGACAGTGGTGAGAACCCGGACGTGACCTGGTACACCGATGCCGATGGCGACGCCTATGGGGATTTCAGCAGCACCAGCAGCGCCTGCGAGCGGGCCGAGCCCAGTGACGTCGAGGATGCCACCGACTGCGACGATGGAGACGCCGCGGTGAACCCCGACGCCACCGAGGTCTGCAACAGCGTCGATGATGACTGCAACGGCGACACCGACGACGACGACAGTGGCCTGGACACCACGACCGGCTCTACCTGGCACCCGGACTTCGACTCGGATGGCTATGGCAACGCCAGCATCTCCAGTGAGGCCTGCATCGCTCCGACCGGAACCGTGGCCGACGGCTCCGATTGTGACGACCTGGATGCCGAGGAGAACCCGGACGTGACCTGGTACCCGGATGTGGACGGGGACACCTTTGGCGATCCGATCTCCGGCAATGCCTGTGAGCGGGCCGACCCTGATGACGTCACCGACAACACGGACTGCGACGATGGGGATGCCGAGGAGAACCCGGAGGTGACCTGGTACGCGGACGTGGACGGGGACACCTTTGGCGATCCGTTCTCCAGCAATGCCTGTGAGCGGGCCGCCTCCGGTGACTCCACCGACAGCACGGACTGCGATGATCTGGATGCCGAGGAGAACCCGGATGTGACCTGGTACGCGGACGCGGACGAAGACGGCTTTGGCGACCCGCTCTCCAGCAATGCCTGTGAGCGGGCTGCCCCCGGTGACGTCACGGACAGCACGGACTGCGATGACGGGGATGCATCCACGAACCCCGTAGCCTCCGAGGTCGACGACCTGGTGGACCAGGACTGTGACGATGCCGTCGATGAGGACTTCTGGGCGGAAGGCGACCTGGTCCTGACCGAGATCATGGCCGACCCTTCAGGGACTCAGCCCGAGGAGGAGTGGATCGAACTCACGAATGTCTCGGGGGCGGTCGTGATGTTGGATGGCCTGTTCATGAGCCCCGAATGTGGGTCTCCTTTTGTGGTGTCTCCCGAGAGTTGGATCCTTCCCAATGGTGCGTCCATGGTCTTCTGCCATGACGACGCCCAGTTGGGGGTGGACTGTGACTATGTCTACGGAAGCGATGTCCACGGGTCATCTGCCCTGAGTGCGACCTACTCCGAGGACTTCTGTCTGGACGAAGAGGCGGGGGGGGTCTCCATGGAGAGCTTCCTGGGGATCACCCTCGACCAGGTCCAGTGGACGGCAGACACGGACGGTTGGCCGGCCTCGGTCGTGGGAAGTTCATGGGTCCTGGACCCCGGAGCCGTCGATCACCTGGCCAACGACGATGGCAGCAACTGGTGCTTCCCCCAGGCTTCAGAGACCTTTGGGAGCGGAGATTTTGGGACCCCGGGAGCCCTTGCGACCTGCCAGTCGACCCCTCCCTGAAGGACCGTCAATTGAAGGGGTCTTGGGGTGTCGGGTCGGGCATTCGGCGTGGTAGGCTGGCAGGACCTGAGGGCTCTTTAGGCCATGGCACTCTCCGATACTCCGCAGTTGGTCGAGACTCTGGGCGAGGGGTCCTTTGCGGTGGTCTACCTCGCTCGCCTGAAGGAAGGCGCACTGCACCGGACGGTCGTGCTCAAGGTGCTCAAGGCAGCCTGGGCTGACGACGAGGAGATCCTGGGCCGGGCCCGGGATGAAGCGGCCATGTTGGCCCGTCTCCAGCATGAGAACATCATCCGGGTGGAACAGCTCACGGAGCTCAATGGGCACACCGCTGTGGTGATGGAGTACGTGCGTGGCCTCACCCTGGATCGGATCCTGGAACAGGCAGGACCGATGCCGGTCGAGGTCGCCGTGAGCGTCTGCCACTCGGTCGCGAATGCGCTGGACGCGGCCTTCAACCAGGTCCCCCCGGGCTGTCAGGGGCCGTTGCGAGTCGTGCACCGGGACATCAAGCCGAGCAATGTCATCCTCTCCCTTGGCGGAATGGTCAAGGTCCTGGACTTTGGCACGGCTCGCGCGGAGTTGATCGACCGCCAGGCGGAGACCGGCAACGTCACCCCGGGAAGTCCGCTCTACATGGCTCCGGAGCGCTTTGATGGCCTGGCTCGGGGCGCTGAAGTGGACATTTATGCCCTGGGCTGCACGCTCTATGAGTTGATCACCGGGAAGCCCCTGGGGCGTCTCTCGGTGCATCCGACCCGCCATGAAAAGGAGGTCGCCGAAAAGGTCGGGGCCTTGAGTCCTCCGGACCTGAAGGAGGGCATCGCCCTGGCCATGCTGCGGTCCGTGATCCAGCGGTCTGTGAGCTATGAGCCGGCTCATCGCCCGAAGGCCGCGGAGTTCCGTGGTCTCTGCGCCTCTCTGGCCAGGCGGCTACCGGGTCACCGCATGACTCGAAGCCAGTATTGCGATGCTGTGGTGGATCCGATCTACCAGCGTCGGCGTCGCCTGGCCCCCATGCCCCTGGACGGAACCCTGGATCCCAAGGCGATGGTCCAGGCTGTTGCAGGGGTGCAGAGGGATGCGGACAAGACCGAGATGACCGAGCCGTTCGACCTGACAGAGGATCCGGCGGACCTGGCGACCGAGAGTCCGGACGATGGGCTGTTGCATTCGTTGCCGCGGGCTGATTCTACGGACAGGCCTCCTGTCCTGATGGTCACCGCTGTCCTGGTCCTGGTCCTCGTCGTCGTCGCCCTCGGCATCGCGATCTGGTTGGGAAGCGGGTCTGAGGAGTCAAGGACGGTCGTCGTTCCAGTCCCGTCGAGCAGTTCAAGCCCCGTGTCGGTTCCGGTGGAGACTCCTGCCGCAGCATCGGCCCCGTCTGTCCCCCAGCCCGCCGAGGCTGTGTCGGACCCGGGCGATCCGGACACCACCCCCGAGCCCGAAGAAGACAGGGCAGCAGCCAGCTCTGCGTCGACACCGGCCGCTTCGGAGTCCCGGACGGAGAGCGCCAGGAAGCCGAAGCCGGCCTCCAAGCCAGCTGCCGCCGAGAAGTCTCAGGACAGTTCCCCGTCCGCGCCGGAGGCGAAGGTCGAGAGCCCAGCGAGCCCCCCGGTGCTGGTGGGGATCGTCTCGGCACCAGCTGGAGCGACGGTGAACATCGACGGCAACCGGACGAGAACGCCAGGAGAACTTCGACTGAAAACGGGAACTTACACCGCCAAGGTGTCTTTTCCTGATGGTGTAGGTGGGCGTTGCACCGTTCGGATCGAGGAGGGCGTCCGTCTCGTTTTCCGGGGCTCCGGTGGTTCGTTGACCTGTCCCTGAGGGACTTGGGAGACGGTTCAGTGCCGGCGACGACGCAGCGTCAGCCCCCAGAGGCCAAGGATCCAGACGCCTGAGAGGGGCCCAGGTGCGCTGGCACATCCGCCAATGTCCAGACGGATGCGATCCCATCCTTCCTCTTCATCGCCAGAGTCCGTGGGCTGGCCGGAGTCCGAGCCCGTGTCGGAGAAGGGCTCCGAGTCGCTGTCGCTGTCGCCGTCGGTGTCGCCGTCGGTGTCGGTGTCGGTGTCTGCGTCTGTGTCCGTGTCCGTGTCACCCTCAGTCCCGCTGGACAGAGTGGTCTCCTCGTCGATCATCTGCCAGAACTCCGGGTCTCCACCCTCGTAGTTCAGGGCCCAGAAACCGACGCCAGCGAGTCCCTCGTCCATGGCGTAGGCCGTCTTGATCTGGATGGACTCAAGGTCGTCATACCAGAGCTGGCTCCTGCTGTCGGGAAAGGCGTAGGCGGTGTCTCCGGCCGAGTTCCAGTGGCGACCATAGGTGTCTCCGGCGTCGATGGCGTCGCTGTACACCACGGCGGAACCACTACCGGTGGCTTCGCCGGGGATGTCCGTGTTGGTGGAGGGCCAGTCCCGCCCGTACAGGGGAAGGCCCAGGATGATGCGGTCGGGGGGCGCACCCCAGGTCTGGTGGTCCTGGACGGACCAGTCCAGGCTGTAGGTGCCCCAGGTGCTGCTGCCGTACAGTGGCGCGATGGGTCCGGGGTCCCCGCCCGACCAGTGGTAGCCGTACCCCATGATGAAGAGAAGGGCGTGGGCCGCCAGTTCGTCGTAGTCGTAGGCGCCGTTCCAGTCGACTGCGGGTGTGGCCACCGTGACCTCGTCCACCACCTCATCCAGCTCGGCGACAAAGTCCACCAGGCCCTGCTTGTTGGAACTGCTCATTCCTTCGAAGTCGACGGAGACCCCGTGGGCCCCGACGCTGTCCACCAGGGAAGCGAGTTCGCTGATCGCCTTTGCGCGACGCGAGGGACTGGGAAGCACGCTGTCCATGACGCTGTCGGAGAAACAGGTCACGGTCAGGTGGATCTTGACGCCATACGCCTTGCCGCGGTTGACCGCTTCCTGGGCGATGTCGGTCCAGTGGGAGGTGTTTGACAGGCTGCCATCGCTCTCCAGTTCCACGTCGAAGATCGCCACGTGGCTGAGCTGATCCCAGGCCAGGTCCAGGTCATCGGCCCAGTACGGCAGGTACCCGTAGACCACCGCATCGGGGCCCGGAGTGGCCGATGAACGGTAGGGGGGGGGCGGTGGCAGGTGTTCGCCCGGATGTTCGAGCTTGTGCTCGGCGTGAGGGCTTGCAAACACGGCGAGAAAAGAAATCAGGGTCAGCATTGGGCCGGTTTAACGGACACTCCCCTGGTCCTTCGGGCAGTTGACGAGGTCTCCACCTGGAAATGTAGGAGGGGGACTGGACGTAGAGGGGTTGCTTGCAGCACCTCCTCATGGGATTAATGTCGGTCATCAGACCTGTTTCGGAGTCAGCATGGGTTTTTTCGCCCGCATCACCAATATCTGGCGCGGTTTTCTCTCGGTCTTTGTCTCTGGTGTCGAGACCAGGAACCCAGAAGCGGTCTACGAGGCAGCGATCGAAGAACGGATCCGGCAGCACCGCGACCTGAAGAAGGCGGTCTCGAGCATCGTGTACCTTCGCAACAAGACGGAGACCGAGCTTGAGGAAAGGGAAAAGGAGTTGGGCGAGGTTCGTCTGCAGCTTCCGGTCGCCGTCCAGGAAGGGGAGGACGAGGTTGCCCTGGTCCTCATCCAGAAAAAGGACGAGCTCACCGCCCAGGTCGCTGCTCTCCAGGAAGAGTTGAAGCGGATCGCCTCCGATGCCGAGGAGGCCAAGTCCTCCCTGATTTCCCACCAGGGTGCCATCGAGAAGCTCCGCCGGGAAAAGGACGAGATGCTCGCCAAGAAGGCGACGGCAGAGGCCCGCATCCAGATCCAGGAGACCCTGGACGGGCTCTCCATGGAGGCGGACATCAAGGCCCTGGAGAACGTACGGGAGCACATTGGCAAGCTCCAGGCCGAGGCCGACGTGACCAAGGAGGTCGCCGGCGAGAGCCTGGACGGAAAGCTCAAGGAAATCCAGAAGAAGACCGCCAACGCGTCGGCCAGGGCCCAGCTCGATGAGCTCAAGCGACAGGCGGGCTTGCAGCAGGCAGAGCCGGAAGGCGAGAGTTCGGAAGAGGGGTCCGAAGAGGAAAAGGACCCGGTCAGCGCCAAGCCTGAAAAAACGATGTGATCATGCCGATTCCCCTCCCCCGGCCGACTCCGGAGGAAGAGGATCGGTTCATCGAGACGCTTTCCGGCCAGGACCCGGAACGGATTGCCGAGGCAGTACGGGCAACTCTTGCTGCGGGTCGCCCGGCTCTGGCCGCTCGGGCCGTGGGGCTGTTGGGCGACGAGGGCGCGATCGATTCGGACCTGGACAAGGCTCGCCGAGCGGCCCATTTCCTCCTGTTGAAGGGGGGGGCTGCCAGCGAGGTTGAAGAGCAGTTGGACTGGATCCTGGAACGATTGCGTCTCCGTCGGATGACGCGGGCCAAGTCCCGCCAGAGGGCCAAGCTGAAGCGACGACCGCGGGATCCGAACAAGCGCAGGCCTCGGTAGGGCTGGTTCTCGGATTCCAGCCCGTTAGACGGCGTGGGTGCGTGTGCTCGATCCCCCGCCGGAGACCCTCGTGCGCTGGTTCTCATCGCTGACCTCTCGCGAGCGTCTGCATGCACATGTGCTCATCGCGCTGATCGTCGGCTACATCGCCCACTTTCTGGTGTTTGCGATCTTCTTTGTCGAGGATGCAGGCATTACCTTTGCCATCGCTCGCAACTGGGCCCATGGGGAAGGCATGGTTCCCTATCTGGGGGGTGAGCCGGTCGAGGCCTACTCCAACCCCTCCTGGACCTTTCTGATCGGTGTCCTGAGCAGAGTGGGCATCCCGGTCTGGACCTCGGCCAAGGTGCTTGGGGCCATCCTGGGGGCCATCTGTCTGCCGCTGTCCTACCTGCTGGCCCGAGAATGTCGGCCGGATGCGGACGACCACGCGGCTCTGCTTCCACCTTTCTTGCTGGCGGCCTCCAGCACCTTTGTCATCTGGAACGCCTCCGGGCTGGAGAACCCCCTCTTCAACGCTCTGCTTGCCGGAGGAATGTACCGGACCCTCGTGGAGGGACGGCCGGGAAATCACGGGCGCTTCCCGTGGTCAGCCGTGTTGTTCCTGCTGCTGGCAATCACGCGGCCAGAGGGCATCTGCTACGCGGCGGTGGGGGGCCTGTTTCGACTGGTGCTCGCTGTCCGGCAGGGGCATGTGTTCAAGCCGATCGGGCTGTGGTTGTCGATCTTCTGGATCCCGTTCGGGCTCTACCACTGGTGGCGCTACGAGACCTTTGGTTGGGTCTGGCCCAACACCTACTATGCCAAGCTCGATGGCGAGAACCGCTTTCAGCCCTGGAAGTGGAAGACCCGAGGCTGGCGCTACCTGGCGAACTACGGCAAGGCCTTCTGGGTGGGTTTTGCGTTGCCGCTCTACGTGGTGGGCCTTGTCACCTTGCGGGATCGTCGTCGGTGGCTGGTGGTTGCCCTGACGGTGGTGGGTGGCCTCTTGCTGATGGCTGACGGTCACTGGCCCAGTGGGTTGATCGAGCACCGTCCGTCGTGGTGGGGAAGCCATGTCCAGCGCCACTGGGACACCACACGCATTGGCTTCTTGATGGCCAGTCCGGGAATCGTCGCCCTGGCGACTGTGGGACACCGAGGGTCCGTGGCCCGTCTCCTGGTGTTGGGACAGGCGATCTGTGCGGTCTTCTTCATCCTGTACAGCGGTGGGGACTGGATGAAGCAATGGCGCTGGGCCAGCTTCCTGACCGTGCCGAACTTCATCCTGCTCGGCCTGGGCCTGGGAGAGCTCTGCCAGGCGCTGCCCCGGTGGCGTCTGCCAGGGGTTCCGGTGCGCTTTGGAGTGGCCACCACCGGTGTGGTCACAGTGCTGCTGGGGCTGCCCAATACCTGGCAGAGTGGCTGGTCGGCCCCGGAGCCGGAGACGACCGTCTCCGACATCCACAAGCGGGTGAACTACATGACATGGGTGCAGAACCGACTGCACCTGGACCGGGTGACCCTGTTGGACGTCGACATGGGTGCCCATATGTGGTTCACCGACTGGGAGATCGTGGACATCGCCGGCCTGATCGATGTGCCCATGGCCCGACACCTCTACCAGAAGAAGTTCATCGAGGAGTACGTCTTCGAGGAGCGGCGACCGGACTTTGCCCACGTCCATGCCGGGTGGGCCAACAAGTCGAAGATCCCCAAGCTGTCCCTCTGGCCTCGGGACTACGTGGAGATTCCTGGGTACCCGGCGAATCGCAAGCAGCTCCACATCGGGAACCACATTCGCAAGGACATCTTTGTTCAGCAGTCCTACACCGGTGCCGGGAACCGAGAGGTCATCTACGAGAAGGCCAAGCTGGAAGGACTGGAGGTCCCGAGTCCCGAAGTGCCCCAGGGAGGACGGGTCTACGTGGAATACACGATGACCGGCAAGCTTCGGAAAAAGGGCTTCCGGGTGCTGGTTGCCCTGGGCAACGAGGCGGGGGATCTGCACGTCACGGCCCTTCCTCCCGGGTATGACTGGGTGCCGCCGGAGCGGTGGAAGATCGGGGATCACGTGGTCAGCCGCTACGACTTCCAGCTGCCGAAGACCCTGCCGCCCGGGAACTATGACCTGGGCTTCGTGGTCGTCGAGGTCGCCAGTGGCCAGGTGATGATGCCCACGGATCGAGAGCCTCTGCCCGAAATCCGGTGGATGCAGGGAGAGGCCTGGTTCGAAGACGTCCTGGTGGTGGTGAGCCGGGAGGAGGCCCTGGTGGCCGCGGATCAGGACCGGGAGAGGGCCCTTGCCCTGGCGGGCGAGCTTCGCTGCGAGCAGGCCTGGGAGGCCTGGCGAATGGCTCGATGGCACGTCTTCCGGGACAAGCAGTACCACCAGGCCCACGAGGCGGACATCGAGCGAGCGGTGGCCGATTGCCACGCCCATCGCTCCGATGAGGCCCAGGACGAACAGGAGCGCATCGAGGATCTCGTGGCAGGCAGGAAGTGGGACCGCCGCTCCGATGCAGTCCTGTCGCGGGCACTCCCCCTGGCGGCTTCACTGGAAGCGCGCGGGGACGAGGCCCGTGCCCGAGAGGACTGGGAGGCGGCCTTTGTCGACTTCCGAAACAGTGTCTGGCTGGACCCGAGCCGGGCCTTTGCCCGTCGAAAGACGGAAGAGGCTCGGGACCATCGGCTGGACATCGAGGCCAAGGTCAAGGACAGCGACAGGAAGAAGGCGGACAGGGAGCGCAAGAAAAAGGAGAAGGAGGCCGCCAAGGCATTGGAACGCACCCAGGAGAAGCTCCAGGTACCGCTGCGCGAGGACCCGCCCAAGAAGGAGGACCCGCCCAAGAAGGAGGAGTAGTCCTCGCTGCGAGCCGGTGCGGACTCGAAGGGGTCCCGGGCTTATTCCACCTCGGTGAAGGGAAGGATGGTCACCTCGCCCAGGGCAGCACTGCCCTCGGCCACCTGGTCGGCCGTGGCGACCAGGACGATGAGCGCGTTGTCGGGATCGTAGACTCCTGCGATGGCGTCATTGGCCTGTTCCAGGCTCACATCGGTCATGGCTGCGACATAGCCAGGCTCGTCGTACCCGCGCAGGTGAAGGTCATAGAGGTTGTCCAGGCGCTTGGCGGGTGTGTCCGCCAGGAAGGGTGACCCCTTGATCCGGGCGGAGCGGGACTGCTCCAACTCCACGTCGGTCACGCCCTCGTCCCGGGCCGTGGTCATCAACTCGATGACAAGGCCCACGGCATCGGTCGCATAGTCTGCGCCGGGCGCCAGGATGGCCAGGTAGGGCCCGCCGTGCACCTTGGTGCGGGTAAAGCCATAGGCGTAGTAGCTCCAGCCCCGTTCGACCCTCACCTGCTGCATCAGGCGGGACTGAAAGCTGAAGCCCCCGAAGACGTCGTTGCCCAACAGGTAGGCCGGAAAGGCCTCGTCCTGGTAGTGGGCCCCGGGCTGGAGCACCACGGCCTGGACCTGGGTACGGTCGGGCTTGTCGACGATCAGTACTCTCCGACCCTCCCACTCCTGGGGTGGCTTCATGGGCTCCACCGGGGGGACCTCGCCGGCCATTGCTTCGAGCAGGACCGTCACATCGCCCCGCGCCTTGGCATCAAAGGCACCGCCCAGGGCCAGCACAGCGTTGGAGGATCGCATCCAGGTGCTGTGGTACGCCCGAAGGTGCTCGGGAGTGATGGCGTCCAGGCTCTCCAGGGTCCCCTCTGGGCTGCGACCGTAGGGATGGTCCGGGCCATAGAGCGCCGGCATGGCGGCCCGCATCAGGAGGTCCTGATCACTGTCCAGGGTCTCTCGGATCCCGTTGCGAACCTCGTTCTTGAGTTCTTCCAGGGTCTCGGCATCAAAGGCGGGTTCCGTCAGGGCTTCGGTCAAGAGGGCGATGAACTGGGTCCAGGCGTCTCGGGGGACCGTGGCGTACAGGCTGATGCTGTCGGCACCCACGGAGGGTGAGATGCTGGCCCCGAGGCGCTCCACGTGCTCTTCGAACTGCAGGCGGTCTCGCCTGTCCGTGCCGCGCAGCAGGGCATGGGCAGTCAGGTTTGCGACCCCTGGAATCTCGTCGACATCGGATCCATGTTTCCACCCCAGGTTCAGGTGGAGCAGCGGCGCGGTGGGATCGAAGAGGAACATGAAGGTGGCACCGGCCACCTCGCCCTCTGCCAGGTGACCACGGGCCAGCCGCGGGAGAGGCTCGGAGGGCCGAGCCTCCAGGGCAGGGCCCGGCTCAAAGACAGGAATACCAGTGATCTCCGGTGCCAGGACGTCCTCTGGGACCTGGGTGGCTCTCCCGATGACCACGGTGCTCGTGGACTTTGACAGCCAGGTCTGGGCCACCCGCTGGACATCGGCGGCGGTGACCTGGGCGATCTGGTCCAGGTGGTTCACCCCCAGCCGCCAGTCTCCGCCAGCCGTCCAGTACCAGCCGAGCAACTCCGCCTTGCCCGAGGCGCTTTCGAGGGACTCCCAGGCCTCTGCCCGCACCTGGTGGATGCCCCGCTCGACTTCAGTGTCGTCGACGCCGTCGACGATCAGGGTCTCCAGGACCTCGAAGATTGCGGACTCCAGGGCTTCTGCGCTGACACCCTCCCGGGCGTTGGCATTGAACTCGAGCAGGCCTGGCTCCTGCATGCCCAGGAAAAAGCTGCTCACGCTGCCTGCCAGGCCGGTGTCCTGGAGGGCTCGCTTGAGTCTTCCGGACTGTCCAGTGGTCAGAATTGCATTCAGCACCTGGAGTGCAGGCACGTCTGGATGCCTCATGTCAGGGGTCTTGAATCCCACCTGGACTCGATCGCTGGTGGTGGTGATTTCGACCTCGACCCAGCGTTGTTCGGTCTGGGCGGGCTCTGGGGTCAAGGGACGGCGTGCCAGGGTCGAGGAGGCAAGGGGCCCGTAGTGTTCCTGGATCAGCTGCGCTGTCGCTTCGGGCTCCAGGTCTCCCACCAGCACGATGGTGGCGTTGTTGGGGGCGTACCAGGTCTTGTAGAAGTCGATGCAGTCCCGGACGGTCAGTCCCGCCAGGTCTTGTTCCCAGCCCACGGTGGGCCAGCCATAGGTGTGGGTGGTGAAGGCGGTGCTCCAGAGGTGCTCGTTGAGCTTGCCGTCAGGATCATTGTCCGTCCGCAGGCGGCGTTCGTTGATGACCACTTCTCGCTCGCTGTCCAGGGCCTCCGCGTCGACGACGAGCTGGGTCATGCGGGTGGCTTCCAGCGCGGCCAGGGTCGCCAGTCCTTCCACGGGGATGGACTGGATGTAGACGGTCTCGTCCAGCCAGGTCCAGGCGTTGAGTCCCTCGGCGCCCAGTCCTTCGACCACGGAGTCGTAGTGGCCTTCCTCGTAGTCTGTGGTGCCCTTGAACATCATGTGCTCGAAGAGGTGGGCCAGGCCGGTCTTGCCCGGCTCCTCGTCGCTGGAACCCACGCCGAACCAGGTGTGGTAGGACACCACCGGGGCGCTGTGGTCTGGCACAACGAACAGGCGCAGGCCGTTGTCAAAGACGTAGTGGTGGGCGTCCAGGCCACCCAGGAATTCCGCCGACTCCACCTGGACGTAGCCCGGGTGGCTGTTGGCGATGGGCGGATCGACAGGGGCCTTGGCAGCACAGGCGAGCAACGTGAGGGCGAGCACAGCAGGCTCCGTTTCGGGAACGATCCCCTAACCGGGCGACCGAGGTGTCCCTGGTCGGTGCTCAGTCCCGTTCGCTGCAGGTTCCGTAGACCCTGCTGCAGTTCAGTTGGGTGGTGAGCCCTGGCCGGACATCGATGGTGGCGACGGTCTTCAGGGGCTCGGTGGTGGAAAAACGGACCTGGACCCGGTAACGGCCCACTGGAACCGACCCGGGTGGTCTGCGGCCCTGTTTACCGACCAGCCAGACCTCTTCAGCGAATCCGCTGACCATCACATTGCCGGTCGGGGGCTCGGGACTGGCGGGGGGAGAAGGCTTCTTCGGTCGTGTCACGGGAGTCGGGACCACTGCGGCGTCTTCCGGTGCGGGCTCCTCCTCCGCTTCTTCTTCCGCATCCAGTTGGAGGGGCACCCGGGGAAACGACAGGGTCGAGGGTGGCGCTTGTGGCACCACTGGGCCCTCCGACGCATCCGTCAGAACCCCCCACAGCAACAGGCCAATGCTCGTCAGTGCCAGGGCCAGGACCCCGAATCCCCACAGACCCCGGGGGATTCGTGGGGCGAGTTCTTCCTCGACCAGGCGAGGCTTGGGAAGAACCACCGGGCCCGACTTCTGGGCGTCCCGTGGCCTCTCATTGGAACGTAGATCCTGGCCTCTGGAAGTGCCGGAAGGTTCTTCCTGGACAGGGGCAGACGCCGTGATCTCCAGCCCTGTGAGCTCGCCGTCCAGGGGTAGAGAGGCTCCTTCCAGGCCGGCTGGCACGGCCTTCTCGGCCCAATCCCGCAACAGGGGTCCGTCCACTTGCCGCCCCAGGGCCGTGCACAGGCGCTCCACCGTCCGGGCATCCGGGCGTTCCGAGGGCTCGTGGGCGAGCATCAGTCCGATGAGTCGAACCAGCTCCTCGGAGGTCTTTCCAGTCGCCTTCCACAGGAGGTCCATGGCCTCTTTCAGGCGGACCTGGTGTCGCTGAAGCACGAGGGTTGGCTTTCCCAGGATTCGGGTGGTCAGCATCTCGAACAGCACGACGCCCAGGGAGTAGATGTCTGCGGCGTGGGAGTCGAAGTTGTTCAGTCGCTCGGGGGCCATGTAGTTCATGGAGCCGAAGGCGAAGGCCTCGGTCCTGGCCTCCCGCGCGGAGAACTCTGCCCTTCCGGCGCCGAAGTCGAGGATCTTCACGTCGCCGTCGAGGGTCAGCCGGATGTTTCCGGGCTTGATGTCCCGGTGGAGCATCCGGAGGGGGTTCCCACCGGGGCCGGGGGTGGTGAAGGCCACGTTCAAGGCACTGGCGACTTCGGCGCAAATGGCCACCGCCACAGATGGGGGCATGACGCCCAACGAGATGAGGTCGCTGAGATCGGCGCCCTGTACGAACTCCATGGCCACGGCCCACCGACCCTGGATCTCCAGCAGATCGTGCACGGTCACGATGGAACGGTGTCGGATGAGGCCCAGCATGCGGGCCTCGTCTCGAAGCCGTTGAGCCACCTCGGGAGGGGCATCGGCAAGTTCTCGCAGGACCTTGATGGCCATGGGTTGAGTGAGACCGTCCGGCGTCACGGCCAGGGCCTTGTACACCGTGCCAAATCCCCCTTGAGCCACCGCCTGCCCAATTCGGATCTGCCGCCGTATCGCCACTGTTACTCCGCGCTACAGGTCTTTTTAACCCCGGAACAGTAAAGGGTCTGGAGGCTGCCATCGAGTACCTGGATCCGTCCCGCCTTGACCACCTGGCCATCCTTGAACACGGCTTCTACACGGTAGTTCCCGGCGGGAACCTTGCCCGGGGGCAGTCGCTGCCCCTGGCCGATGAGGGTCACCTTGGAGGCGGTACCGGCGACGCGAACCGTCCCGGAACCGGTCACCTTCAACTCTGGCGGGGGAGAGGCAGCGCTTGCCTTTGAACGGGTGCCTGGGGTCTGGGGTGTGGGTGCTGATGTGGGCGTGGATGCAGGCTCCTTGGAGCCGCGGAGTGTCTGGTTCTGCGGGTTCCACGCCTGGCCTGGCAGGTCGCCCGGTCGTGCTTCGGGGGTCTCCCCGCTGGGTCTTCCCTCGTGGTCTTTCGGCATGTAGGTAAAGGTCAGGATGCCGATGACGCCCAGGATCAGGATGCCGAATACCCAGCCGGATCCGTCGTCCGAAATGCTCTTCTGCCGGTCCAGCTCCAGGGGTTTGGCGTCTCGGCCCCGGGGCACTGCCTGGCGATCGGTGGAGGCCCCAGACTTCCTGGACCCATCAAAAGAGTCGGTGAGGAACCGGATGGCCTCAATACGACCCGAAGGCTGCTCCAACTCGGCGGTGAGCAGGTCATCGTCCGGGATCACGCCCACGGTTTCTGACAGTGCCGGAGTCTCTTTCTCTGGGCCAGGGGTTGGAGACTCCTTGCTCTGGGCGCCGACGTCCAGCACGAGCTTCTTCTTGGCTCGCTTCCGCGGCCGCGGGGTGGAGAGTTCAGGAAGCTTCATGTGTGCCCGGGCGCCCCAACCGGAGTCCAGGCCCTGATCGGTGTCTGCGTCGCTGCAGTCCTCTTCCGTGGGCAGATCGGGAAGCGGGGGAAT
>CAZMNK010000003.1:0-79144 GCA_964567625.1 uncultured Enterobacterales bacterium | reverse complement strand
TGGGGGGGTGTCCGGCCGCTGGGGGGGGTCTTTGGGTCGGGGGGGGTTGGGGGGGGGGGGGGGGGTGGTGCAGGCGATGGCTTGGCTGCAGGCGATGGCTTGGCTGCAGGCGATGGCGTGAGTTCGGGGGCGTTGGGCAGCACCTCGAGGGTTTCCTCGATCACGCTTCCCGTGAAGTTGTCGCTGATGTCCGAGGGCACCGGTTGTTGCTTCATGGTCGAGGCCACGATCCCCTCCGCCCAGTCCCGCAGTCCCAGGCCGGGGGCCTTTCTTCCCAGCTCGATGCAACGTCGCTCGAGGTCTCTGGCCCGGGGGCGGTCCTCGGATTCATAGGCCAGGCAGGCGCTGAGCAAGGGGCCCAGTACAGCCGTTCCCTGGCCGCCGGTGATGGCCCAGAGACGGGTCAGGGCATCGCTGATTCGCCGGGCGTGTCGCTGCGGATCGGGCGTGGTCTTGCCCAGGGGTTCTCCAGCAAGCATCTCGTAGAGCACGGAGGCGATGGCGTAGATGTCGCCCTCCGGTCCATCCACGAAGTCGATGCGCTCCGGTGACATGTAGGCTGCTGACCCAAAGTGCAGGTTCTGGGTATCGGCCTCACGGCTCTGGAAGTCGGCCCGGGCCACGCCAAAGTCCAGGACCTTGACCTCGCCTGCTGGGGTGATGCGGATGTTGGAGGGCTTCAGGTCCCGGTGGAGAACCCGCAGAGGGCGATCGTCGGGCCCCTTTCGTGTCCAGGC
Source organism: uncultured Enterobacterales bacterium (assembly GCA_964567625.1). Classification (GTDB taxonomy): domain Bacteria; phylum Myxococcota_A; class UBA796; order UBA796; family CAJQPC01; genus CAYFPX01. The sequence goes on along the minus strand of CAZMNK010000003.1, from coordinate 78,407 downwards.
GACGTGCAGGGCCGCGGCGACCTCGGAAGTGATCTCCAGGGCTGCAGCGGGTGGTACCGGTCCCCTCCTGAGCAGGGCCTTCAGGTCCGCCCCCTCGATGTACTCCATCACCACGGTCCAGTTGCCCCCGAGTTGGATCAGGCCATCCACGGCGACGACCGCGCGGTGGCGGATCAGGCCGAGCAGGCGAGCCTCGTCGCGCAGGCGCTGGGTGAACTCCTCGTTCTCGGTCAATCCCGGGTTCAGGATCTTCAGGGCGACCTGTTTGCTGAACCCGCCATGGCCGATCAACTCAGCCTGGTAGACGGTTCCGAAGGACCCCCGTGCAATGGGGGCCATGATGCGGTACCGGCGCCGGTCATTCATCGCGACAGACTCCATGCTACCGGAGACGCCGCCGGGTCGATAATCCACAAGCGTGTTCTTGTGTCTTTCACTGTTGCTGGTCCTCGGATCCTGTGCGCCGCGAACCGTTCTCCCGACCCAGGCTCCCCTGGAAGAGGCGTCCATGCCACTGAGGACTGATGCGAGCGCCGGTGTCACCAGCCTCGCCCTGGCGCATCTGCTCGAGGAGCATTGGGAAACTCAGATGGCGCGATGGCCATTCTGGGCCACAAGACTGGGCGATCGGCGCCACGACGACCGGCTGGCTTCCATCTCGGCAGAGGACGTCGCCCGGCAACAGGCCGAAGACGACGACCTGTTGGCCCGTGCTCGTGTCCTGGACCTGGACGGTCGTGATGCGGTCTTTCGAGAGGTCCTGGCGGCAGACCTCGAGGCTTCGGTGGCTGTTCGGGCCTGTGGGTTCGAGACCTGGCGTTTCTCGCCCCGAAACAACCCGCTCGTGTTCTTCAACAGCGTGGCCGAGTTGCACCCGGTGGAGACACCAGGAGACGGTGCGAACCTGGTGGCCCGGTTTCAGTCGATGCCTGGTCATCTGGATGACACCATCGACAACCTGAGGGACGGTGCGTCCGCGGGTCGCTTCAACAATGCCAGCTCCACCCGGCTCGTGATGAAGATGATCGAGGAACAGCTCGCAGAGCCCCTCGAACAGTGGCCTCTGACGGCGCCGGCCCGAGTGGCGCATCCGGATTGGGATCCAGCGGTCCTGGCCGCGCACCGGCAGGAAGTTCTGAGCGCTGTCGAGGCGGGGGTGCTGCCTGCGTTGAAGCGCTGGCTTGCGATGTTGACAGAGGAGATTCTGCCCTTTGCCCGGGGTGATGAGGTCCCCGGACTGGCTTCTCTCCCCGGGGGCGAAGCCTGCTATGCGGCCCTGGTGAATCGATTCACAACGCTTCCGGATCGCGACGCGAAGTGGATTCATGCACAGGGGCTGGCCTCGCTGGAAGCGGTTCATGCCGAATTTCGAGCGTTGGGGCAGACGGCGCTGGAGGAACCGGAGATCACGAGGCTCTTCGATCGACTTCGCAACGATCCGACCCTTCGTTTCGAGACCGCAGAACAGGTGGAGGGCAAGGCTCGAGCGGCCCTGTCCCAGGCCCAGGCACGCATCGGGCCAGCGTTTGGAAGGCTGCCTCAGGCGGCCTGCGTTGTTCGGCGGGTGCCGGAGTACGAGGCGCCCTACACGACCATCGCCTACTACCGCCAGCCGGTGCCGGATGGCGCTGAACCCGGTGCCTACTACGTCAATGTCCATGCACCGGAGACCCGTCCTCGGCACGAGGCCGAGGTGTTGGCCTACCACGAGGCGGTCCCCGGCCATCACCTGCAGATCGCCATTGCCCAGGAGCTCACGGACACCCCGTCCTTTCTTCGGTACGCTGGCATGACGGCCTTTGTGGAGGGCTGGGCTCTCTACAGCGAGCGCCTTGCCGATGAGTTGGGGCTCTACAGCAGCGATCTCGATCGGCTGGGGATGCTGTCCTATGACGCCTGGCGGTCCGCCCGGCTGGCGGTCGACACCGGCCTGCACCAGATGGGATGGAGCCGACAACAGGCCATCGACTTCATGCTCCTGAACACGCCCCTGGCGGAGAACAACATCATCAACGAAGTCGACCGCTACATCACGACACCTGGCCAGGCGCTTGCCTACAAGACCGGCCAGCTGGAGATCCTGCGCCTGCGGGCTGACGCCGAAGCCCGGTTGGCGGATCGATTCGATCTGGCTGGCTTCCACGACGTGGTGCTGGGCAGTGGTGCGGTGACCTTGCCGGTGCTGGCGGACCAGGTCGAGGCATGGGTGAGCCTTTTGGAGGGCGAATGACCCGCCCGATTCAGGGGACAATGTCCTCGGTTTCCCGGCCCGAAGACATCATCACCGCGATCCATCGGGTCGACTCGATGCTCTCCAGGACGAGCTTGAGGACGACCATCATCGGGACAGCCAGGAGCATGCCTGCGGGGCCCCAGACGTAGCCCCAGAAGAACAGGGAGAGCAGGACCACCAGGGCGCTGAGACCCAGGCGACGGCCCATCAGCCGGGGGTCCAGGATGTTCCCGATGACCACGTTGATGGTCAGGTACCCCAGGGCCACCAGGATGGTCGATCCGGGTCCCAGGGCGACGAGCGCCAGGGCGACAGGTGGCACGGCGGCCAGGATCGAGCCGATGGCCGGCACGTAGTTGAGCAGGAAGGCCACGAGCCCCCAGAGGACGAAGAAGGGCAGCCCGGCAAGGGCGCAGACAAGTCCTGCAAGCACCCCGGTCAACAGGCTCACCAGGGTCTTCAGGGCCAGGTACCGCTGGACCTTGTGGGCTGCGTCCGAGAGGCCGGCGATGGCGGGGTTGTTCGTGCCAAAGGCGACCGCAGCCTTGTTCTCGAGGTCGCTGGCCTCCAGGAGGATGAAGGCGGTGGTGATGATCACGATCAGCAGGTTGGACAGCAGCCCCAAGACCGTGCTGATGCCCTGTCCGACGGCGTTGAGCAACACGCCGCCGGTGAAGGTCCTGGAACCGTCCTCCAACGCCGAATCCGGGACACCCCAGGTTTCCAACAGGCGGAAAGTGTTCTGGAGCAGGTCGTTCAGGGGTTCCTGGTACTGGTTGATGGAGGCGGTGAACCGCCCGAAGGAGTCGGCGAGGAGGGCCCCGAAACCCAACAGGGCGACGCCCACCAGGAGCATGACGGACACGATCGCTGCAGCCTTGGGCAGTCTCAGCTTTCGGAGTTCTGCCACCGCTGGGGCGGACAGGGCTGCGAGAAGGAACGCGAAGATGACCGGGATGAGCACCTGTTCGGCGGCCCGCAAGCCAGCAACGATGACCACCAGGCTGGCCGTGCCCACCAGGAAGTTGAAGACCCGCAGGCCGGATGGGGTGTGGGTACCGGGAGAGGTCGGGTTCATCTTGCGAGGGCCAACACGGCCCCCCACACGGTGGGATCTGTGAGCAGCGGGTCGTTGTGTCCCGCTCCCTCGACCCAGTAGAGGTCGGGCGGGTTCTCGAAGGCTGCGGCGAGGGTTGGGGGGTGGTGTGTGCCGATCAGGGTGTCCTGCCGCCCGTGGACGATCACGGTGGGGCAACGAACCTGGGGGGCCAGGGCGGTGCTCTCAAACCTGTTTCGCATCAACAGTCCCACGGGAAGCCAGGGATAACTGTCTCGGGCAACCTGTACCGCGGTGCTGTAGGTCGCCAGCAGTACAAGGCCTCCGGGGGATTCCTGGGCGGCAAGGCCAATCGCAACCCCACCGCCGAGGGATTGGCCCACCAGGATGATGTCCTGGGCGGCATGGCGCTCTCGAAGCCAGTTCCAGGCGGTCAGGGCATCGGTGCGAAGGCCCTCCTCGCTGGGGGCGCCCGTACTGCCCGGGTAGCCTCGGTAGTTCACATGCAAGACGCTCAGCCCCTCGTTCTTCCACCGGGCGTAGGACATCGGGTCCAGTCCCACCGACGTGGCGTTTCCGCTGAAGAAGAGAACGGTCCGGGGGCCCTCTCCTGGCATCCACCACCCATAGAGTTCCTGGCCATCTGGGGTGGAGAGCGAGACCTCTTCGGCCCCGCTGAGGGCCGCTTCTTGACTCAGCCAGGCGAGGTCCAGCCTGGGGGCGGGAAAGACCAGCTTGGGTTCCAGGACGAACATCGTCGCCAGGATGAAGACGTACATCGCCGCCAGGGTGCCCACGCTTCCGAGCAGCCATCGGCTCAACTCTTCCAGGGTGCGGTCCTCAGTCGAAGGAGAAGTTGTCGTCGTCCCCACCAGTGTCACCGTCCTGGTCGAAGGGGTCTTCCTCGGATGCCTCGTCTGTCTGGAGAGGCGCAGGCCCATCAGCGGGAGACGGTGAAGCAGCCCCATGCCTGGGGGCCCGGGACACCCGCTGGATGCTCGGCCGGGCGAACGGGTCGTCGTCGTCTGTTTCATCCAGGTCGTCGAATTCGTCGGGATCCCAGCTCTGCTCGTCGTCCTCGTCTTCCGGGTTGTCGCTGATGGGCCGAACGATCTCGGCGATACTGGCTTCAAAGGACAGGTCCACCATCTCGAATTCCCCGGGTTCCTCCCCGTCTGCTGCTCGCGCGATGCGGACGATGGGCTTGTCGAACAGGCCTGGACCTCGATTGCTGCACAGGACGACTCCCCATCGGCCGTCGGTCAGCTTCAGGATCGAGCCGGGCGGATAGCGGCCCAGTCGGTTCACGAAGACCTGGAGGATGAGCGGGTCATAGTAGGTGCCCGCCTGGGCCCACATGGAAGCCAGTGCGTCCGGGGGCACCAGCAGGGGACCCTCTCTTCGTGGGCGGGTCATGGTGTCGTAGTCGTCGGCGATGCGCAGGATTCGAGCAAAGAGAGAAGGGGTGCGATCGTCGTCGAAGTCCCGGTGGTGCTGAAGACAGGACAGGAGTCGGTAGATCTTGGCCTCGTGGAACCCTCGCTGGCGGAGCAGGATCCGTGCTCCGCAGCTTCCGTGTCGTTCAAAGGGGGGCGCAAAGCCGTCCTCCTTCTCGGTGTACCCCATGTCGTGGTACATCGCGGCGACCCCCAGGTCCGCGAGTACCGCTTCTGGCAGCTGGAGTTCCTTGCCGATGAGCAGGGCCAGTGCGGTCACGTGCAGCGTGTGCCGTACATGGGGTGGGGCCCGGTCATCGATGGTGGCGGTCATGAGCTCTTCGGACTCCTGGCCGTCGGTCAGGTCGATGAAGTCCGTGATGAGTCGACGCAGGCCGACCGGGTTCGGGTGCCGACCGGACTCCATGCTGTTCCAGGTCTCGGACACCTTGAGGGTGGAGCCGCTGTAGACCTTCTGGAACTCCTTGTCCTGGCGCTTGCGTTCCTCGCCGTGCATCCGAAAGCGGTAGACCGGCTGAAGGTCCACGAAGCTCATGCCCTGGTTCTCGAGCCAGGTCACGAGATTGCGTCGGGGATGTCCTTCCTCGGTCGGCGGACCGGCCAGCTTCTCCAGCAGCTTGCGAAGCTGGAGGTTGTCGGGGACCTGGTGAAATGAGGCACCGCCACACAGGTGGCGGTTGAAGGTCTCGTTCAGATCCTGTCCGTGGTCATTTCGGGGGTCGAAGCGGACACGGATGTCGTTCACATAGACCTGGTTCTCCACCATGACGATGTGCACGGCTCCCAGGAGGTCGTTCAGGTCGGTCAGGATCTCCTCGAATTCCTCCATGGGCTGGTTGAACGCGTCGTTGCCCTTGTCATGGATCTGGAACAGTCGGATGCAGCCCATCAGGCGCTTGCCCAGTCGCTCTCCGATCTCACGCACCTTGGCAGCGAGTTCCTTGTCCTCGCCCGCACGGGCGGTCTCCAGGGCCTTTTCCAGGTCCTCCTGGGCCGCATCGAAGTCCGGTTCGGTTGCTGTCGTGCTCATGACTGATCTCCGTCTTCCTTCAAACGGTTGAACCGGGCCATGCGCATCTTGAGGCTGTGGCGTCGGATCGAGGGGTCTTCGATCTTGACCAGGGCATGCAGGAGCTTGTCTGCCTTGGGATCGTCCAGCAGGGCCAGGCCGGAAGCAGCGGCCCACTGGAGGTCGTGATTGCCGGCTCCGGTGAGCCTCAGCTTTCGGAAGCCCTTGACTGCGGACCACTTGGAAAAGGCCTTGAGGGCGCCGGACTTGTCGAGTTGTGCCATCCCTTCTCCCAGTGCGGTGGCTTCCCGCTCGGAGAGGCCCCGGCTGGAGGCGGCCTTGTCGGCATGGCGCCGGAGCATGGGAAAGTCTCGGCGGTCGTTGTGGGTGAGCAGCACCTGGATGGATCGAATTCGGAAGTCCTCATCGTTGTCACCGAGGAACCGGAACGTGAGCCCCCGCACCGTGTTGTTGTAGGAGGACTTCTCCAGGATGTACATGCACTCGTTTTTGAGAGCGGCATCCGCCGTCTCCGCGATCGTGTCGATCACCTGCCAGGCGGTCTTGAGGTGGATGTTTCCGAGGACTCGCAACAGGTCGGCCCCGATCTCTCCGGTTCGTTCGTGGAGGTGAGCCACGACCTGGTCCGGCATGTCCCGGGCCTGTTGTTCCAGCAGCATCCGGATGATGCGGCGACCGTGCGAGGAGTCCCCCAGGCCTTCGTGGACGTCGAACAGTAGCGGCAGGTGGTCGCCATGGACGCTCTGGAGGAGCTCGATGATCTGCGGAGGCACCTTCATGGCGTCTCTGGGCAGGGTCTTGATGTACCGAATCATGGCGGTCTTGTCGATCATCGAGTCCAGCAACACCTGGGCGGGCCTGGCTTCGTCGCCAAGTGCCTCGATCAGGCGGCTCACCAGCCCGATCATCAACAAGAGGTTCTCCAGCTGTCCCTCGCTGAGCAGGAAGTCCTTGATCTCACTCAGCAGGGGCAGGATCTCGTCGAGCTTGCAGCGATCCACGGGGTCGATGACGATCTCGACGAACTCGTCGATCAACTCCAGGCAGTGATCCGGGAGGTAGGTGGAGCCGATCTCCTGTTGCAGGTCGGCCAGGTGCTCCTCGGTCAACTCCAGGTAGGTGGGTTCCCCCTTGAAGAGGAACACGGGGGCTGGGAGATCAAAGTGAGGGGGGACGTTGCTCGCGTGGCGCAGCGCATGGGCGGTGACCGCGTCTGTTTTTCGGCGCTTGCCCTGGGGCTGGCCGGCTTCCGCTGGACCGGCCTGGGTCTTGTCCTGGATGGCCTCTCTCGCCTGGCCACTCCGATCCACCAGCGCACTGCTCTGTTCTCTTCTTCCGCCGGGTTCTCCCTGCTCAGGCTGTTCTTCTTGTTCCCCCTGTCCTTCCTGTCCTCCCCGTCCTCCCTGCATGCCGCCAGAGGACCCCATCGGCATGTCTTCGTAGTTGAAGTTCATGTCCTCCCAGTCGGGACTGTCCTCCTCGTCTTCGTCCTTGGGGACAAACCCCTCCACCGCGTGGACATCGATGGACTGAAAGGCTGCCTTCCAGAGCAGGGTGACGATGTCGTCCTCGTTGGACCGGATACCGACGAAACGAACGGAGAGGATCTTGAGGAGAGCGAGCATCTCCTCCCACTCCACCTCTGGCCGGATGATGATGCTGCGCACACCGTCCCGGTAGAGCTTGAAGGCCAGGGAGCGCTCCCGGTCCCGCTCCAGGTAGACCACCTCTCGGGCGATCACCATTTCGAAGGGCCGAACCGCCAGTGCCATGGCACCGTGGCGGCCCAGGAAGTAGTGAAAATCCTCGTGCATCTGCTTGAGGAAGATCTTGATGGCCTCGTTGCCCGGGTCGTACATCAGGAAGGACCGGGCTGAACGGGCCAGGGAGCGCAGTGCCTTGTTGGCGTCCTTGCCGATGTCGGAGTCCCCGAGTTCGACTTCGTCGTCGATTTCGGAGGCCAGGCTGCCTGGCGTGGGGGTCTGCTCGTCGGATTCCGCCTCGGCCTCGGCCGGTGGTGCCTCTTCCTCTTGCGACTCCGTCGTCTCGCTGGCTCTGCCGGACTCTGGCGTCTCGGCCATCGATTCACCTCGGAGGGCTCTCGGGCTGACGATAGCATGACGCCCAGGCACCGCCACCGGGTTCGATGGTGGTGGCTGCAGGGCCTCGGGCAGGCCAGGCAAGAGGGGAAGTCAGCGGGTCTCTCGGAACTCTTCGGACCGGCTCAGCCGGGTACAAACCCCCGGCCCAGCATCACGGCGCGGAGGGGCTGGCTGGCATGCAGCTCTGTCAGGCGCTTCCAGAGGTCCGTGATGGCGCTCATCTCGGCGCGGCCCAGATCCACATAGACGGTGATGCCACCGGGACCCGAAGGAATCGGCGGGACGACCTCGTGGAAGCGGCCTTTCTCGGATTCTCCAAAGGCTCCGTCCCAGCCAGCCATGAACCAGGCCGCAAGAACGGGCTCAAAGGCCTGGACTGGGTCGCAGTCGGGGTCGACGAAACGCAGCTGTATGGGCAGGTGGTCCCAGGGGCACTGGGTGCTGACCCAGACGCTGAAGGGATGGTCTTCCGGTGGCCACTCGATCAGCAGGGGAGCCTGCGCGACGGCTTCGTAGTCCTCCAGGGCCACCACCATCGGGCGCTCGCCGACCTGTCCCCTCTGGCCGCTGTTCGGGTCGACCAGGTCCACGCGGACAGCCGCATAGGCGGGCGCACCCTCGGGAATGCTGGGCACCACCTGTCCTGCCTCGTCTCGCATCATCACAGCGGCCTCGGCGATCCAGCCTTGTTTGGCCATCTCGTCGGCGTGGTGGTTGAAAAACCGGCAGTAGCCCTCTCGGTGTGCTTCCAGGAACATGTTCGGGTGCAGGTCGTCGGCCAGGACACGCTGGACCGCGCGGAGATAGGCCGAGGTTCCTTCCAGGTGCCCGGCTTCGTCGGAGCCGTCATCCAGGTAGGCCTGGAGGTGTTCCGTCCCCTGGGTGGGACGACCCCAGGACAGGAGCAGGTGGCCCAGGGCCTGGCGGGTTCGGGGGTGGGCACCGGAGAAATCCAGGATCTTCCGGTAGGTGTCTGCGGCTTGCTGGGGTTGGTCCAGGTCCTCGTAGCAGGCTGCTCGGGTGTGGAGCAGGGCAGCCAGCATGGGCTGGGCGTCCTCCTGGCTCTCCAGAAGCCGCTCGGCCCTCAGGACGTGATTCAACGCCTGGGCGGATTCGCCCAGGGCCAGTTCTGTGGCTGCAAGTACCTGAAGCAGGTCCGGCCGTTCTCCAGAAGCCTCCAGCAGGGCCAACAGGGCGGTCCGGGTCTTTCCAGGGTCCTGGCCTTCCAGGGCCTCCTGGGCCAGCTGGGCGATCTCTTCTTCCGTGGGCTTGGACATGGACCTTCCCTGAGGGTTCTGAAGGATGCTTATCGCGGCATGGACTGGCGTCAGAAGCTGTACTTTCCCCGTGCGAACAGCTGGGTTCCGCCCCCGGCCGGGTCGCCGAACTTGCTGGCTGGCTGGCCCAGCAGGATCAGGGCCCCTGCACCCAGTTCGAGGCCATTGCCGAAGTTGTGCATGAACTCGGGGTAGAGGACAGCTGAGAAGCCTTCGCGGCTCAGGGGCCCGTGGCGGGTCCGCACCCGCTCGTTGCCTTCAACGTGCTCTTCTGCGAGGCCCACCATGTCCCAGATCCCGAACAGGCGCAGGGTGTTGTCTCCCCACATCAGGTCGGTGCCCATGACCAGGTAGTCTCCCACCCGAGGACGACTGACCTCCCAGGTGCAGAGCTCGCCATCCTCGTTGAGGGCACAGGCGGTCGTGTCCGCCAGATCGGTGTCCATTCCGGCGTCTCGCACGACCCACTGGTCCGGCTGCCAGAAGGCGCCGGCCCCGTTTTCATCGGGCAGGCCGTGTACCCACTGAACGTTCAGGTAGACATGCCGGCCAAAGGAGTAGTCCAGCCCCAGCACCCACTTGAGGAAGGGCTGGTCCGACAGGCTGGTGGGGAGTTCACCATCCAGCTGGTAGTCGTATTCGCCTGCCGGGTACTGGATGAAGCCCAGGTCCAGGTCGTCCTGGGTGATCTTCAGCACCTGGCGTTCTGGAAAGACCAGGGCCACTTCGGCCCGGTACCCGATGGGCAGGATGCGGGGGGTCAGACGATTCAGGAGGCCGATCTCGCCGCTGGCATTGAGTCCCAGGACCTGGATGCGGGGGTAGACCAGGGTGGCCTCCGTCATCAAGAGCCCGTCGATGCAGTCCTCGGGATCGTCGGGATTGCACTGTTGTCCGGCCACAGCTGTGGTGTGGTTTGCGGCTGCCACAGGAAAGTCCGAGAACCCGCGGTAGTAGGACAGGGCCACGTCGTGGAGGCCGACGTAGCCGCCCACATTCACCCCCACCTGCATGTTCTCCAGGGTGGGGTCGGGGAGCTGGGGGGTCGCAGTGGCCACAATCGTGGGGTAGCCCAGGGCGTCTCGGGCCAGCGCCTGTTCACTGTGGACGCGCCAGCGAAGCGCGGGCTCTTCCCAGGGCAAGGCTGCTGTGGAGGCGAAGCCAACGGGCGCGGTGGCGGGAAGCAGGGCCGGCTTGAACACCGGCACCACGGCCACCGTTCCGGTCCAGTTGCCCCTGGGGCTGTAGTCCATCCGGACCATGATGTTGCCCAGCTGGTCCCCGAAGCGCAGCGGGTCCTCCAGGTCATCCGCATTGAGGTTGTTGGTGGGATTGAACTGGTCGCCAGCACCGAACTGGACCAGTTGTTGGCCGAACCGCAGATCCAGGCCCTTGAGGCCCAGGTTCCGCGCCTCGACATAGGCGCTGTGAGCCTCGAACCGGAAGGGATCGAGTTGTTCCCGACGGGTCAGGTCGTCCAGGCCCGCCAACTCCTCGGAAAAGCCCAGGTAGACCAGGTCCAGGTCGACAACGGCACCCACGCCATCACCCCGGACCCTGCCGAGCAGGTTCAGGGTGTTCTGGTTGCGGGTAAAGCCGGGCTCCAGGCTCAGGTCCTGGTACCAGTGGCCGGCCTCCATGCCAAAGGGGCGGTACCGGATGTCCGTGGTCAAAGAGCCGCCCACCTCCATTTCGGGGCCTGCAGCCAGCGCGGCAACCGTCAGCAGTGACCAGTGCACTATTGACCCCGCTGGAGCTCGCGGACGCTGAAGCGGGTTGGATCCAGTCCGCTGTTCGCCGACCAGTCGCTGCAGGCCAGGGTTGTCCAGGCATCACCGCGGCTGTGATCGACCATCTTGAGCGTGGTCGGGACGCAGATCTCGTCCTGGCAGGCGTGATCTTCAAAGGTCTGGGTCTTCAGCAACTCCCCAGAGGCGTTGAAGTACTTCATCTCGCCCGGGAGTTCATCCGCCTTCACGATGACCGCTTCGATGTGAGCGTAGGGCGTCTCCACGCCTGGCCTGGGGGTGAGCTTGAGGCGCCAGACCTCGTGGGTCTCGCCGAGGAGCTCGGCGTCAAAGGCCGGGGCATACCGCGCGGTGGAGATGTCCTCGTGGCTGAAGGTGGTGCCCATGAAACCCTGTTCAGTCACGTGGCTCGCCACCCGACGGACCTTTCGGTAGGCCGGCACATAGACGTACATCTGGTTGCGTTCCAGGACGAGCACCCGGGTGCCCTTGACGTCCCCAGGCGCCTCGAACTGCACCAGGCGCCTGTCGCCCATCAGCTCCACCGAAAAGGCCATGGTCCGGGCCTTTCGGCCCGGGTCCTGGGTCGTGGCCTCGTAGCGAAAGGTGTAGTCGGTGCCCCTGGTCATGGCCTGGTCCATCCGCTCCAGAATGGCGTCGCCGGAACCCGCGTGAACTGTGGTGAGGATGAGGGCGCTGAGAAGGGTCATTCTGGGCCGTCTAACGAGGGAATTTGACTGCTATCCCACTCCCGCGCGGAACAGGGGGTCTGCCGGGTCCTGAACCTCGACCCGTTCGCTGTAGCGCTTGCGATTGGCCAGGACGGGGATGGCCACAAAAGTCATGCAGGCTGCCACCAGCATCGCCGTGGCGGTCAGTCCGCCGACATTTCGCAGAGGCCGGGCCTCTCCCAGGGTGAGCACGGCGAAGCCCGCAGCCACCATCAGGGCATTGGTCCAGATGGCCTTGCTGGTCCTGGCTGTGGCCCGTGCGGCCGCGTGTTCCAGGGGTTCCAGGGGACCGGCGACCCAGTTGGACTGCAGGTGCACCCCGTAGTCCACACCGGCACCGATGATCAGGCCTGCCAGCATCGAGGTGCCGATGTCCAGGTGAACGCCCATGGCCCCCATTGCCCCGTAGACCACCAACAGGGTGACCAGGGTTGGAGAGGTGGCGATCAGGCCGGCTCGGAAGCTCCGGAAGGCCACCGAGAGCAGCACGACCACGAGAATCAGGGCGAAGAGGACGCTTCGGAACTGGTTCATCGCCACGCTCTGGGAGAGCCCGCGGTGCATCACTGGGAGGCCGGAGACCACCCAGTCAAGGTCCAGTTCGCCCCCGGGATCGGCCACGCCGACGGTGGGGGCCTGGCTGTCGAGCACGACAGCCTGGAGGTGCTGTAGAAGGGTCTCAGAAGGCAACAGGCCCAACAGCCCGGAGAGTGCGCTGGCCTGGGTGCGCGCACGGGTGTTCCGCCAGGCTTCTTCCAGGGGCACGCTCACGGACCAGGAGAGATCCTGGACTCGGGGGTCCTCGGGGCCGACCTCCAGGGCGGCGGTCAGGGCGGCCTGGACCTGGTTCTCTTCCGGGTGTTCGTCCAGCTGTACAAGGACCGCTGCCACGTCGAGGGCCAGGTCGTTCTCCAGGGGAGCCGGACTCTCCGGTCCGGCCAGCCACCGAGCCAGCTCTGCGGCCACCGTTGTCGGGTCGACCTGCTGGGGAGGCAATGCCAGAGCCTCCTCGAGGTCCTGCACCGGGGCAGAGGGGACCAGGGCCGCCAGGCGGGTCCTGGTCAGTTCACTCCGACGTGTGGTGGCGCCAGGGGTCTCGACGGAGAGCACTGAGAGCCGGGTGGGTGCTGTGGCCACCGTCTCCTCGATCGCGGAGAGAACCTTCTCGATCTCGTCCAGGTCGTTCGTTGCCAGGCGCACGACGAGCATTCCGGACTCCCGGTTCTCGGTGACCAGCTGGCGGAGGGCCCCATGCCCGGTCATCAGCCCGAACAGGGCACGGACCTTTCCCTGCTCGTCGGGAATGCGTCGTGACCCCTCCATGGCCAGGTTCAGCAAGCCGATGACCTGTCCCACGTGCTGGACGCTGCTCACGTCGTCCAGGCGGTGGATCTCATCCGCCAGGCGCTGGACTTCACGGAGGACGTGGGGGTTGGACAGATCGCCTTCCACCACCAGCTGCACGAAGACCGAGCCCCCGAAGTGCTCGGCGAGAAAGGCATCCGCCAGGGCTGGAGGGCTGTCGTCGGTGTAGAAGGCGGTCTGGTCCATGCGCGTGTCGACCCGCCCGGTAAAGCCCAGGCCCCCCAGGGCCAGCAGCCCGAGCACGATGGCAAAGGTCGGCCTGGCGCGATGGATGCCCGCGACCAGTCTTGTGAGACCGAGGGCCAGGGGGCGTGAACGGTGTGGCCGGCCCTTCAGACGGGCCAACACGGCCACTGCGGGCACAAAGGTCAAGGACACCAGGAGTGCCACCCCGATGCCGAGGGCCGAGAAGAGTCCAAAGGTGCGCAGGGGAGCGATGTCCATGAACACAAAGGACGACAGCCCGGCCATCGTGGTGAGGCCGGCCGTGAGGACCACCGGCCCGGTCTGGGTCAGGGTTCGCTCCACCGCATCCCCTGGGGCCATCTCCGCCGCGTAGACCTGGTAGCGGGACAGCAGGTGGATGCCGTAGGCGCTGCCGATGGCAAAGAGCAGGATCGGCATCGAGCTGAGCACCACGTTCAGAGGCACTTCCAGCACCGCCATGGCCGCTCGGGTGGCCAGGATCCCGACCCCGGTGGCGAACAGACCGGCTCCGGCTCCGAGCGGATCGCGAAAGGAGACCAGCATGATCAGCAGGATCGTGGCCACCGCCCAGGGGGTCAGACGGGCCATATCGGCCTGGGTGGCATCGTAGATGTAGGTGCTGACGAAGGGGTTTCCGCCCCAGTAGAAGGTCTCATCGCCCAGTCCGGCCTCGACGCGGTCCTGGATGAGGGTGGCAGTCGTGCGAAGGTCCGAACCGGGGGCCGCAAAGATGTAGAGGACGATGGCGGTGCCCTGCTCGTTGACCAGAGTGCCGACAACGGCGTCCCGGGACTGCACCAGGGCTCGAAGAACCGCACGGCTCGTGGCGTCTGTGGGCAGGTCATCGACCAGGGGTGCAGAGCGGATTCCGCCCGCAGGATCGGGGGCGAAGTCCTCGACGTTGGCGAGGCTCACCACATGGTCGACCTGGGGAATCTCCCGGATTTCCCGGGTCGTGGTGCGCAGGCGCCCCAGGAATCCCGGGTCATAGACGTCCTCGGTCTCCACGCCGACCAGGGCCACGTCCAGGCCTCCGAATCGCTCGCTGATCGCCCGGAAGACGGCGATTTCCTCGTTGTCCTCGGGCAGGAAGGCCAGGACATCGTGGTCGTGTTCAACCCGGGTGGCGAAGAACCCGCAGACCGTGGCGAACAGCAAGACCACTGCGACCACGAACGCTGCGACCCTGCGGTCGGCAATCATCCTCCCGAACTGCTTCACATGCTGATCCGTTCGCGGTGACTCGTGACCGATCCTGGTTAGAAGACCTCGTCTTCGAAGTCCTCGCAGCGGGTTGCATTGAAGCGGAAGGTGACCTCCGCGACGTCGTCCCCGTCGTCCGTCTCGGCCAGGGTGCTGGTGAAGGTGCCGCGGACGGACTCCCCAGGATTGTGAGCGCCGATCGTCATTTCCCCGTCGTCGGTGACCCAGCTCTCCGCGTAGTCGTCGGTGTCTCCACCGAAGACCCAGGCCTGCCAGTAGTCCTCGTCGAGGGCCTGCATGTACCGGGTGTAGGTGGCCTTTGTCTCGTCGTCGTCGGACAGCCCTTCGTTCCAGTCCACACCGTCGAAGTCCAGTCCTGTGATGGCGTCATCTGGATCGTCCACGCGGATGTTCAACTGGGTCTCTTCAAACTCCTCGGGGTAGTACTCGGCCCAGAGGTCTTCCACGTCCTCCCACAGGTCCAAGTTGCCCCAGACATCCAGGTCGTTGAAGTCGTCCCAGAAGCCCTCGTAGGCCGTACAGGCGTCAGAAAAGCTGACCAGGTAGACGCGGATCAGGCCATCGCTGCCGTAGTAGCCGTCATCTTCGATGAAGAAGGCGGACTGGACGCCGCGGGCATTCTCCCCCTCGACATTAGCGCTGACTTTGTTGCATGCGGCGAGCACCAGCGCGACGCTGACAATGAGCAGGGTTCGAACCGACATCAAGACCTCCATCTCCAGGACTCCTTTCTATCCCGATGAAGGGGAGGGTTGGCACCTTGAAGGGCCTGAACACGGTTCTCGGTGATTCCAGGGGTCACGAGATGTCACTGTGGAATCCAGGGGATCAAGGCCAGGACGGAAGTTGCCGATCCTGGGTCCATGATGCGCCACCTCGTCACCTTGTCCGCCTTTGGCTTCCTCTTCTCGACCTTTGCGCCCAACGTCGCAGCAGGGAGTTCGCTGGGAGCCAGTCCTGACCGGAGCATGGTGGAGGCCCTGGCGGGTTTTCAGCAGAACTCGGGCCCGCGCCTCGGAGCACCGGCTCTGGGAGACTGCTCGGACGAGGAGATGGTGGACCGCTACCTGCAGGCGAACCAGGCCTACTTCCAGGAGATCCAGCAGGTCGCCGCACAGATCGAGGCCTGGCTTCCGGATGTGAACATCTAGCGCTGTGGCATCCGGGTCATTGTTCGACCCGCCTCGCAAGCCCCGCTATCGCCCGCGTCGTTCTCGGTAGTCGAGTCCTCGCACTTCCTGGAGCTCGGCCATCTCCATCAGGCGGGAGAACACCCGTTCACCAATGCGCTCGGCCAGGGTGAACTGGGCCCCGCTGGCCACGGAGAGATTGGCAGGACCGGCCATGGCCGCGTCCATGGGCCGTCGGCCCTTCTGGAGCTTGGGAGCGTAGTTGGTGGTCGCCAGCACCGTGGCCATGGCGTTGTACCGGCGGGAGATGAGCTCATCGACGATGGCCAACTCCCAGTCCGTGCAGCGGCCCTTGCCCAGCTCGTCGATGGCCAGGACCTCGATGTCCAGCAGCGGATCCATGGTGGAGGCACTGGACTGCTTGGTGGAGAACCCGGCCTTCAGAACCCCGATCAGGTGGCTGAACTCCACGAATCGAACGGCGATTCCGTGGGAGAAGATCAGTCGATGGAGCATGCCCACGAGCAGGTGGGTCTTGCCCCGTCCCACCTTGCCGTGCAGGACAAGTCCTCGGTTCTCGATCCCGGGGGAGTAGGACTGGGTCCACTGGTGGGCAACCTTGTGGGCCTCGGCGGTTCCCGGGGACCGGGAGGGATCGAAGTTGTCCAGGGTGGAGAGGACATGACGCGCGGGTATGCGGGCCCGTCTGAAGAGCTCGGCCCGTCGATGAAGCTCTCTGCAGCCACAGGGCGCCAGTCCTTCGATCCCCTGGAGATGGACCAGTGCGCGGCCGGTGCCTCCGCAAGCGGGACACTCACCCAGGCAGTCACAGACGTTTGCAATGCCGTACTCGCGCTCGCGGTCCAGGAGCGTGCCGGTGCCACGACACTTGACGCAACCGGGATCGGGAGAGGCGTAGGCGGCACTCATGGAGCCAACGTATCCCAGATCGCGGTGGCGGAAAGGAGGGGATGCCGGGCCCGGAGCTTGTCGCGGGCGACTTCTTCCAGGGCCGCTGCCCACTGCTTGTCGTCGTACTTTTCTCGGAGATCCTGGAGATCCTGGATCGCGAGGGCCAGCAGGGACTCCCTGTCGGTTCGAGCCCAGTCCTCCTCGTGGAATTGCCGCACGATGGTCAGGGCGTCTCGTGCCAACTCATCTCCGGAGCCTCGCAGACCGGCAAGGGCCTCGGCGGCCTGTCGGACCAGGGGGTCCGCATTGCCTTGCAACGATTCGACCAGGGACGAGAGGCCCTGGGTCTGGGAGGGCAAGGAAGGCGCGGAGGTCTTTTTTACCCGGGCCCGCACGGATCGGAGGGACAGAGGTGTGCGAACGCGCCGCTCCCTTCTCCTGGCGGCAGCGTGTTCCAGAGCCCTGAGAATCGCGGGCACGCCGATCCCCGTCTCGAGCCACTCCAACAACAGCCGACCGTCAAGAGGGGATAAAAACGGAGCCCCGCCGCGCAGCATCACCAGGTGGCTACGCACCTCTTCGGCGGCCTGCTGGAGCCGATCCAGCTGCTCTCCGTCGTCGTGTTGCATGGATTCGCCGAGGTAGGTCGGAGGGTGCCCTGTCCAGGGGATGGTTATCATCCCGCGTTCCCTCGCGAGGACACACAGGATGCGCGAACTCTTTTGGCTCACTCTCTTTGTTACCGGCCCGGCGTATGCCCAGGACGGTGTGGTTCAGGACGACGAAGAGGACGAGTACTTCGACGACGACGAGTTCGACCAGGACTTCGAGGACGACGACGACGGGGATGAACCGGACGTCGAGCGGATGGAAGAGGCCGATGAGGCCCTGGATGAGGAGGACACCGACGACCTGGACATCGACTTCGAGGACCTGGAAGAGGACGACGAGGATCTTTTTGTCGATGACGAGGAGGAGGAGATCGCCGAGGACGCCATCGGCGGTCCTGGCGTCGACACCGCGGAGATCTACCGGCGCTACGCCGAAGAAGTGAAGGAGTTTCCCCCCGAAGAGGAACTCCTGGCGTGGGAGCGGTACCTCGAGGAGTACGACAAGACGCTTTTTGGGGCCCGCATCGACGAGCGCCAGGAGGTTCTCAGCAGCCTGATCTACGGCGAGCGGATCCAGGACGAGACCACCACCTATGAGGACGCCCAGGATCGCGAGATCAAGTTCACTCAGCCGATCACCCTCGATTCCCTGGACCCACGCACCCGACTGCGTGCCGGCCTGGAGTACGGGTTCCCGGGGTACTTCAGCGTGATGGTGGATGCGGAGGGGCAGATCACACGGGAGTTCTCGGCTCACCTGGGTCTGCGGGGCCGCTACACGGGTTTCCGGCTGGAACTCGGAGGGAAGTACGCCCTGCTCAAGTCCGCCCGCAAGAATGCGCTGGTCAGCGTGGGGCTGGATCTGCACCTGAACACGCTGCCCAAGGCCTACGTGGTCGTGAGGCCCTATGCGGGGGCTGCCAAGCGCTTTGACATCGGCAACGGGCTGGAGGTCATGGCGGTGGTCGGTGCCGAGTGGGAAGTGTCCCGACGGGTCATCTTCGTCGGGGGTGCCCACGTGTTCTACCAGGCCTCGGACACCGTCGGTGTGTTCGTGGAGAGCTCGGTCTACATGCAGCCCGGGGTCGGAAATGGCCCCTACAGCTTCAACCTGGTCACTCTGGGGATGCGCTTCTACCCTCGGAAGCAACCCATGGTCGCGAACCTGGCGGCAAACATGCCCTACCTCCAGAACTACTGGGGCTACCATTTTGGCGCCGTGGCCCTCGATGGCAGCTACTACCCGGACCTGGATCAGTTCCCAGTACTCAAGTAGGGCCTGGTCCTGGTTAGGAGGCGCCTCCTGAGAGCGAGGTGCCTGTGTCCCTGCCAGAAGTGGTGATCATTGACGCTGTGCGGACCCCCATAGGGCGGTTCCTGGGTGGCCTGTCCACCATGCGGCCAGACGACCTGTTGGCCCTGACGATCCGGGCCCTGCTGGATCGGACAGGACTGGATCCGTCCCAGGTCGACGATGTCTACATGGGCTGTGCCAACCAGGCGGGTGAGGACAACCGCAATGTGGCACGCATGGCCCTGCTCCTCGCTGGCATGCCCCAGTCGGTCCCCGGCGTCACGTTGAACCGGCTCTGTGCCTCGGGACTCGAGGCCGTCAACCAGGCCTGCCGAGCGGCCATGGTGGGCGACGGAAGCGTGTTTATCGCTGGCGGTGTGGAGTCGATGTCCCGAGCGCCCTACAGCGTGTCTCGGGGCCCCACGATGCCCAAGGCGGGCAATGTCACTGCCTGGGACACGTGCCTGGGCTGGCGCTACCCGAACCCGAAGCTCGCCGAGCAGTTCCCTCTCGAGGCCATGGGCTGTACGGCCGAGAACCTGGTGGATCGTCACGGCCTGACCCGGGAGGCCCAGGATGCCTTTGCCCTGCGCTCCCACCAGAAGGCCGTCGTCGCCCAGGACAACGGCTGGTTCGACCCGGAGTTGGTGTCGGTCAGCATTCCTCGGCGCAGGAAGGACCCGCTCCTGATCACCGCCGACGAGGGCCCCCGCCGGGACTCGACGCTGGAGAAGCTGGCCGGCCTTCGCCCGGCCTTCCGTCAGCCGGGCTCTGTGACAGCCGGCAACAGTTCGACCCTGAACGACGGGGCCTGCGCCTTGCTCGTCATGACGGCGGAGAGGGCCCAGGCACTGGGCCTGAAGCCAAGGGCTCGCATTCTCGCCCGGGCCTCGGCCGGCGTGGATCCGGAGATCATGGGTATCGGCCCGGTGCCGGCCACCCGCCAGGCACTGAGCCGCGCCGGACTGACGCTATCGGACCTGGATGCGGTCGAGTTGAACGAGGCCTTTGCTGCCCAATCCCTGGCTGTGTTGCAGGAGTTGGAGTTGCCGGAGGACAGGGTCAACCTTCATGGCGGCGCCATTGCACTGGGCCACCCGCTCGGCTGCTCAGGGGCCCGCATTCTCACCACCTTGCTCGGCGTGCTCGATCGCATCGACGGTCGCTATGGCCTGGCCACTCTCTGTGTGGGCGTGGGACAGGGCGTGGCCACGATCGTCGAGCGCTTGGAGAATTGAGTATGGACATCCAGAAGATCGGTGTGATTGGCTCCGGAACGATGGGGCACGGAATCGCCCAGGTGGCGGCGATGGCGGGTTGCCAGGTGGT
Organism: uncultured Enterobacterales bacterium; assembly: GCA_964567625.1. Taxonomy (GTDB): domain Bacteria; phylum Myxococcota_A; class UBA796; order UBA796; family CAJQPC01; genus CAYFPX01. Next base: position 58,700 of record CAZMNK010000003.1, on the reverse strand, counting down.
GCTTCAGGATCTGCGTGACGAGCTGGTGGTGAAGGGCCTTGCCCAGGTCCAGGCCAACCTCCAGAAGGGCGTGGCTCGGGGCAAGGTGGAAGCGGGCGCTGCCGAGGATGCCCTGGCCCGGATTTCAGGAACGACGGACCTGGGCCTGGCTGCCCAGGATGCGGACCTGGTGGTGGAGGCCATCCCGGAGAAGCTTGCCCTCAAGCAGGCCCTCTTTGATCAGCTCCAGGACCTGGCGCCCCCTCGGGCCATCTTCGGAACCAACACCTCCAGCCTGTCCATCGCCGGCATTGCCAGTGAGTTGCGCGACCCGGGACGGGTCCTTGGCATGCACTTCTTCAACCCGGTGCACATCATGGCCCTGTTGGAGATCATCGTGCACGAGGGCACCCGACCGGAAGTCCTGTCTGCGGTCCAGGAATTTGGGGAGGCAATCGGCAAGACCTGCATCACCGTGCGGGACTTTCCAGGGTTTGCAACCTCGCGTCTGGGCGTGTGCCTGGGCATGGAAGCCATTCGAATGGTCGAACAGGGGGTGGCCAGCCCGGAGGACATCGACACCGCAATGGTGCTCGGGTATCGGCACCCCATCGGACCCTTGAAGCTCACGGACCTGGTGGGGCTGGATGTGCGGATGCACATCGGTGAGTACCTGGCTCGGGAGCTCGACAACCCGGCTTTCGAGCCCCCCGACCTGATGCGCCAGATGGTGGCAGACGGGAAGCTGGGCAAGAAGACCGGGCGAGGCTTCTACGACTGGCAGGGCTAGTTGCCCGTGCCCTTGAAGCGGTCGCGGTCGTCCCGAAAGAGGAAATTGAACGTGGTCAGGGAGCCGTAGCAGCGGGTCACGTAGGCCTGGAGTTCCGCCTTGTCCTGGGTACTCAGTGACTCGTGGTTGTTGAGCTTCTGCTCCAGGACCCGGAGCTTTTCTCGGACCGAGGTGACCTTTCGAAAGAGGGCCTGGACCGGGACCTCCTTGATCCGGCGACCCTGGTCGTCCAGGAAGATCAATTCCCCGGAGACCATCCGTTCCGAGAGTTGTGGTTCCCCGCCCCCCGCCTCGTCCCGAAGGGCCTGGTGAACCGCGTCCACCACCAGTTCGTAGAGTTCCTGGGGGTCCTGCATCAGCGGCTCCAAGCCAGAGGGTGGTTTCGGATAACACTGAAGCGGGGTCCCAAGGGTCCGGGGAGCCGGCAACCCTCGGTGTACTTCCAGGTTGCTCTCAGTCCCGGGTCGGCTTGCGGCGGTTCTTCTTGGTTTCGGACCGCTTGCGCTTGGTCTGCAGGCGGCGTCGCTGGGAGCCTCGTGTGGGTCGGGTCTTTCGCCGGACCCTGGGGACATGGTTGAGGGCCTTGAGTTGGGCCGCCAGGCGCTCAAAGGCCTCCTCGCGATTCATGGACTGGCTACGGTGTGCACTGGCCAGGATGGTCACCCCGCTGGGGGGGTGGAAGAGACGAACCGCCGTCTCCACCTTGTTCCGGTGCTGTCCTCCCGGTCCCCCTCTGCGTTGAAAGGAGACCTGGGACTCCCGTTCCAGGGTGACCCGGTCGGTGGCGTAGGGTGGGGGTTCAGTCGACATTGAACTGGGCACTGAGGACCATGTTTACCGCCACGGCTTCGGCGATTTCCCCGCCGGTGTCCTCGGTCGCGCCGGAGCAGGCGTTCAAAAGGGGAAGCAGGGGGGTCAATGGTTGCCTCCGGGGGGACCACCCTACCCCGTCTCCGGCCGACTCAGTTGGCGTCTATGACCTTGTATCGACGAAGGCGCAGGGCCCGCCTGGAGTGCCTGCCCACGGAGCCGATCTCGTTCTGGGCCGGACCGACCGGCTCCACTGCCACCCACTTCTCCCCGTCGATCCGCACCGAGGTCTCCCCGGGTTCAGGGGCGAGAGCCAGGGCCCCAAAGGCGTGCTTTCGGATTGCGATCACCCCCAGTCCCAGCTCTGGGTAGGCCTGGTGCATCAGGGCCAGGAACAACACGGTCTTGCTGTCGCAGTCGCCTCGGTTGCGGCCCAGGATCGACAGCGGTCGCCGGAATTTGTCGGGCTTCTTGCCTCGGGTCTCGTAGGGGATGGTCTGCACGAAACCCAGGGCCTTGCTCGCGAAGTCCCGGGGATCCGCAGTGGCTCCCCCCAGTCCCTCAACCACCGGTGCCAGGGGCCGGGCATAGTCCTGGACGTGTCGGCCCCAGTCGATGCCGATCCGGCCGTTCTCCAATTCCTTCATGCCGTGCCGTTTCATCCAGATCTCGGCCCGGTCGTCGTAGATCTCCTGGCATTCCTTCATCGCGCGCTCGCGCTTTTCCGGCTTGTTCGCGGTGCAGTTCCACTTGATCGCCAGTCCCTTGGCGCTGGCCTCACAGCGGACGCCCTTGCCGAAGTCGTGCTGATTGATGTCCCGGACCGCCACCTTGGACATCTTCTCGAGTCCCACGTACACCGGTTCTTCCAGGTCCTCCTTGATTCCCTCGGCAGGCAGGGTGAACTTCGCCTTGTTGCGCTGACCCTCGGCGTCCTTCCAGACCACCGTGAAGCGCCACTGGCCGCCACCCTTCTCGATGTCGTGCTTGAGTTGTTGGGCCTGGACTGGACCCGACAGCACCAGGGCCATGGCCAGCCAGCACAGGCGCATCATCGTCTGCGCAGCTTGGAGAGGACTCGCCGTGCGCCGGATCGAGTGTCTCCGCTGGTGACCGTCTCCATGTGTTCCTTGACACGGTCCAGGAGTGCCTGGCGATCGGTCTCGGGATCGACCAGCAGGATCTGGTTGCCGGGCACCAGGGCCACCGTGAGGCCATCGGCGGGACAGGTGTCCAGGCAACTGGTTTCCAGGACCCGGCACTGTGAGACCGGCCCGGATTCCGCCCGGGCGGCAGACTTCAGCCAGCCCTTCAGACGCTTGCCTTTTTGCACGACCGCAAGAGGGTTTGGCGTGGCCCGGTTCGCGCTCATTGGTGCAGATCAGGACGACGCCGTGTTGCCAGGAACAGTCTTCTTCACGCATGGCACGGTTCTAACGTGTGCCCCTCATGTGGTTGTCCCCCGAACGGGTCAAAGCCATTCTTCGCTCTTTCTTGCTGCAGGGGAGCACTAGGAACCGGGTCGTTTCGTAGACCACCCTGCCACGAGAGAGTTGACCCTGGTGAAGAAGCCCTGACCCTGAAAACCCCTGGAGGAAGCGATGGCCTTGCACCTGGAAGCCATTATCGAACAGGCTCGGCGAGATGGCGCCTTTGACAATCTTCCCGGCCGGGGCAAGCCCCTGGTCCTGGACGATGACCTGGCCGTACCGGAGGAGATGCGCATGGCCCATCGGATCCTCAAGAACGCCGATGTGGCGCCGGGAGAGGTGACGGCCCTCAAGGCCCTTGGAGCCCTCAAGGAAGAACTCCGCGCCTGCACGGAACCGCTGGAGCGGGACCGCCTGCTGCGGGAGATCAGCCGTCGGGACTCGGCCATCCGGATCAAGCTGGAGCAGGCCCGAAGGCGCTAGCGGGTGTGCCTGTCCCTGCGGCGCCAGCCCAGGAGCCCGATCATTGCCAGGATCCAGCCTGCACCGAGCGGGGTTCTCGAGGTGGCGCAATGGAGACCCCCGCCGCCCCCCAGGGTGTAGTCCTCCTCTTCCTCGGTGCCGTCGGAGGTCCAACCCGGATCCTCGGTGGACAGTTCGTTGCAGTCCGCGTCCCACCCGGGCGAGCCCGGGTAGATCTCGGGATCCGTGTCGTCACAGTCTTCCTGGTAGCTCCAGCCATCGGCGTCCTGGTCGTCGTCGTTTCCGTCGCAGTTCTGGTCCACACCGTCGTACCAGGTCTCTTCGGCCTCGGGACTGATCGCCGGGTCGGTGTCGTCGCAATCATCGCCACCCACGAGTGGGTCCAGGTGCCCGTCATCGTCCCAGTCGGTGCCGTTCACCAGGTTGCCGGTGACCCGGGCCTGGATGGCGGAGCAGCTGTCCTCCAGCTCGCCGGTGACCTCGATGCTCAACTGGTGGACATTGGCAGTGACGAGTTGTCGTTCGAAACCGGCGGGGAAATAGGTCAGCGCGATGGCCCACGTGCACTCGTCAGCTCCTGAGGCGGTCTGGTCGATGGTCTCGCTCCAGAGAAGGTCTCCGTTCCAGGTCAGGGTCACGGTGTCCAGCACCACGGCGCAGGTGCTGTAGGCAGCGCCCACCTCGAGGGTCAGTTCCTCCAGGCTGGCGACTGAATCGTCGTCCAGGGTGACGGTGGCGATGGCCACGGCGCTCCCGGTCTCTGCCGTGGCACAGTCCTGGTCGGTGTTCACCCAGTAGACCGATCCCGAGTCCAGGGCAGTGACCTCGGTGCCGGCCAGAGCGGGGAGCAGGAATCCGAGCAAGGCGATCATCGCAGGCATCCTCGTGGGCCGGTGGCCGTTCCGGCGCACGGCATCAGTACCATCGAAGGACGGGGCCTGTTCAAGGGGCCCGGTCGGAGCGCTCAGAGGAGGGTTCCTCGGCGTCTTGTTGCAGGATGGAGAAGGCCACTCGGCGGTTCGCACCGCGGCCGGCCTCGGTTTCGTTGGTCGCGATGGGCAGGGTCTCGCCGTAGCCCACGGGGTTCAGCACGCCCACGGAAACCCCGACCTCCTGTTCCAGGAAGGCGACCACGGACTGGGCCCGCAGGCCGGACAGTTCGAGGTTGAAGGCATCGGAGCCGACCGAGTCGGTGTGACCGCCGACCTCGATCGAACTGATCTCCGGGTAGCGCAGGAGCAGTTCGCCGATCTCGTAGAGCAGGTCGTGGCTCACCGGTCGGATGGTGCTCTTGGCAAAGTCGAAGAAGATCTTCTCGTCGAAGTGGATCTGTCTCATGCCCACCAGCACTCGGGCAGAGCAGCCATCGCTGAAGCGGGGATTTACCCGGGCATCGGCGGCCTCTTCGGGGCAGGCATCTCGAAAATCGGGGACATTGTCCCCATCTGAGTCGGGACATCCACCGAGATCGGGGATGCCCAGTTCTTCGGGACAGTTGTCTTCCGGATCGATGACGGTGTCGCCATCCATGTCCGGGCAACCCCAGGTCTCGATGGGGCCCGCCAGGACAGGGCACTCGTCCTCGGAGTCCACCATGCCGTCCTGGTCATTGTCCGGGTCCGGGCAACCGTCCACGTCGTGCCAGTCGTCAAAGTCCTCCGGCGCATTCGGGCAGGCGTCCTGGGGGTCTGGAATTCCGTCCTGGTCGTTGTCTTTGTCCGGACAGCCGTCACTGTCCTCGAAGTCATCGGGATCCTCGGGACTGTCCACGCAGCGGTCCCTGGCGTCGGCCAGGCCGTCCCCGTCCATGTCGGCTGGTCTTCCGGGGCTTCCCCAGGCCACGCCGGCCACGACTCGCCAGTCGGGGGAACCCACACCGGCGATGAGGCCAGCTCCTGCGGCCATGGTGGCTCGAAGCCCCGACCGGTGCTTCAGGGTCCCATAGGCGTGTCCCTCGACGGGGTGGTCGGGGCCCTCCTCCCCGAGGACCCTGGCCAGGGCGTCCACTTCGGCGCCGGCCAGCACCAGGTCGTTGAAGCGGTAGTGGAGCCCGACGCCTCCCTGGAGGTGGAGGTTGGGGGTGGTGTCGCCAGCGTTGGTGGGGGCTCCAGCTTCCAGGCCCAGGTTTGCGACCCACCCCAGGCCGAGCACCTTGCCGCCCGCGACCCCGGTCAGGCTGCCCGTGAAACCCTCGTCGCTCACGAACAGGTCCGGAGTTCCGGTGGGGGCTGTCACCTGGGGGACCAGGGCCAGGTCGGTGGCGCTGGGGGCATGGCTCCACAAGGGCACAGTGGCCGAGATGCGCAGATCGCCAAGGGCCCGAAAGCCGGTGTCTTCGCGCCGGACGTAGGGGTAGAGGGGTGCATCGACGTCCACTCGTACCAGGCCGAGCACGTTGTACCCGCCGAGGACATGGGTGGCGAGATGGACCTGGAGGAGGTCTTCCACGCTGCCGTCCGGGTACTCGGCCACCACCGGGTCGTCGGCGTAGGACATGCCCACACCCAGGTACCAGGAGTCGGCTTCGCCGACCGAGGGGCTTTCCAACTGCAGGGTGCCCTGGTCGTCGTAGATGCCGCCGGACAGTGTCAGGGTGTCCGCGTTCTGGGCCAGGCTGGGGCCGGAAACGAACAGCCAGGGGACACACGCCCGCCAGGCCCACTGCTTGCCTTTCAGCCCCATTCCGCAACCCGAGTGGACGGACGGCGCCATTTTAGTATGCCGGTCCTGGTGGCGAGGAATGTCCGTGCCATCGACTCAGGGACCGAGAATGTCGCGGAGTGCCAGACCGAGGGCATCGAGAAGCCGGGCCAGGTGAACCTCCTGAAAGCAGGGTGGGGGCATGAGCACCATGGTATCGCCCAGCGGTCGTAGTACGGCTCCATGGGTGCGGGCGGCCATTGCGACCCGGTGACCGATGCGGGCGGACGGGTCAAAGGCCGTGCCGTCGGCGGCGCGCAGTTCGACCCCGGTCATCAGGCCGTGTTGTCGGACCTGCCAGATCGCCGGATGGCGGGTGCGCAGGTCGGCCAGCCCTGCGGTCAGTTTGGGGACCAGGGAGGCCACATGGTCCAGGGTGCCCTCGGTGGTGAAGGTCTCCAGGCAGGCCACAGCCGCTGCGCAGGCCAGGGGATTGCCGGTGAAGGTGTGCCCATGGAAGAAGGTCCGGTCGCCTGCGCCCAGAAATCCCTCGTAGATCTCTTCGGTGGCCAGGGTGGCAGCGAGAGGCAGGTACCCGTTGCTGAGGCCCTTGCCGAGGCACAGCAGGTCGGGGGAGATGCCCACCTGTTCGATGGCGAACATGGTGCCTGTCCGTCCCAGTCCAGTGGCTACCTCGTCGACGATGACCAGGGCTCCCATTCTTCGAGCAGCCTCCAGTACCGGTCTCAGGTAGGTCGGGGAGTGCATGAGCATTCCCGCCGCACCCTGGACCAGGGGCTCGACGATGACCGCTGCGACCTGGTCCCCGACCTCTTCCAGGCGCTTCACGGCCTCGGCGGCCAGGGCTTCTTCGTTCTCTCGAAAACGCGGTGCGCGGAGAGCGATCCGATCGAAGAGCAGGGGCTTGTAGACCGCGTGAAAGAGGTCGATGCCTCCCACCGAGACCGCGCCCACGGTGTCTCCGTGGTAGGCGTTGGACAGCGAGGCGAAGCGGAATCGCCTGGTGTCCCCCTGCTGCTGGTGCCACTGGAACGCCATCTTCAGGGCGATCTCGACCGCTGTCGACCCGCTGTCGCTGTAGAACGTCCGCTCCAGGCCCTCTGGCGCCACCTGGGCCAACAGGCCGGCCAGTCGAATCGCACTCGGATGACTCAGTCCCAGCAGGGTGGTGTGGGCCACCTGATCCAACTGGTCGCGGACCGCGGCATCCACGGCCGGGTGACGGTGGCCATGGACCCCCACCCACAGGCTTCCCACGCCGTCGAGATAGCGTCGTCCGTCGGCCCCGATCAGTTCGCAGCCATCGGCGGAGGCGATCACCAGGGGATCGGAGTCCACCCAACTTTCCTGCTGGGTGAATGGGTGCCAGAGGTGCTTCCGGTCCAGCCGAGAGAGGGCTTTCTGATCCATGAGGGGTATCTATCTCGGCCTCTTTGGGTTGCAGAGAGTACCCCTCATCAGGTTAATGGGCCGGCCATTCCTGCCTGGAGCATCCTCATGTCACTTGTCCCCGCCCATGGCGGTCTTGATCAGCCCGTCAACAACGTCATTCCGCTGAACCGCCGCAAGGCCTTCCTGGCCGAAGCAGCCGGCATGCCGAAGATCGCCGTCACCGATGCCGATCTCTCCCTGGTCTACCGGCTGGGCGACGGCACCCTGTCCCCGTTGGATGGGCCGATGGGCGAGGCCGAATACAACCAGGTCCTCGACCAGAAGAACATCACCTACAACGGCGTGAACTACGCCTGGACGATTCCGGCGGCTCTGCCGATCACGGCGGAAGAGGCTGCTGGCCTTTCCATCGGTGGCACCGCGGCGATTCTCAACAGCGCTGGTGAGCCGGTTGCGATGCTCGAGGTCACCTCGATCTACAACTGGGACAAGGCCCGCTACATCGAAAAGGTCTACGGCACGACCCGCCTGGACCACCCAGGTGGGGACATCGTGGTCAACGACCCGCGCAGCAAGCTGGTGGGTGGACGCATCCAGACGCTCCCCAGCGTCAGCGATCCGGCGTTTGACGAGTACGTCACCAGCCCCCGGTTGACCCGGGCCCTCATCGCCGATTGCCAGTACCAGGCCGCCCTGGCCTTCCAGACCCGGAACCCGCTGCACCGCGCCCACGAATACGCGCTGGTCTACGGGGCCGAGCAGCTCACCCGGGCAGGAAAGTTCACCGGCGTGTTCCTCAACCCCCTGGTGGGCCAGCTCAAGGGCGACGATGTGACTGCCGCCATTCGCATGCGGACCTACGAGGCGCTGAAGGATGGCCGCGGTCTGGGTACCGGGGACAGCGACAACTCCCTGTGGGAAAAGGTCGGGTACGACATCAACGATGTCTTCCACCTGGTCGGCCTGGACATCAAGATGGCCTACGGCGGTCCCTCCGAGGCGGTCATGCACGCCATCTACCGTCAGAACCACGGCTTCTCCCACATCGTCATCGGCCGGAAGCACGCCGACGCGCCCTACCACGACAAGACTCCGATCTGGGGTGACTTCGATGCCCAGGAGATCTTCAGCAATCTTGGTGGCGAGCTCGCCATCGAGCCGGTCAAGGTCGGGTTTGCGGCCTACTACGACTCCATGGGTCGCGTGGACCTGATGAAGAACCACTCGGAAGAGAAGCCCTTCTTCATCTCCGGGACCAAGGTCCGGGCGAGCCTGATCGAAGGAGAGAGGCCGGATCCACGGATCATGCGCAAGGCCACCGCCGACATCCTGATCCAGGCATACCAGGGCTGATCGCCGGGTCCGGGTCTACGGCCCGGACGATTTCTGGCCCGCTCCTCGCGATTGCAATGGGCGGGCCATTTGTCTTCGGCTACGTCTTCTGAGGCCAGGAGGAGTCGGTATGCCCGGACTGTATGTCTACCGCAGCAACCGAGTGGAAGTCCTGGCCTCCCTGCTCGCCGAGTTGATGCGGCGCACGCAGCCTGTGGACGTCTTCGAGGCGAGCCACGTGGTCGTCGGCAGTGGAGGCATGGCCCAGTGGCTCCGGCATCGGCTGGCCGATCACCTGGGCATCTGTGCCCACGTGGTGTTCGACTTTCCGGCCACCGCGGTGAACCGCATCACTGCTCTTGCCCTGGGCGAGGAACCCGGGCTCGATGTGGAGGACCGCTGGACCCCCGATGGCCTGACCTGGGCACTTCACGAGCTCCTGCCGGCCCTGGTGGCACAACCGGGGTTTGAGCCCCTTCGGGACTACCTGGGCCCCCAGGACCAGGCGGTACAGGCCCGGGACCACGCCCTGGTGCGGATGCTGGCCGACGTGTTGGACCGGGTAGTGACCTGGCGTGAGGCAGAGGTCCTGGGCTGGTTGGAGGGATCCGAGGACCCCGCCGGGGCCCCGCCCTGGTTGCCGGCCCTCTTCCGAGAGGTGGCAGAGGTCCTCCTGGTCGACGTCCAGGACCTGCGGGCCTTGCGCCAGCTCCGGGCCCGAACGAACCCCGAGGAGACCTGGTCACAACCTCTGCGGGTTTTTGGGGTCTCGAGCCTGCCCCCTTCCTGGGTGAACCTGCTTGCAGGGGTCTCCAGGGTCGTCGATGTGGAGCTCTTCCTGATGTGCCCGTCCGAGGTCTGGTGGGCGGAGTTGAGAGGACGCATAGACCCGAGCTGGTTGGAACGTGGTCCCGAGGATCCCCTTCTTCGCCAGGACGAGTTGCATCCGCTCCTTCAGTCCCTGGGGCGGGTGGCCCGTGCCCAGCAGGTCCTGTTGGAGTCCTTGCCCGATCAGTACCTGGAGGCCCCGGGCAAGGAGTGGTCTTCCAGCCGTGACGACTTCTTCGTGGACCCGGCCCGGGACTCTTCGACCGCGCTGCGACTGCTCCAGGGGGATCTTCTCCGGGCGAGACGACCGGAAGAGCCCCACCAGGTGGCCCCCGGGGACCGCACCCTGTCCTTTCACCTTTGTCACGGTCCGACCCGGCAGGTCGAGGTGCTCAGAGACGTGCTTCTGCACCTGCTGGACGATCACCGGGACCTGGAGCCCCGGGACGTGGTGGTCATGACCCCGGACATCGACACCTACGCCCCGCTGATCACCGCGGTCTTCGAGGCCGGCCGAGAGGTGCCCCTGTCCTCCGGGTCCTGGGGTCCGGGAGGCGCCCCACGGCTGCCTTACGAGATCGTGGATCTGAGTCTTCGCCGGACAAACCCGGTGGCTGAAGCCCTGCTCTCGGTGCTCGCCCTGGCCGAAGGCCGAATGCCGGCGTCGGAGGTCCTGGACCTGTTGTCCCTGGAGCCGGTTCGTCGCCGGTTTGGCCTCGATGCAGAAGGCCTGGCCCAGGTGCGGGCCTGGGTGGTCCAGTCCGGAATTCGGTGGGGTGTGGACCAGGACCACCGGGCAGCGGAGGGGCAGCCGAAGGACCGGGGGAACACGTGGGCCTTCGGGCTGGAACGGCTGTTGCTCGGTGTGGTGATGGGGGAGGAAGGGGGACTGTGGGAGCCGGAGGCCGGGGGGGATCCGGTGCGCCCGGTGGATGACGTCGAGGGTTCGGCCGGCAAGGTACTCAACGGCTTTGTGTCGTTCTGCGCGGTGCTCTCGGGTCACCTGGAGGGCCTGCAGGAACCCAGGACCCTGGCGGAGTGGCTCAAGGCCTGCGAGGGCGTGCTCCAGGACCTGGTTCGGGTGCCGCCCTCGGCAGGCTGGCTGACGCGCAGGGTTCGGCAGGTCCTGGGCGCACTCGCCGAGCCTGCGGCTTCCTGCACCCGAGCAGTCACCCTCCGGGCCTTGCGGGAAGACATGGCTGGTCGATTCGAGGTGCCCCTGGTGACGGACCGGGAACAGAGCGGTGCGATCACCTTCTGTGCCATGGTCCCCATGCGCAGCATTCCCGCCCGGGTGGTCTGCCTGCTGGGCATGGACGATGGGGCCTTTCCGCGGTCCCCTGCAGTGATGGGATTCGACCCCACCAGTGCCTCTCCACGTCTCACGGATCGCAATGCCCGGGACGAGGACAGGGCACTGCTTCTGGAGGCCTTGCTGTCCGCCCGGGACCACCTGGTCGTGCTCTCCACCGGGCGGGACCTTCACAGCAACGAGGAACGTGCTCCTGCGGCTCCGATCGGGGAATTGCGAGACGTCCTGGACACCACCTTTTCACCCATCGGGGGGCGCCGACCCTCGGTGGCCTGGACCACCGAGCACGCGCTCCAGGCCTTCAGTCCCCGGGCGTTCACCGCGGGGGGGGTGGACCCATCGGACCCGGCACGGCCCTGGTCCTATGACCTGCGCCTGCTCGCCGGCGCTTCGGTGACCGGAACCTGGGATCGCCAGGTCCCGCCCTTCTTTTCGGGCAACCCGGCTCCTGCCGCGCCGGACGGACGCCCCGTGATCCACCTGGACGACCTGATTGCCTTCCTGAAGGCGCCGACGCGAACGGTGCTTCGGGAGGGCCTGGGCATCGTGCTCCGGGACGAGGTGGGGGGTGTGGAGGACCGTGAGCCCGTGGAGCTGGACAACCTGGAGAACTGGAACCTTCGCCAGGCACTGCTGAAGAACCTGGGTGAGACGGACCTCGGGGCCCGACTTCGGGCCGAAGGGTCACTGCCCCTGGGAACCAACGGGACGTTCTTGCTGGAGGATCTGCACGAGCAGGTTCTGGAGTTGCGTGCCGGTGCGGATCCCTGGGCCGGATCCCTGGAGGCCCCCCACACGCCCGAGCCCCCGCTGGACCTTCACCTGGAGTTGGACCAGGCGGTGCTCACCGGGCGCCTGGAGGATCTCTTCGGAGATCACCAGGTCACAGTCGACGTCTCCGGACAGTCCCCGACCCGGAGCCTTGCCAGCTGGGTGCGACTCCAGGCCCGCCAGATGGCGGAGCCCGAACGGCTCTGCGAGGCGGTGCACATCACCCGGGACAGCCAGAGGGGTCCCCAGACCCAGCGGCTTCGGACCCCGGGGGCCACACCTGCCGATCGCCGGAAGGCCGCGCAGACCTACCTGGAGGGTGTGGTGGGGCTCTACCTGGCCGCCCGAAGTGGTCCCCTGATGCTCTTTGAGCACGCCTCTGCGGCCTTTGCCCGGGCGCTCGGTGAGGCGTGGACTGCGGAGGACTTCGAGGAGGGAATGCCCCCCGCCGTGACGCCGGAACAGGCCGAGGTCATCAGGCAGGCGCTTGGGCAAGCGGAACGGGCCTTCGAGAACCCGGGGTCGGACTGGTCGCGGGGGGACCTGGACGATCCCGCCGTCGCCATGGCCTGGCGAGAGGGTTGTCCTTTTGTGGAAGGCCATGGGCCGACGCGGCGGGTGTCGCCCGAGTTTGCGGCCATCGCCCTGACCGTCTGGCAGGGCCTCGAGGCTGGCCAGGTGAAGGAGTCGACCCCATGAGTGTCTGGCACGAGGTCCAGACGCCGGTCGTCCGGGGGGTCACCCTGCTGGAAGCGAGTGCCGGCACAGGCAAGACCTGGAACATCACGAGCCTGGTGCTGCGCCTGCTGGTCGAGCATGATGTGCCGGTCAGCGAGATCCTGGTGGTCACCTTTACCCGTGCCGCCACCCAGGAGTTGCGGGAACGGATTCGCCTGCGACTCGGCGCTGCGGTGAAGGCCCTGGAAGGGCGGGAGCCTTCGCCCCAGGACGCCCTGCTCAGGGCCTGGGTCCAGCATCCTCCCCAGGGGGCCCTGGAACGCCTCCACCAGGCCCTGGTGGACCTGGACCGCTGCCTCATCTCGACCATTCACGGCTTCTGCCAGCGCATGTTGCAGGCCCATGCATTTGAGAGCGACGCGGAACTGGGGGTGGAGCTGCGAGAAGATGTCTCCGACCTGGTCCAGGACGCGGTCCAGGATGTCCTCAGCCGCAGCCTCTACGCGGTGGACCGGGAGGAGCGGGAGTTCCTGCAGGGAAGCTGCGGCTTCAACCGGAAGTCCCTGGGGCGCATCGCCTGGAAGCTGGTCGACGATCCGGAGATGGCCGTTCTGCCGGAGATCGGGTCGGTGGGCTCCCTGTCGGAACGGCTTGGGGCACTGGTCGATTGGCGACAGCGGGCGAAGGACCTGGCGGACCTCTGGGAGCAGGACTGGGAGGACCTGGCGGACGAGGCCCAGAAGGCCCATGCGAGCAAGGTCGTCTTCACCTCGACCGGTCAGCGCACCTACACCCACAAGACGGTGTCCGGCGCCCACGAGGCGGTGGAGCGTTGGCTGAGGGAACAACGGGTTCCGCCGGCCCACTGGGGGTCCCTGAAGGGAGGGGGCGCCAAGGCCCGAAACTACAGCGAGTGGACCCTGGCCGCGAAACGCGCGGAAGGTGAGACCTGGTCCCACCCCCTGATCGAGGGCGTCAGTGCGTTGATGGATGAAGGCCAGGCCCTGGTGGATCAGTGCCGGGCCCTGGCGGCCCGGGAGTTGCGGCGTGGGCTTGAAGAACGGACGCGAGGGGCGCGGATCTGGACCTACCAGGACCTGCTGCAGAACCTTGGGAAAGTGCTGGGGGATGACTCCCACCCCAGCCACGAAGCCCTGCGGAAGGCGCTGGGGGGGCGTTTCCAGGCGGCGCTGATCGACGAGTTCCAGGACACGGATGCCCTGCAGTGGACACTCTTTCGCACCGCTTTTGGAGACCTGGACCACTTCCTGTTCCTGATCGGGGACCCCAAGCAGGCCATCTACGGGTTCCGTGGTGCCAACCTGGCGGTCTACAAGGCTGCCCGGGCCGCCGCCGGGGGAAACCGGTTCACGATGACGGTGAACCACCGTTCCGACCAGCGGTTGCTGGAGGCCCTGGAACACTGGATGGGGCGGCCGGGGTTCTTTGGCGATCCGGACATCGATTTCGTCTCGGTGCATGCGCCGCCCGAGCATGTGCCGGACCGGTTGCGGTGGCCACAGTGCTCCCGGACGGAACCCTTCTGTGCACCGCTCCAGGTTCGTTTCTTCGACAAGGGAATGAGCCCAGTTGCCGTCCCGGGTTCCTCGATCGAACAACTGGCAAAAGGGGATCTCAACCGCTGGCTTCCAGGCCGGATCGCCGCGGACATCGTGGGGTTGTTGGACTCTGGGGCAGAAATCAAGGACGGCGAGGACTGGCGGGACCTGGGGCCTGGGGACCTGGCTGTGCTGGTGCGGAAGAACCGTGAGGGGCGTGGAGTTCTCCGGGCCTTGACCCAGGCCGGGGTTCCGGCGGTCCTTGCGGGCGCAGACAGCGTCTTTGCCTCGGACGAGGCTGTCCAGTTGCAGTTCTGGTTGAAGGCCCTGGCTGCCCCGAATGCCAGCCGGGCTGCCCGGACGGCTGCGGTCTCTCCCCTCTCGGGCTGGCAGGCCGAGCACCTGGGCCGGGTGGATGCGGAGGACCCGGAGGCCATGGCCTGGTGGGACGAGTGGATCGCTTCGCTGGTGGATTGGCAGCAGGGCCTGGAGAAACGGGGGCTGATGGCGTCCTTTCGACGCTTGCTGGCCTATGTGGGGCCCGATCCCAAGGGCCGGACGGGGCTGGAGAGGCTGCTCTCCTGGCCGGATGGGGAGCGACGGCTGACGAACTGGCTGCACCTGGCCGAACTGGCCCACCAGGCCCAGGTGAGAGAACGCCTGCAACTCTCGGGACTGCTGGCCTGGCTCCAGGCGGAGCGGGAGACATCCAGCCTGGAAAAGGAAGCTGTGGAGGCCCGCCTGGAGAGCGACGCAGCAGCGGTCAAGGTGCTCACCATGCACAAGAGCAAGGGGCTCCAGTACCCGGTGGTCTTTGCGCCCTACCTCTGGGACGGCATGGTGTTTCAACAGGGCGAGGATGCGGCCCTGGTGGTCCCTTCGGACCAGGATCCCTGTGAGCGCGTGCTCGACCTCCACCGAGACCCCAAGGCAGCGCCCAAGGCGATCCACAAGGCCGTGGCGGAGCGAGAGCGCAGGGAAGAGGCCTTGCGGTTGCTGTATGTGGCACTGACCCGTGCCCGACACCGGGTGGTGGTCTACACCGGAGCCGTGGCGGGTTTTCCCAACTCTCCCCTGGCAGCAGCACTCCATGGAGACGGGGGTTCTGATCGGCTCGAAAAGGGCCAGGAGCGGAGCGCCTTCAAGCCGTGCTCCATTCGCCTGGACCAGGTGGTCGAGGCCCTGGCCGGGTCGGCCTCCAGCGATGACGGGACGGCACTGGCCTCGGTCAGTCGCTGTGCACCGTTGACACCGGTCCGCTGGACGCCTCCCCTGGTCCAGGAAGAGACGCTCTTCGCGAGGAACTTCAAACGCCCGGGAATCGCCCGGCACTGGCGGCGTTGGAGCTACTCGGGCCTGCATCCCACCCATGGGGAAGCCCCGGTAGCCCTGGGAAGGACGGTTGCCAGTCCGGAGCCCCTGGGCAAGGACCGGGACGGCGCGGTCCGGATCGGCGAGGCGCCGGACGTCCTTCTAGGCACGCACGAAGAGCCGATTCCCCTGGACACATGGCCGGCAAATGCCGTGGCGGGCACCTGTCTCCACAGCGTGCTGGAGCACCTGGACTTCACCCTCTTCCGGCCGGGAGCCGATGTGGCGGTCGCCCGGTCTCACCTGGAGTGCGTGGCCACGGAGCACCTGGAGGTGGCCGGCTTCGACGTGGCCACCTGCCTTCCCCCACTGCTGGAGCACCTGCCCGGGGTGTTGAACACTCCCCTGGGAGGAGATGGCTCTCCTCATGCAGCACCGGCGCTGACCCTTGCCGGGATCCCTGGCGAAAAGCGGTTGGACGAACTCCGGTTCGACCTGGCCCTGGCGGGCGGGGATGCCTACCGGGCCGGTCAGGATGAGCCGGTACAGGCGGGGGATGTGGTGGCCTGGCTGCGAAAGGGGGGTGGGTCGCCAGCATTGCCTGTCTCCTACCTGGAGCACCTGGGTCTGAAGGGGCGGCTGGCCGGGTACCTGACGGGCTTCATCGACCTGGTGTTCGAACACCAGGGTCGGTTCTACGTGGTGGACCACAAGTCCAATCGATTGACCTCGGCGGCCGATCGCCGAAGTCGCCCCTCGGACTATGCCCTGGCAGGCCTGGTGCGGGCGATGGAACACCGCCACTACTACCTGCAGTACCACCTGTACGCCGTGGCCGTGCATCGCTTCCTGGGGGAGCGAATTCCCGACTACGACTACGACAGTTGTTTCGGCGGGGTCTACTACCTGTTTCTTCGTGGAATGACCGGCCCGGAGACCCCCCAGGTCGAGGGAAGGCGCCACGGCGTGTTCTTCGACCGTCCCCGCCGGGAGACCATCGAGGGGCTGTCTGCGCTGTTTACTGGCCAGGGAGGTTCTCCATGAGCCGGTTCCTGGCCGGGAAGGACCACCCACTGAGCCCCCTGGTTGAGGTGGGGATCCTGGAGCCACTGGATCTCCAGGTCGTCCATGTGCTCGGCAACCGGGCTGGAGAGGAGGACCCCCAGGTGTTGCTGGGGTGTGCTCTGGCGGTGCGGTCCCCCCGCCGCGGGCACGTGGGAACGGCGCTCGATGGGGCCTTTGAGGACCTGGTTCCCGAAGTGCCGGGGACACCGCGGGCTCCGCTGCCGGAGTTTGACTGGCCCAGGGACCGCCAGGCCTGGATCGACCTGCTGGTGGCGAGCCCCATGGTGGGTGACGGGTCCGGACACCATCCCTTTGTGTGGGCAAACGGGTTGCTGACCAGCCACCGGTACCACACCCACCAGGCCCAGCTGGCCCAGGGGCTCCTGGCCCGGTCCACGAAGACCGTGGCGCTGGCCGATCCCGTCTTGTTTCGCGTGGGCGTGTCCGCGCTCTTTCCGGCTGCTGCTGCTGGTCTCGATCGCCAGGCTCTGGGAGCCATCATCACCTGCTTGCGGCGCCTTGCAGTCGTCAGCGGGGGCCCCGGGATGGGCAAGACCTGGAGCATTCGGCGGGCCCTGGCGCTGATGTGGGTCCAACATGCCCTTCGTCAGAAGTCGGACCCGGGCCTGGGGCCACTCCGGATCGCCCTCGCTGCACCCACCGGCAAGGCCTCCGCCCGGGTTCGGGAGAGCCTTCACACGGACCTGCCTGCCTTTGTCCAGGAGGCGAAGCCCGCCCTGGGTGGGGTCCTGACGCCGGAGCAACTTCAGGCCCACCTGGAGTCCCTGGAGGCCACCACCATCCACCGCCTGCTGGGCGTGCGCCCGGACCACAACTCCCGGTATCGACACCACCGTGATCGGCCCCTGGCCGTCGACGTGGTCCTGGTCGACGAGGCCTCGATGGTGGACCTGGCCCTGATGGCACGGTTGGAGGAGGCTGTGCCCGAAGAGGCTTCCCTGGTGTTGATGGGGGATCGTCATCAGCTGGCCTCGGTCGAGGCAGGCAGCGTGCTGGCCGATCTGTGTGGGCCGGTGGGCACGGGACCGGTTCGGCTGTCGGCCTCGGCCCGGGAACTCGTGACCGGGGCCACCGGCTGGGCTGCTGCGTCCATGGAGCTGGCACCGGGACCGGGACCCCAGGACGCCATCGTTCAGCTGGATCGCAACCACCGGTTCTCGGACGACAGTGCTGTGGGTCGGTTTGCGGCCGCTTGCCTGGCCACGCCCTTCCAGGTGGACGCTGCGGTAGACCCGCTCCTGGAGGGAATCGACGTGCAGTGGATTCCTGCCGAACCGGACCAGCCGCTTCCAGGGGCATTCCGCGACTGCGTGGTCTCGGGCTATGGCGCGATGCTCCAGTGCCTCAACGAGGGACCCGGGCCCGGGGAATCGGGGGCGTCTCACCAGGCCCGGGTATTGGAGGCCTTCGAGGGATTTCGGGTGCTCTGTGCCCACCGTCGTGGCCGGCGCGGTGTGGCAGGCCTGAACCGACAGATCGAGGCCTGGCTCTCCAGTGCGGATCGGCCCCTCACGGCTCGCTTGCGATCGACTGGAGCACACGCTCGGGGTCGCCCGGTCCTGGTCCTGCGCAACGATTCCGGCCTGGGGCGGTTCAATGGCGATGTGGGGGTGACCCTGAGCCCGGACCAGGTGGTGTTCCGGGGCCGTGACGGGCTTGACCTGCACGCTCCCCAGAAGCTGCCGGAGCACCAGCCCGCCTGGTCGATGACGATTCACAAGAGCCAGGGCTCGGAATTCCAGCGGGTTGTCGTCGTGTTGCCCGAGCGGGACTCGCCCCTGTTGACCCGAGAGTTGATCTACACCGCCGTGACCCGCTCCAGTGGCTCTGTGGTTCTGGTGGGGAGTGAAGCGGTCCTTCGACAAGGCCTGAAGCGGCCGGTGCGACGGGCCTCCGGGCTGGGGCCCGTGTTGTGGGGGAACTCCGTCGGTTAGGTGGTGGGAGCCTTCCGGAGACCAAGATGGTCCAGACAGCCACTCTCGATGGCCAGGAACTCGCGCTGGCGCTCCACGCCCTGTTGCGCGACCTGGACCCGGTTCGTTGGCGCCAGGAGGCGATGGTCAACGCGCGGGAGCGCATCCAGGAGATCCAGGAAGGCTTCAGGGCTCTCCAGCAGCGTCTCGATGCCGAGGGCCCGGTGGCGGCTCTCCGGGCGGTCCTGGACGAGCTGGTGAGGCTGTTGGAGGAGTGTCTGCCTTCCGAGGACCTCGCCATGCCGGATCTGCGGATGGCCTGGATGGACTTTCGGGCCCAACTGCTTCCCGTCTACGAGGACCTGGCCGGTGCCCTGCGTGTGGAGGACGTCCATGTTCCCTCCCTTCGTCCGACGAACTACCGCCGCAACGTCCTCCACATGTCGGGGGGCGTGTTCGCCTTGCTGGTCGTGCAGTGGTTGGGGAGTTCCCAGGCGGTGCTGACTGTGGCAGCCCTCTTCCTGGGCTACGCATGGTCGATGGAGGCCGGTCGGCGCCTGTGGCCGGGCCTCAACGATCGGCTCATGGCCTTCTACGGGCCGGTGGCCCATCCCCATGAATGGACCCGGATCAACTCGGCGACCTGGTACTGCACGGCCCTCTTCATGCTGGCCCTCACCGGGTCCATGGCTCTCTGCTCCGTGGCGGTGGTGGTGGTCGGGTTCAGCGATCCAGCCGCGGCACTGGTCGGCCGTCGTTTTGGCAGGGTTCCGTTGCTGAATGGCCGGACCCTGGAGGGAAGTGCCACCTTCCTGGTGGTGGCCATGACGGTCACCCTGATCACTCTGAACTTCTTCTACCCGGAACTGGCCCGGGCCGGGTTTCCCCTGGCCCTGGGTGCTGGCCTGGTCGCCGCCCTGGCCGAGCTCTTCAGTCGCCGGGTCGACGACAACCTCACCATTCCCCTTGGGGCAGCGGCCGGGATGGTGCTCGCCAGCGCCATGTTCGGGATCGCCCTGTGACTAGGGGCCGAGCATGGCCCGGGTCAGGGTGACCTCGCGCTCGGAGCCATCGGTGCCCTTCACCACGAAGTGAACGTCTGTGCCGGCCTCGCCGGTGGCCCGATCCACGAATTGCTCCAGGGTGAGGTCGAGGGAGGGTTCTCCCTCGAGAGAGACGATAATCTCGCCAGCCTGAAGTCCAGCGATGGCCGCCGGGCTCCCGGCGTGGACCTCCAGGACCCCGATGCCCTCCTCCGCGGGTTCGATGCTGATGCCCATCCCACCCCGGGGGTATTCGTTCACCACGAGCTCCACTTCCAGCGATCCCCCCTCGATCCAGGGAATGTCGGTCACCTCGCTTCGTGAGTACCAGAAGCCGTCCTGGCGGATGGCTCGGAGGGCGCAGGGGGCGCGAACCGGGAGGACGGAGAAGACCCCGTTCTCGTCGACCTGGGCCGGGCCGCAACCCTGGACCCAGGCATCTGGTTCGGGGTTTCCTGCTGTGTTCAGGACCCGCCCGGTCAGGGTCATCTCCGCCCTGCTTTCCAGGACCAGCGGTTCGGAAGCACAGAGGAGTTCCTCGCCGCTGCTGTGCCAGCGGACGGGAATTGGCTCATAGCCTTCCAGGTGAAGCACGAGGCTCCCCACTCTTCTCGTTGCGGGGAAGCGGACCTCCTGGCCGACCGCCATGGCCTCTCCGACCAGGTGCAGGCGATCGGTTCGATCCCTCTTGTACAGGGCTCCGGTGGACGCGGGCACGGGCGTGGAGAGCCGACAGGTCACGTGGGCAAACTCCAGGGGGTGAAGAGGCGGAAGTTGGCTCCCGTGGTCGGAAGGGATCAGAGGTTCCTCGGGGCTCTGGCGCGTGGGCAGGACCCGTGCCCGGCCGCGACGAGGCGCTGGTCCTGCTGGAGCCTCCTCTGTCCCGGCGGTTTTACCTGGAAGGGCTTGTTGTGGCTCGGTCGAGCCTTGCAGGGTCCACCAGGCAATCCCCGCCAGCAACAACCCGAGCGTGCCCAAGAGGCCCACGCGGATTCGGGGGGGCATGCCAGTGGGTCTTCTTGATAGACCGGTTTTCATGCTGAGCCTTCTTCTCCTCTCCTGTACCGGCCAGGTCGTCGACGATACCGCCGTCGACCCCCCTGAAGCACCCTGGCCCGACTGGACCTTCCAGCACTGGGTGTGGGAGGACGAGAGCACCCAGGAATCCGCCCTGGCTCTTGTGCAGGGCTACCAGGAGCGGGCCATCCCGGTGGGCGCGATCATCATCGATTCCCCCTGGGCCACCGGGTACAACACCTTTGAGTGGGATCCGGAACGCTTCCCGGACCCGGTGGGCATGATCGATGCGCTTCACGAACAGGGTGTTCGAGTCCTCTTGTGGATCGTGCCTGCGATCAATGTCGACGAGGAAGCGCTCTACGCCCATGCCGCGGATCAGGACTGGTTCATGCGGGCGAGTGCCGACGAGACCGAGCCAAAGGTCCTCGACTGGTGGAAGGGTGAGGGGTCGCTGCTGGACTACTGGAACCCCGAGGCCGTGGAATGGTGGCACGGGCTCATGGATCCGGTGCTGGACATGGGAATCGATGGCTGGAAATGCGATGGCCTGGATTACTCTGCGGTCTTCGCGCCTTTTTCGCCGGGACTGGGCCGGGACGTGGAGCGGCTGGAGTACAGCCACGCCTACTACCAGGACTTTCATGACTACACCCGAGAGCGACTGGGGGACGACCGCCTGATCAGCTCTCGCCCGGTGGACAACTATGGGGGGGACCTGGGTGGGGACCTGGTGGCCTTCACCCCGAAGGAGATTGCCTGGGGTTCATGGGTGGGCGATCAGGACGCGACCTTCGACGGGCTGCAGGCAGCCCTGCGGAACTTCTACTGGTCCAGTGACTACGGCTACGTGACCTTTGGATCGGACATCGGGGGCTATCGAGAGGACAGCGAATACCCGGCAGGTCGTGGACCGGAACTCTTCACCCGCTGGGCACAGCTGGGGGCCTTCAGCCCGGTCATGGAGAACGGAGGGGGGGGAAACCACGAACCCTGGATCGTTGGCGACGAGGAAACGCTGGCGATCTACAAGCACTTCGTAGAGCTGCACCACGAGCTCATCCCCTACCTGACGACCCAGGGAGCCATTGCCTTTGAGGCGGGCGAGAGCCTGGTGCAATTCGTCAGCAAGGCCGACTACACCTACCTCCTGGGTCCGGATGTCTTCGTCGCGCCCATTCTGGAGGCTTCGAACAACTGGACCGTGCGCTTCCCCGACGGCGACGACTGGATCGACCTGTTCGACCAGGAGCAGGTCTATGAAGGCGGGACGACGGAGACCTTGCAGGTCCCGCTCTCGGAATTCCCGGTCTTCCTGCGGGTGGGTTCGGAACTGGCGGCCAGTGGGTATGGCGGCTGACGGAAGGCCTGGACTCGCCGGTCATGACGGCGTGTGTTTCGGTGAGCTTGATGCAAGGCTTCACCCTTGTCTGATGGCATGGCCCCACCGGGCGTGGCATACCTTCAGCAACGGTCCGTTTCTTCGATGGAGGAATCTGTGCTCAAGGTGATGTCGCTCGCACTGCTCTCCGCCTGCGCGTCGGGTGTGGTGCTCGTCATCGAGGACACCGGTTCGTCGGGGACGACAGACTCCTCGTTCGACACCGACGCCACGGACACCGACACCGACACCGACACCGACACCGACACCAATCTGATCGGCCTGATCAGTGATGTGGAGGGGGGGGTCGATCCCCAGATGGTGTTGCGCATCGAGGTCACGTGGACCCTGTCGGAGCCGGCCACCACCTGGGTCGAGTACCACCTGGGAGATGACGACTGGCGAAGCACGCCCAAGGTGGCCGCCGAAGCAGGGTCCCAGAGCATGATGCTTCTCGGCCTGACGGAGACCACGGCCGTGTCCTGGCAGGTGCACGCGAGCACCGACACGGGTGAGGACCTCTCGGACCTCCACACCACGGACACCTGGAGCATCCCGAGCAACATTCCGGGGGCCTCGGCGACGATCTACGACGAGGCCAACGCTTCCGACTTTCCCTACCTGTTGGGGGTCTCCAGCGACAGCCCGAACTTTGCCAACTGGTACGCGTTCATCATCGATCGGGAGGGCAACTACGTCTGGTACCACGAGTTCACCACCAACTACTGGTCTCCCTTCGTGCGCAAGGCCCGGAATGGCACCAGCCTGTTGATCAACGAGACCCGCTTTTCGGGGGACGGGTGGATTCACCGGTGGCAGCTGGATGTGGGCAAGGTCGAGACCTTCGAGGTCGACGGTGCGACCCATGCATTTGATGAACTTCCGGGGGATCGACTGGTCTGGCCGGCGGTCGATGGCAATTGCGAGTCGGTGATGATTCGTGAAGCCGATGGCAGCGTGAGCACGCTCTTTGATGCCGGCTCCTGGTTGAGTTCTCAGGGGCAGAGCGGTCGCTGTGATCACAACAGCATCGATTACGACGACGACACCCAGACGCTCTTGTTGTCGTGGTACACCAACCACACCATCGTTGAGCTGGACGCAGCCACGGGGGTGGTCCTGCGCTCCTTTGGCCGCGCCCTGTCCGACAGCTACGTCTTCGAGCCGAACAACGCCTGGTTCTACGCCCAGCACTTCCCGCACTACGTACAGGGGGGCACCATCCTGCTGACCAGCAGCCTGGACTGGGGGGACGAGACCGCCGCCCGGGAGTACGAGGTCGACTGGGAGAACGGGGTCCTGCGCCAGGTCTGGAGCTGGGGGGTGGGCCAGGGCTACATCGCTCCCCAGGTCGGCGACTCCGTGCGCCTGGACAATGGACACACCCTGATCAACTACGGGATCAATGCCGAGGTTCGCGAGGTCACCCCGGAGGGCGAACTTGTCTGGGAGGTCTACTTTGACGGCAGGGGAGGGAACGACAGCACCGGTGTCCTGGGCAGGATGGAGCCGGTCTGGGATCTCTACCAGTGGACGGCGCTCGGGGAGCGAGCGATCCAGGAATAGAGCGCAAGTCAGTCCAGGGCCTCCAGGCTGAGTTGCAGGTCTCCAGGGCCCCGGGACGCCGAGGTCTCCCACTGGGCCTGGAGTTCACGGGCGTGCAGTCGTCCCTGTCGGAGGTTCCACCAGGCCTCGCCCTCGAGGGCGATGGGGGAAAGGTCCCCGCTGCCGGGCCCGGCAGCCCCCTGGCTCAGGACCTTGGCCATCGGGGCACCTCCCAGTCGGTAGAGGCCCTCCAGGCCATGCCGTCCGTTTACTTCCAGGTCCACCGAGGGGGGCCAGAGATCGGCAAAGGGCCGGGCAAGGGTCGGGTCCGGCCAGTCGTCTCCCGGACTCACCCCGAATTCGGGCAGTCGCAGGCCGAGAAGCCGGTGAGGCAAGGCATCGGACCAGGAGCCCGCCACCAACTCCACCAGTCGACCATCCATGCTCAGGGTCAGGGTGACGGGCTCGGAGGAACGCCGATCCCTCTCGGCCTGCCGGGCCCGACTGTAGCGGCTCTCCGCGACAGCCCGACCCTGGGTGTCCAGGGCGACCCCAAAGGCCGAGAGCTGGCCCACCAGGAGGGCCTGGCCCCGGTTGTCGACCTGGGTGACCTCGTAGGTCCACTCTTCCACCCGCATGCGCTCCTGGTCGGCAGCCTCCCAGGTCGTTGTGAGGCGGTAGCGAAGCTGCTGTCCCGGCACCAGGCGCCAGCCGAGCACGGCCTCGCTCGCTGGAAGTGCCCGGAGCCCCGAGCCTCCGGCACACCCCCACCACCAAAGCAGCATCCAGTTCACCGGGCCAGCTTACCCCGGGTCCGGGCAGGCGTTCAGGGCGGCCTGTAGTGCATCGAGGGCTCGGTCCAGGTGGTCGGGCGTGTGGGCCGCGGACAGCGTGAATCGGAGTCTTTCCCTTCCCCGGGGAACCGTTGGCCAGCGAATACCGGGCACATAGACCCCTCGCTCGAACATGGCCTGGGCCACGGCCATGGTTCGTGGGCCGAGCACCACGGGAACGATGTGGGCTTCTCCGAGGCCCTGCAGTCCCAGGTCCTCCAGCCCGGCGCGAAATCGCATCACTGCCGCCTGGAGGGTCTGTCTTCTCTCGTCGGTGGCGAGCCGGAGGCCTGCCAGTGCCGCATGGGCCGCGGGTTCGGCCAGGGCGGTGGTGTAGACAAAGGAGCGCCCCAGGGAAATCAGAAGCTCCTTGAAGGAGGGGGGGGCCACCACGAAGGCCCCCGCAGCGCCATAGGCCTTGCCGAAGGTTCCGACGATCACATCGGCCTCGATCCCCTGTGCCAGGGACACTCCCCGACCTCCGGGGCCGAGAGTGCCGACCGCGTGGGCTTCGTCGACAACCAGTCCCTGCACCCTTGACCGCCAGCCAACCAGGTCCACCGTGTCCCCGTCCATCGAGTAGAGGCCCTCGACCACGCCGCCGGAGGTACCTGGTTCCGGCAGGGTGCCGTGAGGAACGATGGTTCGGTTCGCTTTTCCCAGTCGAAGGCCATCGATGATCGAGGCGTGGTTCAGGGCATCCGACGCCACGGTGTCCTGGGCCTCAAAGAGGGTTGTGAGCACGGCCAGGTTTGCCTGGTACCCACTGGAAAAGACCAGGGCAGGATGACCGTACTGATCCTCCAGGTGGTCTTCCAGGGCGCGGTGGGCTGGCCTGGAGCCAGCGATCAGACGGGAAGAGCCGCTTCCTCCGCCCCGCCAGGCGGCCTGGACCTCCGGATGCTGGGCAAGCCCCAGGTAGTCATTGGAGGACATCACCAGGATCTCCCGGTGGTCGTCCCGGGCCGTGACGGGACCGGTGACAGTGAGGGGCCTCAATTGCCGGCGGAGACCCGCCTCCTGGACAGCCCGTGCTCGCGAGGCGAGCCGGGCGACGGGTCCGTCAGGCATGGGGCGCGGGTCGGATCTCCAGACCCTGGGCAGTCAGCATGTCTCGGTCGGTGCAGGTGTCGCGTCCGGCCGTCGTCAGGTAGTCGCCAAGCATCAGGCCATTGGCGCCAGCCCGGAAGATCTCCGGTTGCCGATCCTGGAGGTTGACCTCCCGCCCCCCACAGACGATCAGGTCCTTGGCAGGCATCATCAGGCGGAGCATGGCGATGATCTTGAGGCATTCCACGGGCGTCAGGTCGTGGCGGTCGGCCAGGGGCGTTCCGGGCCGGGGGTTGAGGAAGTTGATCGGGACCGAGTCCACGTCAAGGGCTCGAAGGTCCGTCGCCAATTCGATCCGCTGTGCCCAGGACTCCCCCATTCCAAAAATGCCGCCGCAGCAGACATACATGCCCAGGTCCTTGGCAGCCCGGATGCTCTCCACTTCCTCGTCGTAGCTGTGGGTCTCCACGATCTCGTGGTGGTAGCTGCGGGCGGTCTCCAGGTTGTGGTGGAAGGACTCCATGCCGGCCTCCTGGAGCTCGGCCAGGGCCTCTCGCGTCATGAGACCGAGGCTTGCACAGGTCTGCAATCCCGTCTCCTGGCGAATTCGGCGAAAGGTGTCCTTGAGGCTGTCCAGTTCCGTGCGGCTGGTCATCGCCCGACCGGAGGCGACGATGGAAAACTCCCGGACGCCGTTGGCTGCAGCCTCACGGGCCTCGGCGGCGATGGTGTCGGTGTCCTTGAGGCCCCAGGACGGCGCTTCCGTTTCGAAGTGGGCGGATTGGCTGCAGAAGGAGCACTTCTCCGGGCAGCGACCGCTCTTGGCATTTGTGATGCCACAGGTGTTGACGTAGTTCCCCTTGAAGGCCTGGCGCAGGGCGTCGGCCACTTCCAGAAGCTGTTCGAATTCGGGGCCATCCTCCAGCGCGGCGATGGCGTTGGCCTCGTCGAGGGTGATGCCCTCGGCCCGGAGGCCTCGAGAGAGGATGTCCTTCCAGTCCAGTTGCGTCATGACGGTCTCCCTGTGTACGCCGGCTAAGGCGAACGCCAGGGGTCCGTCAACCTGCTTCGCTCGAAGCGTTGACGGCCGGCGTGTCCATGGGAAGCGCCACCTGGAAGCAAGTACCGCTGGCGTTGGTGTGCGTGACCGTCAACTCACCGCCCTGGAGGATCACGATCTCCCGGGAGATGGCCAGGCCCAGACCGGTTCCGCTCTCGGGCGGCTTGGTGGTGAAGAAGGGCTCGAAGATGTGGGGCAGCACCTGGGGATCGATCCCGCCACCGTCGTCGGTCACGGTGACGATGGCTTTCTTTCCCTCGCGCTCGGTCCGGACATCGATGCAGCGGGTTCCCGTGGCCTGGGTGGCATTCGCGATCAGGTTCAAGAACACCTGGCAGACCTGCCCGGGGTTTCCCAGTACAGGCAACTTTCCGCCCAGGGCACTGACGAGCTTGATGTTCTGGGGCTTCAGCAAGGGCCCGGAGACTCGAATCGCCGAGTTGACGGCGTCGTTCAGGTCAAAGTGGTACCCCTGGCCATGGCGGGTACGACTGAGCACTCTCAGGTCCTGGGCGATGTCCCGGATTCGCAGGGCGCCTTCGGTCGCATCCTGGACGGCCAGGTCGAGTTCCTGCATGAGGTCCTTCCCGCTGGTGCCCGGTTCCCAGTCGGCCAGGAGCGGGCGGAAGGGGTCCTGGTCCAGGAGCGGGCCGAGCCGCTTGAGGACGGCCAGCCCCTCGCTGACGTGGTTCAGATTTGCCACCACCCAGGCGATGGGGTTGGTGACCTCGTGGGCCACGCCGGCGGCGAGCTGCCCGATGGCTGCGAGACGTTCCGAGGAGACCAGGCGAGCCTGGGTGTCCTCGAGGTCATCGATGCGTCCTCGGAGTTCTCTCACCAGGCGAGCGTTCTCCAGGGCCAGCACGGCCTGGGAGGCAAGGACTGCGGCGACTTCGGTGTCGCTGCGCCGGAAAGGCGTTTCCGTCGCGATGCGGTTCAGATTGAGCACACCCACCAATCGGTCTCCAGAGAAGAGCGGGTAGACGATGCTTGAGCGAACCCGGTGGGAACCGACCTTGTCCTGGAAGCGAGGGTCCTGGCTCAAGTCCTCGGAAAAGACCGCTGGTCGACCGTCGAGGGCGACCCGGCCCGCGACACTCTCCCCCAGTCCGATGACGACCTTGCTGCGCACCTCGGGGGAAAGGGTGTGGGAGTAGGCGACCACGAGCTTGCCCTCGGGCCCGGGGAGCATCAGCGAGGCATCATCGGCCTGCATCACCCGCATGCCGACCTCGACAACGACCTGGGGCAGCATTTCAGGCGTGGCCGTCTCCAGGATGAGCTGGCTGGCCTCGTAGAGGGCCCGGGAGCGCCGCACCTGGCGGCGTTGGATCGCCTCGTCGACCAGGAGGGTCAGGGCACACTCTCCATCCTCCTGGATGACATCGCCCTTTTTCACCACATCGAACACCCCGAGCCGGAAGGCCCTGACGGCCAGGTCGGGCTCCCAGTGGCGGGTGAGGACGATCACCTCGGTGGTGTGGGCCCGCACTCGAAGCTGGTTCAGGAACTCGAGACCGCCGTCGTCCTGGAGATTCAGGGCGGTCAGGATCAGGTCGAAGTCGTCCCGGGTCAGTTGTTGGAACCCCTCCTGAATGGTGGAGGCGATTTCCATGGTGTGCCCCTGGGCGCGGAGCACCTCGGCGATCAGGCGTTGATCCGCCGAGTTGTCCTCGATGACCAGCAGGTGACCAGGCATGGTCCTCCGTTCTCGCAACGGACGAGACAGGGCCCACTTTAGGGCGGTTTGCATTCGTTGGCAGAGATGTCTGCGAGGAGGGGCTCAGGGCAGCAGAAGTCCCTCGTGGACGATTGTGGATTGCTTGGAGAATTCCCGGTCGGCGAGATCCTCCAGGGTCGTCGTGTGGAAGTCGTTGAGGGCGGCGGAATCCGGAATCGGTGCGCGGGTCATGATGATCTCCAACTCGCTGGCCACGGTGCACTTCTTGGCCGGTGCAATGTCCCACTCCTGCTGGATGGCGGTCCGGAGAGGAGCCTCGAGTTGATCGGGCCACAGGGTCCCGGGCTGGATCACCTGGCCGGTGTGAATGTTGAGGGTCAGGCCCTTCTTGCACTGGTATGTGGCCACTGCCACCAGGCCGTAGTGAAGGTTCCCGTCCGCCTGACGGAGGGCGTCGTGTCGGACCCCGGCCAGGTGGTCCGAGGCTTCCATGGCCCCCAGGGCAATGAGAACCGTTCGGACCTGGTCGACGATTTTTTCGGGCAGGTCCGGAGAGATGGTGACCAGGGTTTCAACGGCCAGCGCCTTTGCCTCGGGACTGGCGCCTTCCAGGCTTCCGAGCCCTGCGGCATCCCCAAAGGAATTGATGACCAGGCCCACTTCCTGGGGGTCCTGGAGTTCCGTGGCCAGGGCTCCGAGGCGTGGAATCGCGGTGATGCCCAGGTTGCGGGCATAGACCTCGAGGGCGCCATTGAAGCGTGCCCGGTCGTTGGATGGGTTGTCGATTTCCTGGGTCAGCAAGGCCTGAATGCCCTGGTCTCGGCACTCCGCGAGGGACCGGTACCAGCGCTGGGACCAGAAGGTGTCGCCCAGGGTCTCGTGGGTCTCGACCAGCCACCCTGCGACCGCCTCGGACTCGGAGCATGCCTGGCCCAGGGCGGCAATGGCGCTGCTGCGCTCGTCGGACTGGAGCCCACCGATCCACTGTTGGGCCGTGTCTCCGGCGTCCACCTCGATGGCATCGATGACAGCGCGGTTGGCTTCTTCACCAGTGAGAATTTTCGCAAAGGCGGTGGCGGCGTTCTTCCTTGCCCGGGCAGCATCACAGGCGGCCAATGCCGAAAACGCTGTGGCCGTGTCAGCCTGGGTCGAGGCCTTCAGGGTCTTTTCGAGGGCCCGGGCATCGCAGTCCTGGGCCAGGGCAGGGGCAAGCAGGAGCATCAAGGACATGCGTGGGTATCCGGCGGAGGCGGTTCCGCACTATCCCACC
Organism: uncultured Enterobacterales bacterium; assembly: GCA_964567625.1. Lineage (GTDB taxonomy): Bacteria > Myxococcota_A > UBA796 > UBA796 > CAJQPC01 > CAYFPX01. The sequence goes on along the minus strand of CAZMNK010000003.1, from coordinate 29,485 downwards.
CGGCGTTGACTCGGGGCGATATCGACACGCCCAGATCCCGGCGTTAGTCCGGCGACCCTCCGAGACTCCCAGGATTCCCATGCGCGCACCCATTCGTGTCACCGTGACCGGCGCTGCCGGCAACATCGGCTACGCCCTCCTGTTCCGTCTGGCCTCCGGCTTCTGCTATGGGGAGGACCAGCCAGTCATCCTTCAGTTGCTGGAAATCACGCCGGCCCTCGGCGCCCTGGAAGGGGTGGTGATGGAGTTGGTGGACGGTGCCTTCCCGCTGGTGGCGGGCATCGAGATCAGCGACGATCCCCGCAAGGCCTTTGACGGGGCCAACCAGGGTTTCCTGATTGGAGCCATGCCCCGGAAGGCCGGGATGGTGCGGGCGGACCTCATCCAGGCCAATGGCCCCATCTTTGTGGGCCAGGGCAATGCGATCAACAGTGTGGCGGCCCCGGACATCCAGGTCCTGGTCGTGGGCAATCCCTGCAACACCAATGCCCTCATCTGCCGGCACTCGGCTCCCGATGTTCCAGCGGAGCGTTTCCACGCCATGACTCGCCTGGACCAGAACCGGGGCAAGGGCCAGTTGGCCCTTCGGGCGGGCGTCAGCACGGACCGGGTTCAGAACCTGGCCATCTGGGGCAACCACTCTCCGACGATGTTCCCGGACTTCCTGCACGCCACCATCGGAGGCCAGCCTGCAGCCGAGGTGATTGGTGACGAGGATTGGCTGAAGGGCACCTTCTTCCAGACGGTGACCAAGCGCGGTTCGGCCATCATCCAGGCCCGTGGCGCCAGTTCGGCGGCATCTGCGGCATCTGCTGCCCTGGACCATATGAAGACTCTGTGGCATGGAACGGCGCCCGGAGAGTGGTCCTCGATGGGGATTCCGTCCGATGGCTCCTACGGGGTGCCCGAGGGGCTGATCTACTCCTTCCCCGTGACTTGCTCGGATCGCAGGGCCACGATTGTCCAGGGCATCGAACACGGAGCCTGGGCCCAGGAGAAGATCGCAGCTTCTGCCGATGAGCTCATGACCGAGCGTTCCGCCGTTGCAGACCTTCTGGGCTGAATAACGTCGGTTTAATCAGGACTATAGGCTGAATCCGGGTCATTTCCCGGTGTCAGGGATCCGTTCGCCTTTGTCCAGAATGCGTCAAGATCCTGCGGGTGGTTTCCGTGGACTCAACCAGGTCTTGTTTGGGGCGGTGGTTTCCTGTATTTAGGCGGGGCAGGGTTGCCCCACTTTCGGGGAAATGACCCGCGACAAGTAGTTCGCGGGTCGTCATGAAAGGGCACGGTGACGGGCCCAATTTCTGGCATGGACCTTGCAACTTTGACCAGTAGGTCAATGTGCGGAGGGATTCTGATGTCGCGCGCTTGGATTGTCTGTCTGGTCACCATGACCGCTGCCTGTAATGACTACACACTGTCCGGAACGGGCGACCATCGAGGAGCGGGTGAGCCCGAGATCATGGTCGACCCCGAGCGGGTGGAGTTCGGTGCCGTTGGTGATGGCGAGACCGTCATCGAGAGCTTTGTGATCTCCAACATCGGCGATGGCGATCTCGAACTCGACAGCCTGGAGATCGGTGCCCAGAACGGCAGCTTTACGATCCTGACGGTGGACTGGACGAGTGTTCTTCCTGTGGGTGCTTCCCAGGAAATCGAGGTGGCATTCTCCCCGATGGGTGCCAATGAGCAGCTTGCCAACGCGATTATCGCCAGCAATGACCCGATTGTGCCCCAGGCCAAGGTGGAGTTGGTGGGCGAAGGCGCCGTGCCTGAGCTTCGCATCGATCCCGACCCCTATGACATGGGTTCGACCTATGTGGGTTGCCCGAACGTGGGGGCCATCGACCTGGTGAACGTGGGCAGTGACACCCTCCTGATCACCGACATCGAGTACTCCGGGGACGCCTTTGCCTTCAGCCAGGGAACGCCTCTCCCCCTCACCCTCCTGCCGGGTGAGTCCCACACCACAGACATCGACTTCGACCCGGCCGAGTCCGGCGCCTTCGACGGCCTGCTGACGGTCACGTCAAACGAGCCCCTGGGGGTTCGAGAGGCCACGCAGAGTGGTTCCGGCAAGTACGCGGCGACCTATGAAGACGAGTGGACCCTGGACAAGGACCCGCCCAGCGACATCGTCTTCTCCGTGGACCAGTCCTGTTCCATGGACGATGACGTGGCCCGGCTGGCCAACAACTTCGACGACTTCATCAACGAACTGAGCAGCTACACGTCGGACTGGCGTGTGATCGTGGTGAACGCGGACAACGGGTGCAACCACAGCGGCATCCTGACCCCATCGACCGGGGGCTACGCGAACACCTTCAAGAACACCATCCAGAGTTCGGGTGGTGGCAGGTACACCGAGGCCCTGTTGACCATTGCCGATTCCGCCGCTCGCCAGATGAACGCCGGTTGCAACAACAACTTCTGGCGTAAAGACGCCATGCTCCACTTCATCATGGTCTCCGATGAGCCGGAGCAGTCCTCGAACACGTGGGATGCCTACGTCAACAACATCATCAACTACAAGGGCAGTGCCTCGTTGGTGCGCATCTCCGCCATCGCCGGCGACTACCCCAACGGTTGTGGTTCCGCCATGGCAGGCATGGGCTACTACGAGGCGGTGAACTACACCGGGGGAGAATTCCTCTCGATCTGCTCGACCTCCTGGACTGGCTACATGAGCAAGCTTGCCCAGGCGTCGATCAACCAGGCCGCCTATGAGCTGAACGCCACCGCGGTGGAGAGCACCATCGTGGTCAAGGTCAACGGAAGTGTGGTCATGGGCGACTGGCACTTCGATTCCTCGCTCAACGCAGTCATCTTCGACACGAATGTTCCCGAGGGTGGTGACACTGTGAACGTCACCTACGCAGGACTTGCCAACTGCGACTGAGTCGAGCACACTACTTTCTGTGGAGCCCCCACTCCCGGTTCGGGTGGGGGCTCTTCCTCTTTTGACGGGACTTCAGGCGTGGGGCTGTTCTGCCCGCCAGGCCCGCCATTGCCTGTCCGTGCCCATCAGCCGGTCCCACACCCCGAAGAAGGACCCGTAGCAGCCCTTGGTGGCATGCAGGTGATGAAAGGCATGTCGAGATGAGATGCCCTCAAAGGCGAAGCCGCTGTGGGCGAGCACGGTCTCGAAGACCCGGATTGCGACCCAGATGGCCAGTACCGGCATGGGCGTTGCGAGCAGGATTGGCGGGGCGAAGAAGCTCACCACGTTCGCGGTGTCCTCCAGTGGATGGCTGAACTCGGCGGTGATGCCGCGTACGTGGCGGAAGCGGTGGTGTTCCCGGTGGACCTGGCGGAAGAGCCAGCGGGTGTGCAGAGTCCGGTGGGACCAGTAGAACAACGTGTCCTGGATCAGGATGCAGGCCACCAGGTGTCCGAGGGCAGGCCACACGCCGGGCCAGGGAGCTGACATGTTGCCCCCCATGGCGGTCCACAGCGGGTAGATCACGAAGGGAAAGGTCAGAGCGAAGATCACGTGGCCGCCGGCCACCTGGCGAGTGGCCTTCTCCAGCAGATCGGTGGGCGGGGCCTGTCCCCCATCGACCTTCCAGCGGTCCAGGGCATTTCGAGCGAGGAGATCGTCGAACAGAAACCAGCAGCCCACGAAGAGGACCTCGTGGAGACCCACGAGGATCAAGGTGAATGCCATTCGATCCGGGTCGAGGAGGTCAGGCCACGCCGGCCAAGGTAGCATGCAGGCCTGACCCCAGGTAGGGACTGTGGGACACGCCATGACCCCCGTCCTCCGCCATGCCTGCAGTCGATGTGGTGCCAGTTGTACTGGGCACCGTGTCCTTCTGCAGCCTGGGGAGGCAGAGCGCCTGGAGGCGCTGGCCGATGAACTGGGCGTTTCGGACCCGGTGGAAGGCACGACGCTGAGGCTGGCAGATGGTCGATGTGTCTTCCTGACGGAGAGTCGCCTGTGTGGAATTCATGAGCATGCGGGCCTGGGGGCCAAGCCCCTGGCCTGTCAGCAGTACCCCCTGGTGGTGGTGCGAACCGAGGAGGACCTCCGGTTGGGACTGGACCCGGGGTGCCTGAACACCTGGCAGTCCTGGAGAACCGGTCCTGCCGTCGACCCGGAGCGGGTCCTGGCCTCTCGGGTCGAAATGGGAGCGGAGGCTCGGGCCATCGAGATCCGGGTGCTGGGGCTCTGTGAACAGGCGACCTCGGTGGGGGGACTCCTGGGGGCGTTGGTGGATGAGCCTCCGGTGGATGGCTTGCCGCCCGCATGGGCTGCCGCCTGGGCCACCGCCTGCCGGGCAGTGGGTCTCCCAGCGCCGGAGATCCCGCCGAAATGGGTCCTGGGTACCGAAGGAGAGGCGCTGGGCGTCGAAACGGTCCGGCGCATGGTCCACTTGCGATTGGCCACCGATCGAGGTGCAGCGGACCAGGTGGCCCGCCTGGTTTTGGGCGGGGCCTTGCTCGCGGCCTGGCGGGATCCTGATCTTCCCGCCTTTGGAACAGGTCTGGCCCAGTGGACCCGGAGCCTGCGCGAATCGTCGTTCTACGAGCGACTCGTCAGGGCGGACCCCTCGTGAAGACGTCGGGCGAGCGGGCACTGCGATCGGCGGTCTGGCTTTCGGCAGTCCTGGCACTGGTCAAATATGGCTTCGGTGTGGCCAGTGGCTCGATGCTCGTGCTGGCCTCGGCGGCGGACAGCTTCGCCGATGCCTGCGCCAGTGGCGTCAACTGGTGGGGGTACCGCTTCGCCCGTACGCCGGCAGACGACGACCACCCCTATGGGCACGGCAAGGTGGAAGCGGTCCTCTCGGCGGGTCAGGGAATGTTGCTGGTGGGGCTGGGACTGAGTGTCGCCGTGGGGGGCTTGACGGGACTGCTCGAAGGCCGAGAAGTTCCCGACGTGGGCCTCGCCAGTCTGGGTATGGCCATCTCCGTGTTGGTCTCGGGGCTCCTCTGGTGGAGCCTGGAGCGGGCTCGGCGTCGGGAGGGGGGGCTGTTGCTACAGGCGGATGCCGCCCACTACCGGGCGGACGTCCTTGCCGGGGTCGGTGCACTGGTCGGACTGGGAGCGGTCATGTGGACCGACTGGGCATGGCTGGACCCGGCGCTGGCCCTGCCGGTGAGCGCCGCGATCCTGCACGATGCGAGGCCGGTGTTGAGAAACGCCTTCTCCGAGTTGCTGGATGAAGCCCTGCCGGCCGATGAGCAGAACCGCGTCGAGGAGATTCTCCGGGATCTCACGGACGAGGAGGAGTTGGTCTTTCATGGCCTGCGGACTCGTCGCTCGGGGCCCTTGCGCTTTGTGGAAGTGCACCTGGTGCTTCCCTCGGCAACGCCACTGGGAGATGCCCATGCCCTCGTGCAGGACATCGCCCGCCAGCTCCGAGAGGTGTTGCCCGGCCAGTCACGGGTGCTGGTACACCCCGATGCCCACGGTCTGGAAGATGTGGTCGATCGGGCCCTGGAGTGACCCTCAGCGCAGGGCCTCAAAGGCGGCGATCGTGCGGTCCACCCCTTCGTCGTCCACATCCAGGTGTGTCACCAGTCGCAGCCGTGTGGCGCTGACGGGAATGGCCAGGATCTGACGCTCGGACAACTGTTTCGCAGTGGTGTGCATGTCCGTGCCCGACACGTAGACCATGTTCGTCTCCGGTGAATCGGCCGCCCAGCCCGCGGTGCGGAGTCCCTCGTAGAGCGCTCTGGCCCTCCGGTGATCCTCGGCCAGCCGCTCGATGTGGTGGGCCAGGGCATGTCGTCCTGCGCCGGCCAGGTACCCGGCCTGGCGCATGGCGCCGCCGAGCATTTTCCGGATGCGCCTGGCTTCCTGGATGAAGGACTCTGGCCCGCAGAGGACCGACCCGGCAGGGGCTCCGAGCCCCTTGGACAGGCAGAATGTGACGGACTCGAAGGGCCGGCAGCGACGGGCAGCGGTGTCCCCGCTGGCGACGACGCCGTTGAAGAGCCTGGCCCCGTCCAGGTGGGTGTGCAGGTTGCGGGCACGGGCGCCTTCGCCCAGGTCATCCAGCGTCTGGAGGGGGTAGACACTTCCCCCGCCGGCGTTGGCGGTGTCCTCGACGCACAGCAGGGTGGTGGGGGCGACCCAGGGGTCCCCTCCCTTGACCGCGGCCCAGGTGGTCTCGGGATCCAGGATGCCGCGTTCGCCCTCGACAGGTCGCAGGGTCACGCCAGAGATCGCGGCGGGCCCCCCGGATTCATAGTGGAAGGGGTGGGCGCCTGCTTCGACCAGCACCTCGTCGCCGGGCCGGGTCCAGCAACGAATGGCGATCTGGTTTGCCATGGTCCCGGAAGGCGTGAAGACCCCATCGGCCTTGCCGGTGATCTGTGCTGACTCCGCCTCCAGGGCGATGACAGAGGGGTCGTCCCCCAGCACGTCATCGCCGACAGGGGCCTGGAGCATGGCCTCGAGCATGGCGGGCGTGGGGCGGGTGACGGTGTCAGAACGGAGATCGACGACGCTCATAAGGGCCTCACCAGGCTGGGCAGGTAGTCTGGGGGGGCCTGGTACCCGAGCAGGTTGAGGACGGTTGCGGCGACATTGGCCAGTCCGGGGTTCGCCAGGTCCAGGAGTTCCCACCGCCGGTTCGGGTCCACCAGGATGAAGGGAACTGGGTTCAGGCTGTGGGATGTTCGGGGAACGCGGGTGCCCTGGGGGGTGATCGCGTAGCTGCCTGTCGCCCGGTCGATCATGTACATCTGGTCGGCATTGCCGTGGTCCGCGGTCACCAGGAGGATGCCCTGGGCTTCTCGGACCGCCTCCTCCAGGGCCCCGAGGCAGGTGTCCAGGAACTCCACGGCCAGGACGGTCGCATCGAAGTCCCCCGTGTGGCCGACCATGTCCCCGTTGGCCAGGTTGAGGCGCACATGGTCCACGTTCCGCTCCCGGATCGCCGCGATGGCGCCATCCGTGATTTCCCTGGCCTTCATTTCTGGACGGGTCTCAAAAGGAACCACGTCCGAAGGGACCTCGGTGTAGGTCTCCAGTTCGGGGGAGAGCAAGCCAGAGCGGTTCCCGTTGAAAAAGTAGGTCACATGGCCGAACTTCTGGGTCTCGCTGATCGCCAGGGTGCGCAGCCCAGCGTCGGCCAGGTATTGGCCCACGGTTCGGTCGATGGCTGGTGGCTCGACCAGGTAGCGACGGGGGATCAACAGGTCCCCGTCGTACTGCATCATGCCGGCGTAGAGCACCGGGGGCTGGCTCCCCTGCCCACAGACCGGCACATCCTCGCGGCCTTCGAACATGCGGCTGATCTGCATCGCCCGGTCTCCGCGGTAGTTGAAGAACAGCACCCCGTCGCCCTGGGTGATGGGGCCGACGGGCTGGCCGTTCTCCACGATCACGAAGGCGGGGAGGTACTGGTCGTTGACTCCGGGATCCGCAGCGTAGAGGGCCTCGATGGCGGAACTGGCAGAGGGGAAGGGCTGGCCCTGGCCGTGGACGTGACAGGCGTAGCCTCGTCCCACCATGGACCAGTCCGCTTCGTACCGGTCCATCGTGATGTGCATTCGACCGCCCCCGCTGGCGATTCGATAGTCCCGCCCCTCCTGGCTGCACTCGGTGAGCAGCTGTTCCAGCGGCACCACCCACTCCAGCGCAGTGCGCTCCCCCACGTCACGACCGTCGGTGAGCACGTGCACCCGGAGCCTGGCCACGCCGTCCCTGGCGGCCCGGAGAATCAGTGTCTTCAGGTGGTCCACGTGGCTGTGCACGTTGCCATCGCTCACCAGGCCCAGCAGGTGCAGGGTCGGGCGGCTGGTCAACTCCTTCCAGAGGGGGCCGTCGAAGGCGCTACCGCTCTCGAATGCCTTGTTGACCAGGCTGGCTCCCTGCTGGAAGATTCGCCCGGCGCCCAGGGCGTTGTGACCCACCTCGCTGTTGCCCATGTCCTCTTCTGAGGGCAGCCCCACCGCGTCTCCGTGGGCCTTGAGGGCCATGCTTGGACAGTGGCTCCAGAGCCGATCCAGGACCGGTGTCTGCGCCGTTGCCACCGCATCGCCTTCGTCGCCACGACCCAGGCCGATGCCGTCCAGGATGCAGAGAACCACTGGACCGCGCGGCCGTGTGGCGCCTTCAATGGGGGTCAGCTTCAGGGCCATGTCTACACGTCCCTATTCAGGGGGTCCTGCCGGGTATGCTCGCTCGCTGGGAGGCGCCATGACCGTTTCCACCCTGTTGCTATTGGCTTGCAGCAAGCCCCCCGTGATCGACCTGGTCGATCCCGCGGAGGGAGCATCGGGAACACCGATTCGAATTGTGGGGGCTGAGTTTGCTCCCGACGCCAGCGCCACGCTGGGCGGGCAACCGGTGGAGGACCTGGTGGTCATGGGGGTTGTGGCGATGAAGGGAGTCGTTCCCCAGGGACTCTCAGGTGGCGCCCACGACCTGGTGGTCACCACCGCTGCTGGCTCGTCTACGAAAGCGGGCGCCTTCACGGTGAAGATTCAGCAGACCCTCGAGGCAGGAGTCCCCTGTGCGGGGGGCTTCACCGCGTACTCCCAGCTTTCCATGGCCCGCGAGGTGCTGGTCGTCGACAAGCACTTCAAGAAGGGTCCTCGGGAGGAGGAGGGACGGAGGGAGACCGTGCGGCTGTCCTTCCGGGAGGTACAGCAGATCGAGTACCAGGAGTCCCAGGTCCAGGTGAAGGGAGAGGACGAGACCTGTTCGGCGATCTGGGTGGTGACCAAGTCAGGCGATCGACACCTGTTTGACGATGACACCGAGCAGAACCTGCAGCAGCGGGCAAACGAGATCGCGGTGGGACTTCAGAAACCCATCAAGGTGATTCGCCCCGACTGACGGAGGCTGCTCAGGGGCTGGCCGCCGCCCGCAATTCTTCGGTAAAGGAAGCGATTCCCAGCTTCTGAAACCAGATGACCAGGACATCGGGCACGCTTCCCCCGGGGTCATAGGTCAGTTCGCTCACCACCAGCGACCCGGTTCCACGGGGGCTCTGGAGGATCGTCCAGTGCCCGGTGTCATGGGCCACGGGGACTCGCCTTGTGGCGGTCTGGGGCTGTGTGTGCGCCAGGGTCCAGTGAAAGGAGCGACCCTGGCCTCGGTCTTCTTTCCAGAACAACAGGACGGCCTCCCGATCCGCCATCAGGGGCGCGGTGTGGACGTGGTGAACGGCTGTGCCCGTACCGAGGGGCCCGACGACTCGGGACTGGGCAATGGTCGAGAAGTGCTCCGCATAGCCACCCCAGTCGGCCAGCACGGCCTCCAGTTGAGCCACCTCGACCGTCTCCCAGAGGCACTCCACTCGCAGGGTCGGCCACCCCTCGGGGGTCTCGCTGGCCACCAGGTACCGGCAGCGGTCGTCTTCTTTCAACAACTCGAATCCGGAAGGCGTGGCCAGTCCTGCGGCGATCAGCAGTGCGGCAGTCGGCGCAGGCATGTCATTCCCTCTGGGCCTCGGCACGGAGCTCGGTCAGGGTCCGGAGCATGCCGTCGGCCATCGCCTTCTTTGCGGGAAACAGGCCGATGAAGCCCCCGGGGGCGTAGGCCATGAAGAACTCGACCTCGGTGCCCGACGCGCCCTTGCGGACCTGCCAGTAGCCGGTGTCCATCTCCAGAGTCACCCGGCCCTCGGTGGGATCGGGAGGCTCGTCGAACAGGGTCCACTCGATTCGCAGGCCATCTCCCAGGTCCACGTTGGTCACGTTCTTGTAGGTCTCCCGGTCGTTCCCGACGGGGAAGTCGTGGACCTGGAAGACCTTCAGGTGGTTTCCCTTGCTCGAGAGGACCCGGGACACCTTGACGTTCGAGAAGAAGTGCGTGGCGTTGTTGGGGTCTTCCAGTGCACCGATCACCTTGCCCGCCGTCACGTCGGTCCAGAGACAGGAGGCCTTGCCGTGGTAGGTGTCCTGGCCGTCATCCACGTAGACCTTGCAGTCGGCTGTCTGCTCGACCATTCGCCAGTCATGCCCCTGGGTGGCTCCCAGGGCCCACACCAGGAGCAGGGGGCTCACGGAAGGGCTGCTTCTCGCATTTCTCCGACAATCTGCACGAAGCCGGAGCCCTGGAACCAACGGACGACGAACCCGGGCACGGATCCTCCCGGGTCATAGAGCAGGTCGTACTCGACCCGGACGCCTCCGCGGTCATCGGGAATCACAGTCCAGCCTCCGTCGTCCTGGTCCGGCATCACCATGTCGCCCGTCCTCCCGGACTGGTCCGTGTCCTTGGTCCACTGGTAGCGCTGGCCTCCCTTGGCGGGGGCTCGCCACATCACCAGCATCACTTCCCGGTCGGAGATCCCGGAGGCCTGGTGGACCTGTCGCACCCGGCTCTTGTCGCCCTTCGGGCTCACAACCTCGGAGACCGAGACGCTGGAGAAGTACTTGTTGTGTTCTCCCCAGGGCATCAGCAATTGGTCCATTCGCTCCGCGGAGATCTCAGGCCAGTAGCAGTCCGCCATCAGGGACTCGTTCCCGTTGGCGTCTTTGGGGCCCTTGTAGAACGTGCAGCCATGTTCCTGGTCGGTCTGCTGGAAACCGGCAGGGGGTGCAGCGTGCAGGGGAAGGAGAAGGGAGAGAGTCCAGAGCATAGAAGGGCCTCCTGGGTCTGGCTTGAGCGTCCATAGGTCCTCGGCCAGAGGGTGGCAAGAAACTGGAGATCGAGGCCTCCGGGTTCCTGGAGCCAGGTTCCGGGCCCGGGGGACGGTGAGGACGGTGCAGGCAGGACGAATCCCCGCGGTAGGATCGGGGGCTGGAGCGGCAAGGTGGGAGCAGGACAGAGCAGAACAGCGGTGGTGATCGGGGGTGGCATCACGGGGACTCTGTGCGCCCATGCGCTTCTACAGCAGGGGTGGGCCGTGACCGTCCTGGAAGGGGAACACCTGGGGGCAGGATCCTCTTCGCGGACTGCAGCGGGCATTCGTCAACAGTTCAGCACGAGAGACACCGTGGTGGGCATGCGGCATTCCGTCGATTTCTACCGTCGCTGGCGGGAGATGATCGGGGGGGTGGAGAGCCCGATTGTGCAGCGGGGGTACCTGTTCCTCTATGACGAGCAGGAGGCCTGGTCGGGCGCTCGGGAGCTCGTGCGGGAACAGCAGTCCTGGGGACTGACCGACGTGGAGGCCCTTGAACCCGAAGGGGTACAGGCCCGGTTTGACTGGGTGGACCCGGCTGTGATCACAGGAGGAAGCTGGTGTCCGAGCGATGGCTTCCTGCGGCCGGAGATCGTCTACACCGATGCGGCGGAGGCCTGCCGTCGCGGGGGTGGCCAGGTGGTTCTTCGGGCCCCGGTCGTCGAGGCCCGTACCTCGGGGGGATCCCTGGAAGCGGTGCGAACGGCCAAGGGTTGGTTTGAAGCCGACCTGTTCCTGGACTGTACGAATGCCTGGACCCGTCGGGTGGGTGCCATCCTGGGCTCTGAACCTCTCCAGGTGGCGGCCTACAAGCGGTACCTGTGGTTCATCGACCGGGGTGAGGCGATGACTGCGGAGCGCTTCATGGACATGCCCCTGGTCATTTCCCCGACAGGCACCTATTTTCGGCCCGAGAACCCGAAGAGCCTGATGGTGGGCTGGGCCCACGAAGCGGCGGACCAGGCAGCCTCTTTTACCTATGAGGACCAGGACAGCGCCGAGGAGCAGTACTACCACGCGTCGGGTGTGGACGCGCGCCCCTTTCACGCCTGGATGAACGTGGCGGATGTGGTGCCGGAGGCCATGGACTTTGCCGGTGTCACGGCGACCACCAGTGGCTTCTATGGCACCACCCCCGATCACAACCCCTTCCTGGACTTCGATCCGAGGCTGTCCAACCTGTTGCGGCTGGTGGGATTTTCAGGTCACGGGGCCATGTTTGGCCCGTTTACGGCCCTGGTTGCCACCGCTCTGGCCGAGGCGGGTCGCTCGGTCTCCGAGGTGGATGTCCTGGGGACCCGGGCCTCGATCGAGGCCTTTCGAATCGGCCGGGGTTTCGATGCCCACGAGCGCCTGGTGATCTGAGTCCGGGATGGTCGGCGCCCGGAGGCCCGGCTGGCCCGGAAAGGTCCGGAAACTGTCCCGGGAAACCGGGTGAGGGAAGGCTATCGCCACCTGTGCAGGCCCGGACGTGATAGGAGACCAGTGGCACAGTTCTGATCTTCTCTGGAGGCGCTGAATGAGCAGCTCCGTGGCATCCGGTGAGACCGGCACGAAGGGCAAGGCCCCCGAGCTTGTGGTCACCGACAAGCCCACCACCCAGGAGCTTCGGCTCGCATACGAGGTCGCCTGTGGCTCTCGTGTGCTGGAGGAGCACATCGTGCGCCTTGCGGCACGGGGTGACGTCAAGTTCGCGATCTGGGGTCCGGGGGAAGAGGTCCACGGCACCGCGACCGCACTGGCCTGGTCCCATGTGATCGGGGATGTGAAGAAGTTCGGGATGGTGCCGCACTACCGTTCGGGGGCACTGGTCAGCATGTGGGCCGCCCTTCACGAGTGGGAAGACTTCAGCTCGGCCGTGTTGCGCCAGCAGTTCTCCAAGGAGTCCGATGGCATGAGCGGTGGCCGTCAGATGGTCAACCACCTGGACATCCCGGAGATCGGGATCCTGCCTGTCCAGAGTCCCGTCGGCATGCAGCTGGGCAAGGCTGCGGGCTGGGCCATGGGTCTGAAGCGTCGAGGGATTCAGGGCGGGATGTCCGTGGGCATTGTCGGGGATGGAACCACCGCCGAAGGGGACATGCACGACGCCATGAACGCGGCCAGTGTGTGGGGCCTCCCCCTGATCATCATGGTCACCGACAACGGGATCGCGATCTCGACCGGTCCCGATGATGGCCGTGGCATCAAGGACTTCGAGGCCTATTCCACCGGGTTTGCAGTCAAGTTCTTCGAGTGTGATGGCCGTGATTTCTGGGACTGCTACCGGGCGGCCCATGAAGCGGGCGTCTACGTCCGGGACGAGGAGAAGCCGGCTTTCCTCTACGTCCACGACCTGCCTCGTTTCAACGGTCACTCCTCGGCCGCGGACATGACCTTCGACCTCAAGCAGGAGGACCCCCTCATCGCCTTTGGAGAGGCGCTGGTGGAAAAGGGAGTCCTGGACCCCGAGGATGTGCTGAAGCGAATCGAGGGCGAGGGGCGAGACTTCTTTGCCCACCATGCCCTCGGGAACATCGCGGCACGACAGGACGAGGCCATCAAGGCCACGATGGACGCGGTGCGGAAGGAGGGCGATCCTCGGGTCGAGTCGGTGATGGAGCACATCCACCCTCCCTTCCCGGAGGTTTCGGAAGGCTCTCCCGGACCCGGCACCACCAATGTGTCCTATGCGGCCGCTATCCGTGCAGCCCTGGACCACAACATCTCGGAGTGCGGGGGGCTGATCCTGGGACAGGATGTCGGTGGCCTGGGAGGGGTCATGCAGGCCACTGCAGGACTCAAGAAGCGCCACCCGGACCACGTCATCGATGCGCCCCTGAACGAGCCCCTGATCGTGGGCACGGCGGTGGGTGTTGGCCTGCACCACGAGGTTCGCGCCCTGCCGGAGATTCAGTTCGGGGACTACTCCCTCAACGCCTTCCACTGGCTTGTCCACATGGGGAACCTGTTCTGGTGCTCCAACGGTCAGAGCAGTACGCGGGTCACTCTGCGCATGCCCACCGATCCCTTTGGTGGCGGTGCCGTGTACCACTCCATGTCCCTGGACGGGTATTTCTCATCCATTCCAGGACTGGTGCTCCTGATGCCCAGCACGTCCTGGGATGTCTACGGCCTGTTGATGACCGCCAGCGAGTACGACGGCCCCGTTGTGGTCCTGGAGCCGAAATGGATGTACCGCCAGACCCTGGGACCCGCTTTCCCGGGCGAGCCGACGGAGGCCAGTGAAATCGCCGCCATGAAGCGAGCGGTGATGCGGGGTGAGATTCCTGACCTTCCCAAGGACCTTCGGGTGCCATTTGGAAAGGGGATCATTCGGCGGCCGGGCAGGGACCTGACCCTGGTGGCCTGGGGACGAATGGTCTGGACCGCACTGGATGCTGCCAGAAAGCTGGAGGCGGAGGGGATCAGTGCTGAAGTCATCGACTTGAGGACGCTTGTACCCCCGGATCTCGACCTGGTGTACGAGAGTGTGGGCCGCACCGGTCGGTTGGTGGTGGCGGCTGAGGATCGGAACTTCGCGGGCTTTGTGCGGGCCATCCAGGGGCACGTGGTCGAGCGATTCCCTGGACTTCCGACCCGGGCACTCGGGCAGAAGAACGTGCCGGGTATTGCCCAGAGCCCGGTATTGGAACAGCACACCGTGCTCGATGTCACGGACCTGATCGCCGGCATTCGCGAATGCCTGGAAGTCGAGGTCAGCGGAACCGGTTCCAGTGGCTGGACCTGGGTCCCGCCCCGGTACTTCATCTCCTGACGCCCTGGAAGAAGAGGGACCTGCCGTCAGGGAGGTGGACTCACTGCTGGGAGCCGGTCACTTCCAGGGAGGTGGTGTTTCCGTCCTCGTCGCTGACCAGGAAAAGGAAGACGTACTCGCTGGCTGAGTCGCAGGCGATCCCATTGTCGGACTCCTTGAAGGAGCCGATGCAGGGGTTGGTGGGACCACAGACCAGTCCATAGGAGGCCTGCAAGGTATCGCTGCGGTAGACCTCGACGGTGTTGGAGGTCTCGATGGTGTCGCGACCCTGGGGATCGTCGACGTTGGCGTCCATCGCCCACTGGTAGAAGGGGTCTCCAGTGGAGTGGTAGTAGCAATAGGCATTGGCGGAATCGATGGCCGGTGCCTGGTCGCTGTTGGTGTTGGTGTTGGTGTCTGTGTCGGAAGTGCCGGTGTCGTCGGTCTGGATGTTGCTGGTGCCGCAGGCCATGAGAATGAGCAGGGCGGGTGTCGCGAGCATGGAGTCTCCTTCGTCTTGTCGGGGAGCATAGCCGGCCCCTCGCGGGGGCGCCCTTCGGGCTATGGTTGGGCCAATGCCGCCTCGCCCACCGCGGCACACTCTGGTGCCGAACGCCAACAACGTTCAGCTGCTGACACGGCTGCTCGAACTGGTGGCCCAGGGTGTGCGGGATCCGCGTAGTCTGTCCGGGTTGCTGGACTGTGAAGTCCGGACTGTTCACTACTACACCCAGGCGGGTGAGTGGCTGGCCATGCTGGAGCCAGGGGAGGACCCTCGGCTCACGCCCCTGGGCCTGGAATTCGTCTATGCCGGCGAGGAGCGTCCGGAGGTCTATGCCCGGGCTGCCTGGTCCAATTCCTTCGTGCGGGACCTGATGGAGGGCCGGAGCGCGGAACTGCCCGACGTGGACGACATTGCCTACACCATTCGTCGTCAGCAGCCGGAAATGGCGGACACCACCTCCTATCGACGGGCGACCTCGGTCCACGCGCTCCTGGAACCAGCGATGCGTTTCCGGCGGTGGGCGCTCAAGGTGGAACGCAACCAGATGGCGCTCCCCTTCCCGGCGCAGGCAACACCCGAGCCGATGACACAGCCGATGGTCTCTCTGAAGGAGGACACCGGGGACGTGCCCGAGGTCTACCGCCTGGTCCTGGGGGCCTTGCTGGATCACGGGGAGTTGTCTCCCGGCCATGTGCGGGCCATTCTGGACCGGGCAGGCGCCCGGAAATTTCCGCTTGGCGATGCCATGAAGCTCGCGGTGAGGCGGGGGGATGCTCACCGCCTGGCGGATGGCCTGGTGGTCAGCCGGGGCGCAGTGCTGCGATCCCAGCTCACAGAGACGGCAGTTGGGGTGGCACTGTCCGACCCGGACTACCGGTCGTACCTGGCGTTGCTGGGCCAGGAGGACGGAGAGGACCCCGGGGTCTCCGAGCGGATCCAGGTCCTCCGAGGGCGGTATGCGGGCTGGGATCAGCGTGTCTTCGGGGGGGCTGTGGACCCGGCGGAGCGGGCGGATGCTCTGGACCGGATTCTCATGGGACGAGGCCTCGAGACCTTTCCCATGGCCGGGGAGCCGAGTGCGGAACCCGTGGCACAGTCCGCTCCGTTCCTGGATCAGCTCGACCTGGATGGCCTGGTCCTGACCCTGCCTCCAGCCCTCATCCTCTTGCTGGGGGGCGTCAAGGCGGTCAACCGGCTGTTGGCGAGCGGTGCTCGGGAGAAGAACGCGGTTCGTCTGCCCCACCTGGCGGAGGCGCGGCAAGTGGTACACGGGGGACTTTTGTACCCGGGCGAGCCGATTCCCCGGGCCATTCCGGACACCGTGAGCCTGCGCCTGAGGGTCCTGGCCCATGTTCCTCACCTGGCCATGTTGACGGGGCTGTTGATCCTGCACCGCCAGGCGGGTCCGCGGGTCGAGGTGTGGACCGGAGAACGGGGCTTACGGGTCCTTCGCGTGGGAGAGGACCTGGGGGATGTCATCGGACTTCTGGATGCCTTTGCCGCTGACCAGGGATGGGTGGTTTCTCGCCGGGCTCGCGGAGGACTTCGCGGGGAGGACCTGGCCCGCGTCCTCCAGGCACTGGGGGTGGCTGTGACGGTGCGAGATCGCCTGTTGTTGGACGAGGGTTTCTTTGCGCGATTGCGAAGCGAGCCTGAAGACCGGGAGCTTCACCAGCGCTTGCGGCTCCTGGTGGATCGAATTCTGGCCTGGGTCGAGGAACATCGGACCTGATGAGTCAGCAAGACACGCCCTTGTTTGTCTATGGAACGCTGCTCCTGGGCCAGGAGTCGGATGGATACCTGACCGGCCTTGAGCGATGGCCAGCCCGGATCCAGGGAACCCTGTACCGGTTGCCTGCTGGCTATCCGGCCCTGGTGGCGAGAAAGGGCGGACTTCCCGGCGGCGGGTGGGTCCAGGGGGAGATCGTGGCCCTGGAACGGGGAGGCATCTTGAAGGTGTTGGACCTGTTCGAGGGGGTCGATCGGGGTCTTTTTCGGCGGGAACTGAACCAGGTACAGACCGGTCATCGGATGGTGCACGCCTGGGTCTACTCCATGGACGAAAGCCAGGTTCGTGCCCTGAAGGGCCGGCAGGTGAATGGCGGTGACTGGCGTCGCGTGTCGCCAGCGAAGCGCCGGTTGCGTTAGATCCGGGCGATGCTGGACTGGAAGCACCACATTCTTGTCTGCCAGAACCGCCGCCCGCCGGGTCACCCCAAGGGCAGTTGTGGCGAACGCGGTAGCCAGGACGTGCTCTTCGCCTTGCACGAGGCCCGAGAGGAAGAGGAACTGTGGGACACGGTGAAGATCAACACCACGAATTGCCTCGGACCCTGCGCGGACGGAGCTATTCTTGCCATCTACCCCGAAGGGGTGTGGTACGGCGGTGTTGAGGCCAAGGACGTCTCGGAGATCGTGAAGTCCCACCTCCAGGGCGGCAGGCCAGTTCAGCGCTTGCTGCTTAGGGATTGAGCAGCGCCAGAGGAGTTCCTGAGCCATGATTCGTTCCCTGGTTGGTCGCGGCGTGCGTCGCATGTCGAACAGCAAGAAGCCCGAGGAAGCTCGGGGCACTTCGGCGCCGATCGCAAGCTGGACACCGACCAAGACGGTGGGCGCCAGTCCTTCGGCGTCAGAGCCCACTGCCGATGCTGCCCTCCCTCTGTCCGACGCCCTGGACTGGGTAGACGACGTGCTGAACTCGTCGCCGCCCAGCGAGTCCGGGTCGGAGCAAGAGGCCACACCGACCGTCGGTGGAGGCACCAGTTTCTCCAGCATTGCCGCCCAGGCTGCCATGGGGAATCTGGACAAGGCCGTGCACGCGGACGCCAGTTCCACGGACATCGAGGCCTACAAGGCTCGGGCTCGGGCCAATGGCCGCGCCGTCGAGCTGGCTGGGGAGGGTATGAACCTGGCCGGAGATGGCGCTGCATTCTGGGGGCCGGTGGACAACGAGTCGGGTCGGGCCAGGGCCGCGGGATTGACCTTGACCATCAACCAGCATGACTGCATCTCGTGTGGGACCTGCGAGGAGAACACCGACAAGGTCTTCTTGCTCCCGGAGGCCCCGGCGGGCCAGGAGGAGGACAAGGCCGAGGTGCTCAAGCAGGAGGGTCCGATGGACCTGATCCAGGACGCCATCGACGCCTGCCCGGTGACCTGCATCAACTGGCTCCCCGGGGAAGAACTCCACGAAGGCCACAGCCACGGGGGCTACGACAGGGAGTAGTACCCTCGGAGTCCATGGCCTTTCGCCTAAACCTCCCAGGGGTCAGTTCCCCGCTCTCCCTTCGCCTCTCGGCCACGGTGACCCTGTTCATCGTGGGTTCGTTGCTGTTCGTGGAATGGCTGACACGTGGCTTTGAGACCGGTGCACAGCAGGGGATCCTGGCGCTCTACTTTGTGTTTGCCCTCGTCGGGGGTGTGGGGTTGGCCTGGGCCCTGGACCTGCTTGTCACGCGGCCCCTGGGCCAGGTCGTGCGCCACGTGCGTACTGCCACTCGGGAGGGATGGGCCCAGCAAACGCCCATTCCCCGACTCGAGGGAGAGATCGGGGAGTTGGCCCGGGCTCTGGAGGACCTGCGATTGCGGGTCTTGGAGAAACAGGGCGATCTCAACACCCTCAACGAGGAACTGGAGGACCGGGTCGTCCGTCGCACCTCGGAGCTTCAGCAGGCCCAGGCCCAACTGGTCCACGCCGCCAAGATGGTGGGGATCGGCCAGTTGGGCGCGGGGGTTGCCCACGAGGTCAACAATCCCACCGGGATCATCCTGACCCGCGCGGGGTACCTGCTCAGCGTGGCGGACGAAGAGGGCCTGGATCCCGATGTCATCGAGGACCTGGAGATCATCCAGGGCCAGGCCCGCCGCATCGCAGGGATCACTGGAAACCTGCTCAAATTCGGGCACAGAAGCAGCTCGGTGCGGGCTGAGATGGACCTGGGGGCCGTGGTTCAGTTGATCGCGGATCTGCTGGGGATGACGGCCGAGCGCTCCGAGGTGACTCTGGTGGTCCAGGTGGAAGAAGGGGCGATGGCTCATGGCAGCCGGAGCGAGATCGAACAGGTCGTCTTCAACCTGGCGAAGAACGCGATCGAGGCCTCCGAGGCAGGAGCCCAGGTGAGTCTGGAAGCGAGCCCGGGATGCATTCGGGTCACGGACACCGGGACTGGAATTCCGGCCGATAGGCTTCCCCGGATCTTTGAGCCCTTCTACACGACGAAGGGGGTGGGGAGTGGGACCGGTCTGGGGCTCTCGGTGAGCTATGGCATCGTGACGGACCACGGCGGCACCATCCGAGCCCTGTCTCCAGGCCCAAGCGGTCGTGGGACCATGTTTACCGTCGTGCTGCCAAAACAGGAGCCTGGGGAATGAACGCCGACCGCAGGCCGGCTCCGGGAGGGGTCAAACGATGAGCAAGGGCCACATTCTGGCGATTGATGACGAGGTCGAGCTTCTCGGCTCGATTCGCAAGATCCTCGGACGTGCCGGGTACACCGTGACCACGGCGAGAACAGGAGAAGAGGGTCTGCTGGCACTTCAGCGCGACGACGTGCCGGACCTGGTTCTGAGCGACATGATGATGCCCGGGATCGGCGGCATGGACGTCCTGCGCGCTGTTCGGCGCAAGCACCCGGAAGTCCCGGTGATCATGATCACGGCCTTCGCCACCCTGGAGACGGCGATCGAGGCGATCAAGGAAGGTGCCTATGACTATGTCCCCAAGCCCTTCGGGCCAGATGAACTGCTGGTAGGCGTTGACCGGGCCATCTCCCACAGGCGTCTGAAGGATGAAAACCGGATCCTGCGGGCGCAATTGGGGGTGGAGAGCGCCGACGGTGACCTGGGCCTGGTGGGTGACAGCACCGAAATGCGTCGGCTCAAGGACCTTCTCCGGAGGGTCGGCCCCACCGAGCTCAGCGTGCTGATCACCGGGGAGAGCGGGACCGGCAAGGAGGTCGTGGCCCGGGCGCTGCACCGGCTCTCGAACCGAGCCAAAAAGCCCTTCGTGCCCGTGGACTGCGCGGCGATTCCTCCCAACCTGATGGAGTCGGAGCTCTTCGGGCATGAGAAAGGGGCGTTCACGGGGGCTGCGACCCTGAGAAAGGGCCTGGTGGAGGTGGCGCACGGCGGGACCTTCTTCCTGGATGAGATTGGGGAGTTGGCCCAGCCGGTCCAGGTCAAGCTCCTTCGTTTGCTCCAGGAGCGGGAATACCGCCGGGTTGGTGGCACTCGAATCCTCAACGCTGACCTGAGGGTGGTCGCTGCGACCAACCGGAACCTGGAGGAAGCGGTTGCGCAGCGGGACTTCCGAGAGGACCTCTTCCATCGCCTGAACGTGGTGCACCTGGTCCTTCCACCGCTCCGAGAGCGCCCCGACGACATCCCCCTCTTGCTCCAACACTTCGTGGCACTGCTCGGAATCGAGTGCGGCCGCACAGACCTGCGGTTGGGACAGGATGTGGTGGAGCGGCTCTGTGGCTACGACTGGCCCGGCAATGTCCGGGAGCTTGTGAATTGCGCCCGCTACGTGGTGAACCTGTCGGTGGGTTCTGTGGTCGGGGTGAGCGACCTGCCGCCGCGTCTTCGAGACGCCCAGGGAGGAAGACCCCGGGTCTCTACATCCGAGGCCGGCCCCTCTTCACCGTCCGGTGAGAGCCTGAGCGGTGTTGCCATTCGCTACGATCTTCCCTACAAAAAGGCCA
This sequence comes from uncultured Enterobacterales bacterium, assembly GCA_964567625.1. Lineage (GTDB taxonomy): Bacteria > Myxococcota_A > UBA796 > UBA796 > CAJQPC01 > CAYFPX01. Next base: position 8,947 of record CAZMNK010000003.1, on the reverse strand, counting down.
AGCGGCTCTGGTTGGAGGTCTTTGAGTACTCTTACATCACGCGGTTGTTGAACGACCACGAGGGGAACATCTCCCATGCCGCTCGCGCGGCCGGTATTGACCGCAAGTCCATTCAGCGACTCATGAAGCGCAACCAGATGGTGGGTCCAGGCTCGGAGGATTCGGAGGGCTGAGCCTGGCTTCATGTGGATTCGTGGGCTGGACGGGAGTCCGGTTACAATCAAGCGCACCTCCGGGACGCCATGTCGGACATCACCAGCACTCTTGTCGCTCCTCGGCGTCAGTTGTCCATCCGTCGAGGTCGACTCACGGTGGTGTCCGGGCCGGATGCCGGTCGCAACTGGCTGATGGATCGCGATGTTCTGCATATCGGCTCCCTGGACGAGAGCGATGTGGTGCTGACGGACAGCACGGTTTCTCGTCGACACGCCGAGATCATTCGAACTTCCGATGGTGTCGTTCTGCGGGACTCCGGGTCCACCAACGGCACTTTTGTGGGCAACATGCGGGTTCGCGAGATCTTTTTGACCCCGGAGACCCGGTTCACGGTGGGCAAGTCCGAGCTCGCCTTCACGCCCGAGGACGAGATCATCGAGATCACCCCCTCGGAGAAGCACCAACTCGACCAGTTGGTGGGCCACTCGATGTGCATGCGCGAGGTCTTCGGCATCATCGAGCGTGTGGCTCCCACGGACCTGACCTGCATGATCGCGGGAGAGACGGGGACCGGAAAGGAACTGGTCTCCCGGGCTCTGCACAGTCTCAGCAAGCGTTCACGCAAGCCCTTTTGTGTCTTTGACTGTGGCGCAGCCCCAGACACGTTGATCGAGTCGGAGTTGTTTGGTCACGAGCGGGGCAGCTTTACCGGTGCCCATGCCGCCCGAGAAGGGGTCTTCGAGCAGGCGGATGGAGGCACCATCTTCCTGGACGAGATCGGAGAACTTCCCCTGGAGCTTCAGCCGAAGCTCCTCCGTGTCCTCGAGCAGCGAGAAGTTCGACGGGTGGGCTCCGGTCGCATCCGTCCGGTCGATGTCCGGGTCGTCGCGGCAACCAACAGGGACCTCCAGCAAGAGGTGCGCGAGGGACGCTTCCGAGAGGACCTCTTCTACCGACTCGCGGTGGTCGAATTGCAGCTGCCGCCCCTTCGGGACAGGCTGGAGGATCTCTCGCTCCTCTGCTCACACCTGCTGGGCCGTGCGCGGCACAACCCGGGGGTTCGGGGGCTGGCACCCGAGGTCTATGAAATTTTTGAGGCCTACCGCTGGCCGGGCAATGTGAGGGAACTGAACAACGTCATCGAGCGGGCACTTCCCTTCACCGACGGGGAGATGGTGACCCTCGACGCCCTTCCAGCCAGCCTCCGGGGGGACGGGCAGGGCGCACCCCAGGCCAGGGACTCCGGGGCTGCCTCCGCGCCAGCTCCCACGGACTCCAGCCTGAAGGACATGCCCTTCAAGGATGCCAAGGAGCAGATCATCGAGGCCTTCGAGCGGGACTACCTGATCGAACTCATCGAACGCTACGGCGGAAACGTGTCCCGCGCCGCACGGGCGGCCGACATGGATCGGAAGTCCATCACCCGGTTGTTGAAAAAGCACGGGATTCGCTGAATTCCGCGAATCGCTCAACGGAGCAGGCGTTGCCAGAAAGGCCTGGTCTGGCCGCTGAGTTCTACCGGGCGCTCTCCGGCAGCGAGGGCCGCAACCCAACGAGCCACATGAGCCGGGTCTGTGGGGCCGCAGAGATAGCCATCGGCCATGTAGTGGCCCATGACCTCTTCAGGATCCAGGGTCAGGCCAGGCCCATTGAGGACCCCCACAAGCGGTGGACTGATCTCCGTCTTCAGGGCCCGACAGGTGCGGATGGCTGCCATCGGGTGGGCCGGGTGGCATCCCAGGACGACCAGGGCAGGACGCTCCCGACGCACCACGCGCAGGGGATCGTCCGCAGGTGCAAGCAGGAGCACCTCGTGACCGGACCGCAGGACGGAAATCAACGCCAGCCGTCGAGGGGTGCGTGGTTCGGCTAGCAACAGTCGAGGGCGGGCCATCAGCAGGGCTCTTACCCCAGGGTTGGAGATGTGCCGAATTGACCAGGACGGGGTGCGTGGTAGGGTTCCCGGTCCCTGAGCCCGCTGACGGTGCGCAAGGGGCGGTACGCCAGAGCGGGAACAGCCCTCGGAGTCGCGGTCCATGGGTGCGGATTCTGACCGTCTTCAGTCTATCCAGGAAGAGTTGAACCTCATCCTCCAGGAGCGCATTGCCGAGCTTCGGGGTGCGATGTCCTCTGCCGAGGAGACAGCGCGCCAGATCGTCGCGGCGGAGTTGGAGGCCTCACGAATTCGCCAGGTGCGCCAGGACCTGGATGGCCGTATCTCCGGTCTCAAGACGGATCTGGATGCCCTGAGGGCCCAGGCGGACGAAGTTCGGGGTGCACATGGTGCGGCCGTCGGCGAGCGCGATGAGCTGCGCCAGGAGTTTTCTCGTTTGAAGGAGGAGACCGAGGAAGCAGAGCGAGAGGTCCAGACCACTCGAATCCAGACCCGGAAACTGGAAAAGGAGAACGACTCCCTGCGCCAGGAAAACGTGGAGTTGAAGCTCAAACTCCGGACGCTCGAGGACAATGTGGCCCGGATGAAGAAGCTCCGAGAGGAGTTGCTCTCCAACATTTCCAGCCTCTCGCAGCAGATGACCAGCCTGGCGGCCCAGGACCGGGAATAGCGGGTGCCTGCTCCCACAGGTCTCCAGCAGATGGCAGAGCAGATCCTGCGCACCATGACTGTTGCGCGGGCCGAGTTGACCGAGATGCACGAGGTGAATCTCGCGATGCCTGCGGCCGGGGCCAACAACGAGGAGTTGGCTCGGGTTCAATTCAAGCGACTGCTGATGGAGTCCCGGTCCGCAGCACTGAAGACCCTGCTCGCAGAAGGCATGGCCGATGCGGTGATCGCTGCTGAATTCGAGGAGAGGGCCCAGTGGGAGGCCGTGGAAAAAGGAAGCGAGCGGGCACAAACTCTTGCAGAGTCCCAGGTCCTCGACGCGGAGCCCGCAAGAAGAAGGGGGCCTGATCTGCCCGAGGAGATCGCCGCCGTTCAGGCTCAGATCGAGTCCTCCATCGACCTGGCTCCGCCTCAACGACCACGGGCCATCCTTCCCGTTGAAGCCCTCCCCGAAGTCCCTGAGTCGAGGCGGTCAGCCGACCCGCTTGAGGCGCTGTCTACCGGGTTGACGGATCCCCTGGTTGGGACGTCCCAGGAGAGTTCGTCGGTCGAACCCATCACGGTCCTGCTTGGAGAATCCGACATCCTGCCGGGTCTGTCCTTGCCGTCACCGGATCCCTCCACCCTGGAGGGGCTGGAAGAAGACAGGCTTGCGGAGCTTCTGGCCCTCGGGGAACGGTTGATGGCCGATGAGGATCTCGAGGGCGCGGTCCAGGCCTACTCCGAAATCCTGGGGCAGCTCCCCCGGCAGTTGGAGGCCTGTCTGGGCCGCGGTCGGTGTCATGTGGGACTGGGAGATTATTCGGCCGCAGAGGCGGACTTCCAGAGAGCCGAGGAGCTTGATCCCCAGAACCCGGAGCCCCTGGCGGCGATGGGAAACCTGTTCTTTGCCCGCAAGGACTACGCCCATGCCATCGAGCGGTTCAATGCAGCCATCGAGCTGGATGGAACCCATGCCATGGCCCGGTGCAGGAGGGGCATCAGCCACTACTACCAGCGGAATTACCGAGAGGCCTTTGGCGATCTCCAGCGTGCCTACAACCTGGACCCGGAGATCCCGAACATCCGGAAGTTCGTCCAGATGGCCATCCGGAAGCTGGACCAGTCCGGCGGGAAGTAGGCAGACGGAAACCAGGGGGATCCGCCCCTGCAGAACCCCTGGGTGCGAAGCGGCCTTCGCACTCAAGGGGTGTACGTGCGAACCCTTCTTTGCAGTTTTGCGTTCAGCCCCACCGTTTTATGCGGATCCACAGGGATCCAAGAGGTGGCACGCTACTTGCTACTACGGTTTGCGACCCTGAAGAGGAACGGTTGGAAAATGCCACCGCACACTGAAATTCAGCAGCTCTATCGCAGCCGTAATCGCACGTTGGCCCGGAGCTTCTTCCGGCAGTTGAAGTCGGAAGGCTTCACCCACGAGCAGATCATCGAGCTTTCGGCCACTCTCCTGGACCTGGTCACAGAAGACCTCCAGGACGAAGCCCGGCCCGTCGCCAAGTAGACGTGATGTGATCCCCGAGCAATTCGGGGTGTGCATCAGCGAATGAATGAGGACTCAGTCACCCCAGCCGGGGTGCGTCCTCCGTTTTGAGCCAGGCCATCAGCTCGCGCCATTCGCGGCCGCTGAGTCCGGAGTCCTCCATGGCCACCGACTCCCCTCGGACCAGGCGCTGAATGACCTCGACGCCCTGGCGGCTCACGAATTTGCCACCGATGCGGTAGTCGCTGAAGGCTTCCCAGGTGTGTGGGACCCAGAGCTTGACGAATTCAGCGATCGCGTCGGCGAACACCCGGATCTCGTACTGGGCGTGCTGGTCCATGCGCAGGGACAGGAAGCCCAGGAGGTTGTGGAGGTCGATCTTCCAGTACCACTGGGTGTAGAAATTCAGGGTGAGATCGATGCGAGCGAGCTCCCGGGCGAGGTTCTTCTCCTCCATCAGGGACTCGTAGGTGTCGTAGGTCTGTAGAGCGTCTCGGCGCAGGATCGTCAGCACCTCGGCGGCCTGGTCCTCGGTCAGGACCTCGCCTCGGCCCTGCCGGTTGCTCTTGGCCTGTACCGCCAGGTCCTCGGGGCGCGGGAGGTAGAATTCCCGGTCCAGGACGGAGTAGCGGGCGCTGTACTCGTTGACGTTGGCTGTCCGGTGGCGAATCCACTGGCGAGCCACGAAGATCGGCAGCTTCACGTGGAGCTTGATCTCGGCCATCTCGAAGGGGGTGGTGTGCCGGTGCCGGAGCAGGTACCGAATCAGTCCGCGATCCTGCAGGACCTTCTTGGTGCCGCGGCCATAGGAAACCCTGGCTGCCTGGACCACAGCGGCATCGTCCCCCATGTAGTCCACCACCCGGACGAAGCCGTGATCCAGGCACATGATGGGGGAATAGAGCTTTTCTTCCAGCGCCGGCACGGTCACGCGGCGGGTGGTGTAGGCCTGGTCCCGTGCATCTTCGATGGCGGCCAGCATTTGGGGATCGAGGGTCACGCAACGCCTCCCACTTCAGGGAGTCCTGCTATCCCATGAGGTCAGGTCCCGTGGCTTCCGAGCTTGACCAATTCTCGAAGGAGGATCTGGGTCACCTTGGTCTCAGGGGCCGCCCGCATCTCTGCATCGATCTCGGCCGCCCTCTCAGGGGTGTCTGCGTAGTGTTCCAGGTAGAACTGGAATCGCTCGTAGGTGGTGCGTTTGGTCAATTCGGGATGGAACTGGCTTGCCCAGAACGGGGCGCCATCCACCTTGAAGGCCTGGTGATGGGAGAGAGCGCTGGTGGCGAGGAGTGTCACCCCGGCTGGGAGCACATCCACGTGATCATGGTGGCCCAACTGGGCGAAGAACCGAGGAGGCAAGAGTTGGTAGAGCGGGTCCTGTGCGGCAGCGTCTGTCAGGAAGATCTCAAAGGCGCCGAGTTCCTGTCGCTCCTCGTCTCGGTTCACCTGGCCACCCATCGCCAGCGCGAGACCCTGGAACCCAAAACAGCTTGCATAGGCTGGAACGCCCGCCACGGCGGTGTAGACCAGGAAATCCAACAGCCCGTGAATCCAGGGCTCCTTGTCCAGCACGGAGTAGGCGCCTGAACCACCGAAGAACACCGCTGGACGATCCGAGAGCACGTCTCGATCCAGGATTCGTCCCACTGCAAAGCACAACTCCACCGTGCACTGGGCGGTTTCGGCAAAGCACCGCTGTTCCTGGGTGGCCATCGGGTCGTTTGGATCCCGAAGAGAGATCAGAAGTGCAGAGCGCATCCCCGTGATCCTACCCCCCGATTGCGCTGGCGACAGCGCGAACACGGGCCACTTCTACAGGCTGGCGCCAGTCTCCGTTCTCCTTGAACCAACTGCCCACGATCAGGGCATCTGCCAGGGAGGAGAGATCGGCGGCATCGATGTCGCTCACCCCGGATCCGACCACCACCGGCAGGCCAGCGGTCCGTGCGTCCTCCAGGTCACCAGGATCGGTGCGGGCGCCGGTGGAGGGCCCGGTGATGACCAGGGCGTCGGCGCCACAGAAGGCGGTGCCCTGGGCCAACCCCGCCAGGCTCAGGTCTCCGGTGACGGCATGGGAGGCGTGTTTCTTCTGGACGTCGGCCCAGATTGCGATGTCGGCGCCCAGGGCCTTCCTGGCGCGAAGCAGGGTCCCGGCGCTGGCCTCGATCCAGCCCTCGTCAGCGACATGACCGTAAGCAAAGGCCTCGGCCCGGATGAATTGCGCCCCTGTAGCGACAGCCACGCCCAGGGCCTGGCGGTTGGCACCGGCCAGGATCTGGACCCCTGTGGGAAGTCCCAGTTCCACCACCGCGGCGGTGGCCACAGCCATTGCTGTCGTCGTCTCTGGAAGGACCTGTGCCTTCAGGTAGGGCACGTCCCCCATGTTCTCCACGAGCAGGGCGTCGCAGCCCCCCAACATCAGGGCCTCCGCATCTGCCAGGGCCCTGTCGAGCACCTCGGTCATCGAGCCGGCCCAGCCGGGGCTTCCAGGCAAGGGGAGAAGGTGCACCATGCCGACCAGGGCACAGCGGTGAAGTTCGGAAAACAGGATTCCGTCGGGAGTCGTCACGGATCTGCTGGGGCGTAGAACGAGAGTCCCCGGACGTTCTCGTCGATTCGCATCGGGCTTGCCAATGCGGGGAAGGCCCGCTCAGCACAGTCCATGCGCTCGCAGAGGCGGCAAGAGACCCCCACGGGGACCGGCTTCGGGGAGTCCAGGTCGATGCCGTCCGCATAGACCAGCCCCTTGCCATGCCTCAGTTCGCAGCCCAGTCCGATGGCGTGAACCGCGGTGGGAGCATGCCAGCCTCCCTGTCCCTTTCTCAGGGTGCGCGAGAAGCAGAAATAGACCGTGCCATTCGGCATCTCGGAGACCTGGGTTCGAATGCGCCCGGGGGTCAGGAAGGCCGCGTGTACATTCCACCTGGGGCAGGCGCCGGAAAAGTGCGCGAAGTGGATGCCTGAGGCGCTGAAGCGCTTGGAAATATTGCCGGCGATGTCGACCCGGATCAGGTGGAAGGGAACACCCTGGGCTCCGGGCCGCTGCAGGGTGGTGAGCCGGTGGCAGACCTGCTCGTAGCTGGTGCGAAAACGTGCTCCCAGCAGTTCCACGTCGTAGCGTTCGGACTGGGCGGACTGCAGGAATTCGGCGTAGGGCATCAAGACCGCGCCAGCGAAGTAGTTGGCGAGTGCCACCCGGCCCAGGGCATGGGCATCGTCGGTGGACAGTCGTGCGCCATCCAGGATCTGCTGAAAGTCCGCCTCGTGGGTCAGCAGGCCGATCATGTGGGCCAGTTGGAAATTGACGCTGCGCGGAGCCAGGACCTCGCTCAGCTCCAACAACCGCCTCTGGGGGTCGAAGCGCCTCACCTGGCGCTCACCGGCGTGAAAAGCCATCGAGCGAACCTCGATTCCCAGCCGGTTTTCCAGCCAACTCACCAGGCCATAGCGCAGACTCGCCGTGTCCAACCGGGCATCGCGCCACAGGCGCTCGGCGCCTTCCTCCAACGAGGGGAAATGGTTGATGGCGGTCTGCAGCAACTCCGAGACCTCTTCGCTGGGGCTTCGGAAGCGGTCGGGGAGCTCGTGGTCCGCCCCGGCCTCGTTCAGGCGCTCCAGCATGTCCCCGGCGGCCTGCTTGGCCGTGTCGTAGTGCTGGTACAGCGTGCACACGGCTCGGGCGATCTCGGGCGACTGGTTCACCAGGTCGCGAACGTCGTTCAGGCTGATGTCGTGGGCGGCAAAGAGGTTGTCGCCGAGGATCTCCCGGAGGGATGCCACCATCCGGGCTTCGTCCTCCTCGGCAAAAGAGTCCAGGTCCACCGAAAAGTGGCGGGCCAGCTTGATCAGCAGGGGAGCCGTCAGGGGCCGTCGGTTGTTTTCGATCAGGTTCAGGTAGCTGGCCGAGATGCCGAGCTCCCGGGCGAGCTGGGCCTGGGTGATGCTCTTCTTGCGGCGCAGGCTGCGCACCTTGCCGCCCATTCGTGGGGTCTTTGCGATGGGAGCACTTTACAGTATTTACAACAATGCATCTTGTAGGTTGTTCATAGTAAATGAAAATACAATAGTAAAATACGGTATTTACCGTATCAATGATCCTGGATGAAATGTGTTGACATGCAAAACTCATCACGGCGACGAGCTTCTGTGAACCCCATTCGCCGGGCCTGCCAGAATCTCCCAGCCTGCTCGGTCTCCTGGGAGGGTTGTTGTGGCCATCTTCCCGCGGAATCCGTAGGTGGCAACGCCAATTGGGTTCGGGGAGAGGTGGTCAGGCCGGGGTTTGCTGGTAGAGTTCGGGGGTGAATCCCCGTCACCTGGTCTCTGTCTCCACGCTGCTGTTCGCCTTTGCAGCCGAGCCTGCCTACGCCCAGTGAACGATGTGAGCGGATGCCAACCTGCCGGTCGGCAGGTCTGAATACGATGGGCCCCTGGAGGAGGGGCAGAACACCGTGGGACTCAGCAGCCGTGCCACGCTCATCAGCGGCGGGTTGGTGGGCATGAGTTCGGGGCGGTTCGAGATTGCGATCAACCCGCGGACCTCGGCCTCGTTTACGGCCTCCGGGCAGCGCTGGACCGATGGGAGCCTCGCCCTTCGGGACGGTTTCCTCAATGCCAGCTTCGATGTGCTGAACGAACCCAGCCGGGTCCTGCGGGTCAAACCGGGCCTGACCCTGCCCCTGGGCACTGTGACCACAGACGCTTCCTTTTCCCCGATGACAACCGGGAGCTTTGACCCGTGGCTC